>JAICWV010000183.1 GCA_025966365.1 Chloroflexota bacterium | reverse complement strand
CTGTGGGGCGACGACATCCTTCTCGGACGACCACCGGTTGCCCGCCAGCTCATGGATGTGGCGGAACAGTACAGGGGACCGGTGGTGGGTGTTCGACGCGTCCCGGAGAGCGACTTCGAAAAGTACGGGATGCTCGACGTCGAGCCGATCGAGGCCAGGGTAAGTCGGGCGCGATCGGTGGTGGAGAAACCGCCCCGGGCGAAGTCTCCGTCAGATCTGGCCCAGATCGGCGGTTTCGTCCTGACGCCCGATATCTTCGAGATTCTCAGCGCAACCCAGGTCGGGCCCAGCGGCGAGATCTATCTGGCCGACGCGCTTGTCCAGTTGATGCAGCGGCGCGCCGTGTACGCCTATGAATTCGAAGGCACGCGCTATGACGCCGGAAACAAGCTGGACTTTCTGCGTGCAACCGTCGAGACCGCCCTCCAGGACCCCGAGTTGGGACCGTCGTTCCGCGGCTACCTCCAGTCGCTGGACCTGCAGGCCGTTTCGCCGGTTACGTGACACGGCTTCCGCCCACCCTTCTCGCGCTCCTGCTGATCCTGACGGCTGCGGTTCTATCCGCCGTTGCGGTCGGCGTGCTGGCGGCCTCACCCGCGAAGTCTGCGCTGGCCGTCCCCACCGCGGGACCTGCCGCTCTGGCGTCACCGACCGTCTTATCCGGCAGCATTCGCGGCCCGCTAGACGGACTCCCGACACCGAGGCAGCGGGCCGATCGCGCCCCGATCGCGGCCATGATCGATAACTTCGTAGCAGCCCGACCGCAGTCAGGCACGGGGGAGGCCAGTGTCGTCTATGAAGCGCCGGTGGAAGGCGGAATCACCCGCCTGATGCCCATTTTTCTGGAGCGCGATGCGGTGACACTCGGACCAATCCGGAGCGCCCGGCCGTACTTTGTCGACTGGGCGCTTCCCTACCACCCGCTCTTCGTGCACGATGGGGGCTCTCCGGCAGCGCAATCCCTGATCAAGTCGTTACAGGATCTGGTTGATGTTGACGCGGCACGGACCGGCGCAACCTTCCACCGAGTCCAGAACCGGCAAGCCCCGCACAACCTTTTCACCGGGACGCCCGCGGTGCGAACCCTGGCTCGGCTGCGCAACCGGGAAATGACCGGGAAACTGAGCCCGCTCCCCCATCAGGTTGACAGGAAGCCGCCGTCGCATCCGACGGCCAGGCTTATCACTATCCGCTTTGCTCCTCCCGGTGTCACCCCCAATTCGGACTACACGGTCGGCTATCGCTACGATCCCGCGGATGACGCCTACCTCCGATCGGTCGGTGGCACGCCGTCCGTCGACTCGCTCACCGGGCAGCAGATCCGCGTTTCCAATGTGGTCGTCATGGTCACCTCCATGAAACCTATTCCCAACGACCCTCTCGATCGGATCTCGATCCGCACCACGGGCAGCGGCACGGCCTACGTCTTTCGGAGCGGCGAGCGGATCGCTGCAACCTGGTCAAAGCCCTCCCGAAACGCGCTCCTGCGCCTCACCAACGCATCCGGTTTCCCGATCCGATGGAATCCGGGCACGAGCTGGATCGAAGTCGTCTCACCGGGCTCCGTCGACGTGAGATAAGGCCATGCGGATCCTACTGGCGCCCCAGAGCTTCAAAGGGAGCCTCGACGCCGCCGATGTGGCTCGGGCCATGGCCCGAGGGGTCCGGCAGGTCTTCCCGGACGCGGACCTCGATCTGCTTCCTATCGCCGACGGCGGGGAAGGGACGGTGCAGGCGCTGGTGCAGGCTTCGGGAGGACACACGGTCACCACCCGGGTCATGGGTCCAATGGAGGAGGCGGTGAATGCAACCTGGGGACTCCTGGGCTCGGGAGACACCGCGGTGGTCGAGATGGCGGCAGCGTCCGGCCTCCCCCTGATACCGCGTTCGGTCCGAAATCCCCTCCGGGCGACTACCTATGGAACAGGTGAGCTCATCCGCCATGCGCTCGATCACGGAATCGACAGGCTCATCGTCGGGCTTGGGGGCAGCGCCACCAACGACGGCGGTGCCGGTATGGCTCAGGCCCTGGGGGCGCGTCTACTCGACAAAGAGGGGAATCAGATCCCGCTGGGGGGCGCAGGCCTGGAGCGGCTCGACCGCATCGACGTGTCCGACCTCGATCCCCGGGTGCGTGACGTGGCGGTAGAGGCGGCGGTCGACGTCAACAATCCGCTCTGCGGTCCCGAGGGCGCCAGTCACGTGTACGGTCCTCAAAAGGGAGCGGACGCCGCCACCGTGCGCCAGCTGGATGCGGCCCTCGACCACTATGCCGCTGTTATCCGGCGCGACCTGGGACGGGACGTGCGAGACATCCCCGGCGCCGGCGCCGCGGGTGGGATGGGAGCCGGGCTTCTGGCCTTTCTGCACGCCCGTATCGAGCCGGGAGTGAATATCCTCTTCCGCGCCCTGCATGTGGACGAGCGGATCCAGCGAGCCTCGCTGGTTCTGACGGGCGAGGGTCGCATGGATAGCCAGGACATCTACGGCAAGGCCCCAATGGCCATTGTGGCCCGGGCCAACCGGCACGGTGTCCCGGTGATCGCCGTGGTTGGCAGTACCAGCAGAGACTACCGCGTGGTCTTTGACCACGGGCTCGACGCCGTGATCGGCGTGGTCAACCGGCCCATGTCACAGGACCGCGCCATTCATGAGACGGCGGGCCTGGTAGCCGAGGCAGCGATGCGGGCCATGCGCATAGTGCGCGTCGGCATGCGGATCGAGGAGCGGGACGCATGACGGATCTAGTTTACATAACTTCGGGAGTGCGGCTGGTATACTGGTGTTGAAGATAGTCCGCAACACCTCTCCACCAGGAGGGTGTTGCTTTTTTCTGGGGGACCAGTGAGAGACCTGTTTCGGCGGGCGCCGAAAACTCCGACTCCGGAGCAGAAGGAGCACATCGAGGAAGCCGTACAGAAGACGCGCGAGGGCGCGCTCGGCCGAATCTCGTCACTCTTTCGGGAGCAGGTCATCACCGGCGAGACCTGGGACCAGCTCGAGGAGCTGCTGATCCAGGCCGATGTCGGGCCCGTAACCGCCATGACTCTAGTCGAGCGGGCGCGGGAGGAAGTGGAGCGCGAGGAGATACGGACGCCGGTCGAGGCCGAGACTGCCATTCGCCGCCAGATGGTCCACATTCTGGGAGAGGTCGACTTTGTGCCGGTTGAGGACATGCCCGACGGCACCGTTGTCCTCGTCGTCGGCGTGAACGGATCGGGAAAGACGACGAGTATCGCCAAGCTGGCCACCTACTTGCACCACCAGGGGAGAAGCGTGCTTCTTGCCGCAGGCGATACGTTCCGTGCAGCTGCGATAGACCAGCTGCGGGTGTGGGCAGAGCGGGTGGGCGTGCCGATCGTCGCGCACCAGCCCGAGGCGGACCCGGGAGCCGTGGTGTTCGATGCCATCAAAGCGGCCCAGAGCCGCGGCGCTCAGATCGTCCTGGTGGACACTGCCGGTCGGCTGCACACCAAGTTCAACCTCATGGAAGAGCTGCAGAAGCTCAAGCGGGTCGCGAACAAGGCTGCCCCCGATGCTCCCGTGGTCTCGCTTCTGGTCGTCGACGCGACCACCGGGCAGAATGCCATTCTGCAGGCCAAAAGTTTCTTGCAGAGCGTCAACGTGGACGGCATCGTCCTCACCAAGCTAGACGGGACTGCCAAGGGCGGCGTCGTTTTCTCTGTATTCAACGAGCTGAAGGTTCCCATCTGGTACATCGGCACAGGCGAGAAGCCGGATGCGTTCGCCCCTTTTGACCATCTGCAATTCGTCAATGCCCTGTTCGAGTAAGGAAACCAATGTTTGAAACACTCTCCGACCGCCTGACTGACATCTTTACGGGCCTCCGCGGCAAGGGCGTCCTTACCGAGCGCGACGTTGACGTGGCCATGCGGGAGATTCGCATGGCGCTCCTCGAGGCCGACGTGAATTTTAAAGTGGTCAAGCAGTTCGTGAAACGGGTTAAGGAGCGGTGCATCGGTTCTGAGGTAATGAAGAGCCTCACCCCCGGCCAGCAAGTGGTCAAAATCGTCCACGAAGAGTTGCTGGCCGTCCTGGGCGAGCCCACCAGACTGGAGATGTCACAGACTCCGCCCTCGATCATTCTCCTCGCCGGCCTGCAGGGCGCCGGCAAGACCACGACCGCAGCAAAGCTGGCGAACACCCTGCGCAAGGGGGGGCACCACCCGCTTCTGGCCGCACTCGACGTGTACCGACCGGCCGCCATTGACCAGCTCATTGCTCTGGGCAAGCAGCTGAACATTCCCGTCTACAGCGAAGGTATCAAAGCCAGTCCGCCGAAGGCCGCCGCCAACGCGGTGCAGTACGCCCGGCGAAACGCGAATACGGTTGTGATTCTGGACACCGCCGGGCGGCTTCATATCGACGAGCAAATGATGTCCGAGCTCCAGGAGATCGAGCGCGCGGTTTCACCGCATGAGGTGCTGCTGGTGGCCGACGCCATGACCGGGCAGGACGCGGTGCACGCGGCCGAAGCTTTTCACGCGGCCGTCAACGTTACCGGTCTCGTGCTGACCAAGATGGACGGAGACGCGCGCGGCGGGGCTGCGCTGTCGATCCGGGAAGTTACGGGCGTCCCCATCAAATACATGGGGACCGGCGAGAAGACCGACGCTCTCGAAGTGTTCCATCCCGACCGACTGGCCCAGCGCATCCTGGGTATGGGTGATGTCCTTTCGCTCATCGAGAAAGCGCAGGAGCAGATCACGGAAGAGGAGGCCAGGTCGATCGAGAAGAAAATGCGCACTGCCACGTTCGATCTCGACGACTTCCTCAAGCAGATGCAGCAGGTGCGCAAGATGGGTCCGATGGCGCAGCTGGTCGAGATGATCCCCGGCATGCGTGGGGCGGTGAAGCAGATGGGCGGCATGCCGGATATGAACGACAAGCAGGTCAAGCACATCGAGGCGATTATCACCTCGATGACCAGGCAGGAGCGGCGCAACCCGGGCATCATTGACGGCAGCAGGCGAAAGCGCATCGCGCGCGGCAGCGGCACCTCGGTCCAGGAAGTCAACCAACTTTTGAACCAGTTCAAGGACGTGCAGAAGATGATGAAGCAGCTGACGTCCGGTAAAATGCGCATTCCCAAGGGACTGATGGGACTGTAGAGAGTCGTTCAGCGTTCCCGCCTCCGCGTTCGCGCAATTCGCGTTGACCCAGGGCGGGCGCGCCCATATACTGAGCGCGTCCCACCCCGTCGAAACCTCGATCCACAGGCAGGCATACCGTGTATTTCGGCGAGTACGAGCGGACAGTTGACCAGAAGGGCCGCATTACCGTACCCGGGCATCTTCTGGCGGCCCACGGCGATGTGGACTGGAGTCGGGTCATGGTGGTCAAGGGCGAAGAGGCCTGCCTCTATGTTTACGACCTGACGACCTGGAAGGCGGTTCTCGACGAGGCATACCGGAGCCTTGACGACGACGAAAGCCGCATCTTCATGCACCGCGCCCTCTCCGATGCGCACCTCTCCGACATCGACAACCTGAAGCGGATCAGCGTGCCCTCGGCGCTGTTGCAGTATGCCACCATCGATCGGAAGACGGTGATCGTGGGTATGTTCAGCCGGCTGGAATTATGGGACCCCAACGCATGGCGCGAGTATCTCGGGTCGCTCGACGAGGTCAGCGTGCCGTCCGTCGCCGATCTCTCG
>JAICWV010000054.1 GCA_025966365.1 Chloroflexota bacterium | reverse complement strand
CCTCAGTCGCGATAGGACGAGGGTAGCACGGGGTCTGGAGTGGGGAGCGCTACTCCTTGCTCGACGCCGCCCAGATGTTGATGTCCGCTTCCGTGGCGTAGCGGTCGATCTCCTCCAGCTCCTCGGGCGTGAAGTCGAGATTGTTGATGGCGCCGAGTGTGTCGTCGAGCTGCGCCACGCTGCTGGCGCCGACCAGCGACGAAGTCACGCGCGGATCGCGCAGCGTCCAGGCAATCGCCATCTGCGCCAGCGTCTGGCCGCGCTGTTGGGCGATCTCGTTCAGGTGCCGGATTTTGAAGAGCGTCTGCTCGTTGATCTGATCGGGAGAGAGTGAGGAGTTTCTGCTGGCGCGCGAGCCTTCGGGAATGCCGTTGAGGTATTTGTCCGTCAGCAGCCCCTGCGCCAGCGGACTGAAGACGATGATGCCCATCCCCTCCTCGGCGGCGGCGTCCACCAGTCCGTCCTCGATCCAGCGGTTGAACATGGAGTACGAGGGCTGATTGATGACGAGCGGCGTGCCCATCCCGCGCATGATTTCCGCCGCCCGGTGGGTGTGCTGCGGGGAGTAGGAGGAGATTCCGGCGTAGAGCGCCTTGCCGGATCGGACGGCGTGGCTCAGCGCGCCCATGGTCTCCTCCAGCGGTGTCTCCGGATCGAAGCGGTGGGAGTAGAAGATGTCCACGTACTCCAGACCCAGCCGCTGCAGCGACTGATCCAGGCTGGCGAGGAGATACTTGCGCGATCCCCACTCGCCGTACGGTCCCGGCCACATGTCGTATCCGGCCTTGGAGGAGATGATCAGCTCATCGCGGTAGGGTTTGAAATCCCAGGCGAAGATGCGGCCGAAGTTCTCCTCGGCCGAGCCGTAGGGCGGCCCGTAGTTGTTAGCCAGGTCGAAGTGGGTGACGCCCCGATCGAAGGCACGGCGGAGGATATTTTGCTGCAGGTCGATGGGACGGTCGAAGCCGAAGTTGTGCCACAGGCCCAGTGAGATGACCGGCAGCTTGAGCCCGCTCCGTCCCGAGCGGCGATAGAGCATGGTGTCGTAGCGGTCAGGCGAGGCGAGATACGTCATGCTCCTTTATACAGGGCGTCCCGTTCCGCCGATCTCCGGTCGGAGATCGGCGGAACGGGACGCACCCAGGGTGTCGCCTCGGTTATTGCCCGGGAGGCGGACCGGGCGGGCCGAGGATGATGAACCCGTTTCGTTTGGCGATGGGCGCGAGCCTGGCCGGGTCCGGGTGCTCCCTGGACACCGGCGGCAGGACGCGCTCCGGCGCCGGGGTGCCGACTTCTCGGACAAATCCCTCAAACTGCATCGGCTGAAAGCCGACGAGCGCTCGGGCCGGCTCGGCTGACTGCCCGAAGAAGGTGTGCGGGATGCCTTTGGGGCCGAACCCGAACGATCCCGCCGGGAGCGAGAGGCGGGCCTCGGCGACGTAGAAGGTTAGCTCCCCTTCCAGGACATAGAACCACTCATCCTCTTCAGGATGGACATGATAGGGCGAGCCGAGCCCCTGCGGAACCACGATCTCGAGGAGGCCGTAGCGACCGCCGGTATCTTCCCTGCCGATTCTGATCGTCTGGAGCATCCCGAGGAGCCAGAAGGACTCTCCCTCGTCACGGGCCAGGCTGTACCCAAGCCGGGCTCGGTCACTGGAGAGCGTTGAAACGAAGTCGTCCGCTGTTGGGGGTAACGACGGTTGCTCGATTGCCACGGTAGGTGTCCCTTCTACTAGACAGTGGTCACAGGTGCGGGGATGCGACTCCCTATCTGCTGCCTGACACCCTCCTTTCCTCGCGATCAGGCGGATTCGCATGCGCAAGTTCTTCGAGCTGCGCCTGGATACGCTCCAGGAGCGCGGTCATGGTCCGGCACTCGTCGTCGGAGAGAACTGAGAGGGCGTCCCGCTCGGCGCCGTGGATCCGTGGCAACATGCGGTCGAGGATGTCCCTCGCCTCGTCCGTGATGTCGATCAGAAGCTTGCGCCGGTCGCTGGGGTGGGGAACGCGCTGAATCAGTCCGCGGCGTTCCAGGGTGTCGAGCAGTGACGTCATGGTGCCGCTGGTGACGAGGAGTCGCTCGGCGATGACATGCGGAGGAAGCGGTTCCCCCGCGCCTTCGACGACCGCCAGGATCTGAGATGCGTTGGCCGAGAGGTTGGCGACGGTGCGGCGTCGGCGGTCGATTTCGGCCAGCATGCGATCGGCGGTGCGAACCAGATTGGCGACGGCCACGGTTGCAACCCGTCTGGCATCGGGGAACTCGTCCTCAAAATCATCCCCGACCGACACCGGGGCATTCCGGATCTCCACGTCTGTCACGCCCGCCTTCCATTTCTCTTGATATCAAGTAGCATGGATACAACTTAAACGCACGCAAGCGACTTGTCAAGGGGGGAGAGTCGTGACGGGTGTGACTCACGTTTTTGCGGTGTGACTGGGACGTCGGCGCATAGGTGCGATCATCGACGTCCATCAACGACGGGGCCGCGGTGCAATCGACGGGTGAGGTGGAGGGCCGATTGCACATCGGCCCTCCACCGCCTCGCGCCACCCATTGCAAAAACGTGAGTCACACCCAGTGGTGACCACCCGGGAAGTGATGGAGGGAAGGCCCGACCTTCGGTCCCTTTCCGGTTACCCTCTAGCTGGCCACGACGCGCATATGACGCTTGCGTCCGCGGCTCAGGCGGATGGAGCCGCCCTGCTGCAGCGCCTGCTCATCAATACGGGCGCGAGCGTCGGTAACGGCATCGCCGTTGAGGGAGAGCCCTCCCTGGGCAATGAGGCTGCGGGCCTCGTTGGCGGAGGAAACCAGCCCGGCCAGCTTGAACAGCTCCGTCACCGGCACGCCTTTGGCCAGCTGCTCGCGCTCGATCGAGACGGTGGGCACGCTCTCGGAGGCCTCGGCGCCGCCGAAGAGGGCGAGGGCGGCGTCCCGTGCTCCGTCCGCTGCTTCCTGCCCGTGGGCGATGCGGGTGGCCTCGTGGGCCAGAATCTCCTTGGACTGGTTGATCGCCGTGCCTTCCGCCGTGCCCAGCCGGTGGACTTCTTCCATGGGGAAGTAGGTGAAGAGGGACAGAAAGCGCTCGACATCCGCATCCGGGATATTGCGGAACCACTGGTAGTACTCATAGGGAGGCGTTCTTTCCGGGTCTAGCCAGACGGTGCCGGTGGCTGACTTGCCCATCTTGGCGCCGGTGCTGGTCTCGACCAGCGGCGTCACCAGCACAAAGGCCTCCCCGCCGGTCACGCGCCGGATGAGGTCGGCGCCCATGATGCTGTTGCCCCACTGGTCGCTTCCGCCCACCTGCAGCACCGTGTCGTAGCTCTTGTTCAGGTGGAGAAAGTCGTAGGACTGGATGAGGACGTAACTCAGCTCCAGGAAGGTCATCCCGCCCGCTTCCAGCCGGGTGCGATAGGCCTCCAGGCGCAGGATCTCGTTGATGCTGAAGCGGGTGCCGATGTCGCGCATGAACTCGATGAAATGCAGCGGCTTCAGCCAGTCCAGATTGTTCAGGGCCAGGGCGCGATCGCCGGAGAAGTCCAGGAAGTGCTCCAGCTGCGGCCGGATGCCACGCAAGTTGGACTCGATATCTTCCTCGGTGAGCATGGGACGCGAGGAGATCCGGCCGGAGGGGTCGCCGATCAGGGTGGTGCCGCCGCCGGCCAGAGCGATGGGCCGGTGGCCGCAGCGCTGGAACCAGGAGAGCATCATCAGCGAGAGGACACTCCCGGCGTGGAGACTGTCGGCAGTGGCGTCGTAGCCCCAGTAGAGGGTAATAGGCTGCCGGCCGGCCAGCTCACGCAGCCGCTCCGGATTGCTGACCTCCTGGATGAAGCCGCGTTCCTGCAGGATATCGAGGACGTTTTCCATGGGAGATTCTATCAAAGCTCCTTGACGCTCATACATATGTATGTTTAGATACATATGTACTTTTACTCGGGAGGATGTCATGCAGTACCCGGCGACCTTCGAGCTGCCCACCACCGACGAGCAGACCGGGCTCGTCACCGCCCCCTACTTCCGTCACCTGCTCCGCGAGGAGCTGCTTCCGGCGGCGGAGCAGCGTGGAGATCCACTTACCGTTCTGGTTCTGGACATTGATGAGTTCCTGCAGATCAACGAGACGCAGGGCCGCGAGGCCGGCGATGCCGTGATCGAGGAGGTGGCCCGAGTGCTCCGGAACACCATGCCGGAAAGCGCCGTCATATCACGGATGGGCGGAGACGAGTTTGCGGCCGCGCTCCCGGATGTGCGCCTGGACGACGCCTTTACCCTGGCCGAAAGTGTCCGCCGCGCCGTCAGTGAGCTTCGCTTCGAGCACCGGCCGGATATCCGCCTCTCCACCTCCATCGGTCTGGCCTCCTATCCGTCCCACGGGCGCCGCGATGTGGAGCTGATGCGCGAGGCCGACGAGGCGCTCTACACCGCCAAGACCACCGGCCGCAACAAAGTGTCGCTGCCGCTGGCCGACAGCCGCATGGTGACCAAGACCAGCCACTACACCGCCACCCAGCTCCAGCGCCTGGCCCAGCTCTCACAAGAGGCCGGCCGCAACGAGGCCAGTCTCCTGCGCGAAGCCCTGGACGATCTCTTCCGCAAGTACACCGCCCGCAAGGAAGCGCTGCCGGCAAGGGAGTCAAAATGAAGAGTATTCTTAGCCATGGCTCAAACCGACCGCGTATTGACGGTGCGCATCTCGGAGAACGGCAGTACCGTCGTTCCCTCCGAAGTGCTGGAGGCGGCTGGCCTGCACGCGGGAGATGACGTATCCGTCCGTGCAGCAAGATCCGGGTGTGTCGAAATCCGGAGCTCCGCTCCCCTCATTCACCGCTGGGCCGGTAGCATGCCGGCCGGGGCGTACCCACCCGGCTACCTTGACGATCTCCGGAACGAATGGGAGCGGTAACGCTCGACGCGGACGTCACTCCGGCAGCTGGAATCCCTTCGGCAGTAAATCCGCGACCGTGAACTCGCCCATCCGGTCGATGATGACCGGCGCCTCCGGGCCCATCAGGTCCAGCATCACCTGACGGCAGGCGCCGCAGGGAGTGAGTGAGTTGGGATCGGATGCATCTCCTTTCAGGCAGGTCACCGCCAGCCCCACCGGCTTCGCCCCGTGGGCGATGGCGTTGAACATCCCCACCCGCTCGGCGCAGCAGGTCAGCCCGTAGGAGGCCGACTCGATGTTGCAGCCCTCGTAGACCTGCTTGTCATCTCCCACCACGGCCGCGCCCACCGGAAAGTGCGAGTAGGGAACGTGTGCCCGCTTCGCCGCCTGTCGGGCAATATTCACCAGCTCTTCGGACGATCTCACCACAATCCCCTTGCCCCACCATGCCACAACTCCTCTGTTCCGCACGAGCAGCACCGGCGGTTCGATGCTGTCATCCTGCCGTTCCTGTCCTCCCTGAAAGGACAGAGACCGACCCGGAAACGGTAAGAGCAGGACCATGCTCGTAGGCGCCGCCTGGGCGTGAGACGGGTAAAGGAGGGGGACGTGTGAGGCTCCGGAATCTCACGTCGTCACCCCCCTCCCCGACCGCCGCCGGCGGGCTACCGGCTACGCCGTGTTCGCTGTTCCGGAGTCGATGACCTGAACCGGTGGATGCTCCGGGGGCTGGCGGAGATCGAAGCCGTGGAGCTCCTGCACCTGCTGGACAAACCAGTTGGTGAAGGCATCATCGGCGCTGGCGAGGGCGCCAAATGCTTCCAGTGGGTTGTCGCCTTCCAGCGTAACGATGACGACGTCTCCCATGGGCGTCTCCTGCAGAAACGTGCGTTCCTGCACGCCGACGTTCCGGCGAGCGGCATTGAAGTCGCTGCGTCGAGGACCAGTGATCTCGGCGATGAAGGCATCCCACTGGTCCCGCTTCCCGGGAAGGATTGGTGCGACAAATGCAATCAGGCTCATAGACTCGTTCCTTTCCTCTCGATTCGTTCACTGGCTCCGGAGCTCCGTATCCATGATCTGGTGAAGTCGCCCTGAGCTACGCCGGCTGAAACAGAGCAAGCGTGTTCCCGTCTGGATCTCTGAACCAGGCCGACTTGCCGATTGGCGTCGTCGCAATGTGGTCAACTGTCTTGATCGTTCCCATGTCGAGCTCATCGAACACGACTCCGCGGTCCACCAGCGCTGTCACATCGGCTGCGATGTCCCTCGACCAGAAGCGGACCTGGGTGTGATCGGCTTTGTTGGATGAAGGACGTCCATAGACGAGCACGGACGTACCGGCGCCGGTCTCGAAGAGCAGGTGATTCGGGATGGTCTCCGGTGAGAGCTGGAGCCCCACCTTGTTCTCGTAGAAATCCTGGCTCCGTGCCAGATCGGTTGAACAGACGACTGCTGAGACTCTGTCCATCAGCGCGATCCTCCTTACTTGACCAAGCCCACCCAAACCCAGTAGTATTTGCGTGTACAAGCAAAATACCATGAGGTGCGATTCGTGTCAAGCCCCAATTCCGCTGGTACGCCGTTCAGCGACGACGAGCTTGCCGCCTGGCATGGGATGCTGACCCTGTACAGCCGCGTCATGCGCGATCTGGACCGAGAGTTGCTCGCATCTCATCAGATTTCGGTGCGGGAGTTTGACGTGCTCATCACCCTGGCCAATGCCCCGGACTACCGCCTTCGCATGTCCGACCTGGCAGAGCGGGTGATGCTGACCCCGAGCGGCTTGTCCCGACTCGTGGATCGGCTGGTGCGAGCGCGCCTGGTCGAGCGGCAGACCGACTCCAGTGACGCACGGGGTTTCCGAGCGGTCCTGACCGATCTGGGGGCACAGCGATTGGATGAGGCTCGGGCTACCCACAACGCCATCATCCGTATCCGATTCACTGACCGGCTGGGCATGGAGGAACTGAAGGAGCTCGGGGCAATCTGGGCGAAGGTCCTCCCCGGCGAAAACTAACAGTCCATCTCTGCCCTTTCCTGTCCCCACCGAATGGACAAAGTCCAGCTAGCGGGCAGGCGGAATTCGCTGCTGCCACGCCGGAGCGGCGATGCCGCTGGAAGAAATCTTCACGACGGGGCCGGGCGCGCCGCTAACGAAGGTGTCGCCCAGCACATCGACGCTGATGCCGCGCGGGCTGACGGCAGGCACGCTACCATCGTGTCCCCAGCTCATCACCGGGCGGCCACCGGCGCCGATCTTCTGCACCCGCTGGTTCCCTTCGTCGACCACGTAGAGGGCGCCTGTCCCATCCAGTGCGATGTCGCCGGGCTGCTTAAAGGAGCCGGGCGCGCTTCCATACGATCCCCACACGGTACGGGTCCCAGAGGCCGCCAGTCTGATAATTTGGTCGGTTTCCGGTTCGGAGAGGTAGATGGTGCCCTTCTGGTCGACTGCGATGCCGCCGTACTCGGTGCGCGAGCCGCCGGTATTGATCGACCGCAGCAGGCTCCCAGACGGTGAGAAGACATCGATCCGCGCGCTGCCGCGAGAGGTGGCATAGATGTCGCCTTTGGGGCCGGTGGCAAGGGAGAGCGGCCCGTCGTAGCCCTCCGAGCGGGCCCCGCAGGTGCTCCAGTGTCCCAGGATCTGCAAGCTGGGCGAGAGCCTGTCGATCCGGCAGCCATAGCTTTCCGCCGCGTAGATAGACCCATCGTGGCCAATGGTGATGCCGTGCGGGGACTGCGGCGCGCGGGCCGCGGAGTCTCTGGTGCCGAAGGTTGCGGTAATGTGACCAAAGCGATCGACGTCTTCCACCCGGTTGGCCGACGGCAATGCAAGGTACAGGTCGTCGTGGGTTCCTGTAGCGACATACTCCTGTACGGCGACAGTTCTGGCCGAAGCAGACATTCTGCCAGTGGTGCGGGTGCGGCTGCTGCTGGCCCGGGTTGTGAGGTGCCGCCCGGCCAGAAGCCCGGCCGCAGCCAGCACGGCGATGAGAACAGCGATCACCGTCACCCGCGGCCGCCGCACGATCCCGCTCTTCGCCGGCGCTTTGAGCTCGGTCGAATCCAGTAGCTCGGTCCTGGAACGTGTCATGGTCGTCCTCCTTCGTCCGGTACGATGTCCAGTGCGTTCAAAATGCGGGTGTAGATAAAGGCGGCGGCATCGTTTACCTCCCGTGTTACCTCTGCATCCGGCGCCTCGAAGAGGTACAGGCACCGCGACTCGCCGGGTCGGCCCTCCCGGGCGCTGGTTGCTGTGTCTTCCACTCTGCTCCGGCGCGGAGCCAGGTGCCAGGCACAGAACCCACACATTGCCCACACAAACAGCGCGTGGTATGATGCGCGCCACAGGGGATGTCAACGCGGATTGGTGGAGGGCCTCCTTTCGCGACCCTTCTGCAGCAGTACCGAGCAGCGGCGGCCCTGACGCAGGAGGAGCTCGCCGCGCGTGCCAATCTGAGCGTGCGCGGCATCAGCGATCTAGAGCGCGGGATCAAGACACACCCACGTCCGTACACCGTCAGGCAGCTCGCCGATGCCCTTGGCCTCTCACCCGTCGATCGGGCCGTCTTTCTGGAGGCAGCGCGAGGGCCCCGGGCTGCCTCCTCGTCACCGTCCCGAACTGTCCAGAGCGTGAATACACTTCCCGCGCCTCTGACCCCCTTCATTGGACGCGTCGGAGAGGTGGCAGCGGTACGCGAGCTGCTGCAGCGGAACGATGTACGGCTGATCACGCTGACGGGGGCTGGTGGCAGCGGGAAGACGCGCCTGGCGATCGAAGCGGCTCGCGCTGTTGGAGACGCCTTCCCTGACGGCGTCTACTTCGTGGCTCTGGCGCCTGTTGCAGACGCCGCGTTGGTCGTTCCCACCGTGGCGGAGGCGCTGGGGGTGAAGGAGACAGCGGGAGAACCGCTGCTCCGCACCGTGATCCGCTCGTTGCAGGACAGGCAGCTGCTTCTTCTCCTCGACAACTTCGAGCACGTCCTCCGGGCCATCGACGTTGTGGTAAACCTCCTGGTCGCCTGCCCCGGTGTGCGGGTGATGGTGACAAGCCGAGTGCCGCTCCATCTCACCGCGGAGCGAGAGTACCCGGTTCGTCCCATGCTGGTTCCCGACCCGGATCAGCTTCCCGATTGGCGTGTCCTTGAGCACACCGACGTCATCCGTCTGTTTGCCGATCGGGCCCAGTCGGTGCGGTCCGACTTCGTCCTGTCGGAAAAAAACGCCCGAGTGGTAACGCAGGTCTGCCGCCTTCTGGACGGTCTTCCTCTCGCGGTTCAGCTGGTGGCGACTCGCATCCGTCGCTATCCTCCGGAGGAGCTTGTCCTGCAGCTAACAGAGCGCCTCCCGGTCCTGACCGACGGACCGCGCGATCTGCCCGCGCGTCAGCAAACCCTCCGATCGACGATCGAGTGGAGCTACACCCTTCTGAGACACGAGGAGCAGTACGTCTTCAGGCACCTCTCGGTCTTTGCCGGCGGCTGCTCGGTGGACGCAGCCGCGGTGGTCTGTCGCCACCACGATGGCATTCCGTTTCGCGACCTGCTGGGCGCTCTTGTCGAAAAGAACCTTCTCATCGAGGTCGGGTGGGAGCGGCCCCGGTTCTCCATGCTGGAGACCATTCGGGAATACGCCACGGAGATGCTGGTCGAGCGAGGCGAGATGGATCTCGCGCGGAAACGCCAGATCGACGATCTCATGGCGCTGCTGCGGCGGCGCCCAACCAACCAGGGGAGCGATGAGTTCCGATCATGGACCCGGGAGATCGAAACCGAATACAACAACCTGCGTGGCGCCCTCAGCTGGTGTCTCGATCGCGGCAAGCTGGACTGGGCCGCCGAGCTCACAGTGACGACCGATGAGGCTATCTTCTGGTACGACCACAGCTATCTCTCTGAGGCGCGCCGGTATAACGAGGCGATGCTGGCGCAGAGAGAAGCGTTACCGGCAAAAATTCAAGCAGTCCTCTTCGAGCACGCCGCTCGCTTCGCCTGGCTCCAGGGGGACTCGTCAGCCGCCACACGGCACGGCACGGAAGGTCTTGCCCTCTTCCGCGAACTGGGCGACCGCGTGGAAGAGGCATGGCTGACCCTGATCCTGGGGAGTATCGCCGGTGGGGACGGGGATTTTGAGGGGAGCAAGCGGCTGCAGGAGGCGGCCCTGGCCCTCTTTCGGGACGCGGGTGACATCCGCGGCATGGAGGAGTCGTTGAACCAGCTCGGATACGCGGCGATTCTGCAGGGCGATGTTGACCGGGCTGAGCCGATGATCCGGGAGGCGCAAGAGCTTGGTCAGCAACGGGGTGATCTGGTCCTGGTCTCTTCCACCTTTCGTCACCTGGGTATGATTGCCCTTCTGCGCCAGGACCCTGGCAGTGCTGGGGGCTATTTCCGTCAGGGCCTTATCCTGATGCGCCGCCGCGCTGACCGGCTGGAGATTCTTCAGCATCTTGAGGGAATCAGCTGTGCGCTTGCCGGTACCGGACGTGCCAACGAGGCCATCTGCCTCTGGTCCGCAGCCCAGGTGCTGCGAGAGGCAACCGGGGTTGGCCTGGGTCGCCGCGAGCAGGAGGTCATATTCGGACCGTGGACGGATCGCGCCCGTGCGATTGTCGGGGAGCAGATGCTCGCCGTGCTGCAGGAACGGGGGCGTGCCATGACGGCGGAGCAGGCCATCGAGTATGCACTCTCGGTGCACCAGTACGTGGAAACCCCGTTGTAGTGCCATTCAATCCCCGGGTACACTTGAAGGTAGTTGACGATATCCCCTGAGCTGTCCGCCGCATCAAGGCGGCGGCTCTTTCTATTCGGAGACGTTTCATGACCGACGATCGACGTTCCCCCTACCTTGATGCCCTGCGCCGGCGCGTTCTCATCTTCGACGGCGCCATGGGAACCTCGATCCAGAGCTACGACCTCACATCCGAGGACTTCGGCGGCAAAGAAGGCTGCAACGACTATCTGGTCCTCACCCGCCCCGACGTGATCGAGGAGATTCACTCTTCCTATATGGACGTCGGCTGCGATGTGCTTGAGACGGATACCTTCAACGCCTCGCGGCTTCGCCTGGGCGAGTATGGCCTGGAAGATAAGACGCACGAGATCAATCTGGCCGCGGCACAGATCGCGCGGCGCGTGGCCGATCGCTATTCCACGCCGGAGAAGCCGCGCTTCGTGGCCGGCTCAATGGGCCCCACCGGCAAGCTCCTCTCCTCCGAGGATCCGGCGTTAAGCGACATCACCTTCGACGAGCTCGCCGACGTCTTCCGGCAGCAGGCGGCGGCGCTGGTCGAAGGCGGCGTCGATCTCCTCATCGTCGAGACCATGTTCGACATCCTCGAGCTCAAGGCGGCCGTCTTCGGCATCCGCCAGTACTTCGCGGAATCCGGCCGCCGGGTGCCGATTCAGGCGCAGGTCACGCTCGACACCTCCGGCCGCATGCTCTTCGGCAACGACATCGCCGCCGTCACCACCACCCTTTCCGCCCTGAAGGTGGATGTGATGGGGCTGAACTGCAGCACCGGCCCCGAGTACATGCGCGAGCCGGTGCGCTATCTCACCGAGCACACCCCCGCCTTTATCTCCGTTATTCCCAACGCCGGCATTCCGCTCAACACGCCCGAGGGCGCCGTCTATCCCCTCACCCCGGAGGCGCTGGCAGAGGCGCACGCCGAGTTCGTGGAGGAGCTCGGCGTGAACGTGGTGGGCGGCTGCTGCGGCACCACCCCCGCCCATCTGGCGGCGGTGGTGGAGCGGATCGGAATCCAGGCGCCCAGAGAGCGGATCGTCTCCAGCGTGCCGTCTGTCGCCAGCGGAGTTCGCTCGGTGGCGCTGCAGCAGGAGCCGCCGCCGCTACTGGTCGGCGAGCGCGTCAATGCCCAGGGCAGTCGCCGCGTCAAGCGTCTTTTGCTGGCCGATGATTACGACGCCATCGTGGAAGTGGCGCGGCAGCAGGTCGACCACGGGGCTCACGTCCTGGACGTACAGGTGGCGGTGACCGAGCGGACCGACGAGGTCGAGCAGATGTGCACCCTGGTCAAGAAGCTTTCCCTGGCCGTGGAGGCGCCGCTGGTGATCGACTCCACCGATGGCGAGGTGATCGCCGAGGCGCTGAAGCGCATTCCCGGCCGCGCCATCGTCAATTCCATCAATCTGGAGAACGGCCGCGAGCGCTGCGAGGCGGTCCTCCCCCACGTCAAGGCGCACGGCGCCGCGGTGGTCGCGCTCACCATCGACGAAGAGGGCATGGCGCGCGAGGTCGAGCACAAGGTCCGCATCGCCAGGCGCATCTACGATATCGTCGTCAACGAATACGGCCTGGCGCCCGAGGACCTGATCTTCGATCCGCTCACCCTGCCGCTGACCACCGGCGATCCCGCCGAGGCCAACACCGCGAAGTGGACCCTGGAGGGCATCAAGCGCATCGAAGAGGAGTGTCCGGGGGTGATGACCCTGCTGGGCATCAGCAACGTCTCCTTCGGCATCAAGCCGCACGCCCGCGCCGTCCTCAACTCGGTGTTCCTCTATCACGCCGTCGCCGCCGGGCTCGACCAGGCCATCGTCCATCCCAAGGACATCATTCCCTACGCCGAGATTCCCTCCGAGCAGCGCAAGCTGGCCGAGGATCTTATCTATAACCGGCGCGAGGACGCCCTGGCCCGCTTCATCGAGTATTTCGAGCAGCACAGCCCCATGGCGTCCGAGGAGGAGTCGGAGAACCCCATGGAGGGGATGACCGCCGAGGAGCGCATCCACTACCGCATCCTGCACCGGAAAAAGGAGGGCGTCGAGGTCGACATCGACGAGGCGCTGACCCACCAGGACGCGGTGGCCGTCCTCAACACCGTCCTGCTGCCCGCCATGAAAGAGGTGGGCGACAAGTTCGGGGCGGGTGAGCTGATTCTTCCCTTCGTGCTGCAGTCGGCCGAGGTGATGAAGAAGGCGGTGGCGCATCTGGAGCAGTTCCTGGAGCGGCGCGAGGGCGTCAGCAAGGGAACGGTGGTGCTGGCGACCGTCTTCGGCGACGTCCACGATATCGGCAAGAACCTGGTGAATACCATCCTCACCAACAACGGCTATACCGTCCACGATCTGGGCAAGCAGGTGCCGCTGAATACCATCATCGACAGGGCGGTGGACGTGAACGCCACTGCCATCGGCCTCTCGGCCCTGCTGGTCTCAACCTCGAAGCAGATGCCGCTGGCGGTGAAGGAGCTGCATCATCGCGAGCTGAATTTCCCGGTCATGATCGGCGGCGCCGCCATCAACCGTGCCTTCGGCCGGCGTATCAGCTATGTGGACGATGACACCCAGTACGGCCCCGGCGTCTATTACTGCAAGGACGCCTTCGAGGGGCTGGAGACGATGGACACGCTGACCGATCCGCCGGCTGCCGCGCGCCTGGTGGAGCGGGTCCACCAGGAAGCGGAGGCGGAGAAGCATGGCCCGGGCAAGCCGCAGCGCAGCGCGCCGCGCATCGTCCCCAAGAACGTCCGCGAGGACGCGCCCATTCCGACGCCGCCCTTCTGGGGCACGCGCGTCCTGGACACTATCCCGCTGGAAGAAGTCTTCAAGCATCTGGGGCAGCGCTCCCTTTTCCGCCTCTCCTGGGGTGGCAAGGGCGTGCACGGCGACGAGTGGACGCGGCTGCTGCGCGACGACTTCCTGCCGCGCCTGCGGCGAATGCAGCGCGAGGCGATCGCCGACGGATATATGACGCCGAAGGCGGTCTACGGCTACTTCCCCGCCAACTCCGACGGCAACGATCTGATCATCTTCGATCCCGACGATCACACCCGCGAGATCGAGCGCTTCAGCTTTACCCGGCAGGAGGGTGAGGAGCAGCTTTCCATCGCCGACTACTACGCGCCCATCGAGAGCGGCAAGAAAGATGTTGTGGTCCTGCAATTGGTGACGGTGGGAGGGGGCGCCACCGAGCGCACCGACCGGCTGCAGGCACAGGGCGATTACTCCGAGTCGTATTACACGCACGGCCTCTCGGTGGAGACGGCGGAGGCGCTGGCGGAGTACGTGCACGCGCTCTGGCGCGAGGAGCTCGGACTGGAGCGGAGCCAGGGAAAGCGCTACTCCTGGGGCTATCCAGCCTGCCCGGATCTGGGGGATCACGCCAAAGTAATGCGGCTGCTGAATGCGCCCGAGGCGATTGGGGTCAACGTCACCACCGCCTACCAGCTGCTGCCGGAGCAGTCCACCGCCGCCATCGGCGCCCACCACCCCGACGCCAAGTACTTCTCCGTCATCAGCCGCAACCAGCCAGAAGCGGTAGGAGTCTAGGCATAAAAAATGGGGCCGCATCTGGTGCGGCCCCGCGCTTTGTAGGGCGCTTTTTCGGCTTTTGGTGAGCCAGCTCCGTGTCAATGTCTGGAGCATTACCACGACAGTAACGCTTCTGTCGCCGCGTCACCTGCCCCTACCACGGCGAGTGGTGGGGCGTTACCTACCGGCCCTGCTTTGTCCCATGACAGCCACAGTAAGCCTCCTTACTGGTCGCTTGCGCTGTCTGTGCTCCCATTCTCACTCCGGTCGTGGGTCATGTCAAATCCAATTTTTCCCGTCGATGGCAGCCCCGTTCTGACACGATCTGACTTTCTTCGACCCTTCTCATTACACTGAAAGAGGATGGCACGGAAAGAAACCGGCAGACGAACCGGCGGGGAGGCGAGAAAGGCCTCGCCTCTGCGTAGCTCCATCGCGTGGAAACGCCCCTCGCGGCGCTACACCGCGATCCTCCTCAGCAGCTATCTTGCCTTTGCCACCTGTCTGGCCGGCTTCACGGGGGTGAGCCTGCACAACCGCTCCGAGCCGATGGCCTTCGCTTCCTCTCATGCGCCCGCCGTCTCGCCGGCAAAGTTCCTCGTCCTGATCGTGCTCGACGGCGCCCGTCCCGACTATCTCGGACTGACCAAGCTGCCGCACCTGAACAGCCTGCAGTCGCGCGGAACGCTCTTTAGCAATGCTTTTGACGGCATCCTCGAATCCGAGACGCCCACCGGCCATACCACGCTCTCCACCGGCTCACCGCCCTCGGCCAATGGCATCCTGGGCTTCGACTGGGCGCAGAACGACGGCCGCTACTCCCTCTTCAACCCGAAGGTCGTTCGATCCGGCGCCATGGAGCACATCATGCAGAACGCGCATGTGCCAACCATTGCCGGCCTCTTCAAAGCCAAACACCCCAGGGAGCGAGTCGTCGCTCTCTCCGGACACAAGTACTATGCTGCGGACCCGTTGGGAGGGCCCAGCGCCGACGCCATCATGTATTACGCGCCGGGCAGCGGCGGCCGCTACGTGCCCCAGGCGATTCCCGGGCACGTCCCACCCGCTTCGGTGATGGACGGCAAGGACGTCATCGGCCCCAACACCCATCTGGGCGACGGCGGCGAGGATAGCCTCGCCACAAACCTGGCCCTCGCCGCCTTCAAACACATGCGCGCGCACATCATCATGATCAACTACCCCGAGTTCGACTGGCCGCTCGGGCATGTGGACGGCGGCAATCTGGACCGCAAAGATGCGGTCAAGTTGATGCAGAACTTCGACAGCGATCTGGGGAAGATCGAGGATGCATACCGGAAGGCGGGCGTCCTGGACAAAACACTCTTCATCGTCACCGCCGACCACGGCATGGGTCCGATCAAGCGCTTCATCCCCAGTACCGTCATCAACAACGCGGTGCTCCAGGCGGGCACCACCGCGCCGGATGTCGGAAACAACACGGCCGCCTATGTCTGGCTGGCCGATCACACCAGGGCACTGCAGGTGGCGAAAAACGTGCTGGCGGCACGCGACCCGGGTGTCCAGTCCGCCTACTACCTCAGTCCCACTCCGAAGCCGCACTATGTGCTGGCCGGTGGGCGCTTCGTCAACGGGAAGGTGAATGCCGCCAACATCTATATGGCAAACACCCTGATGAACGGCCACGAGCCGGATGTGGTGGTGATGGCGAAAGCGGGGGCCACCTTCAGCTCTTCGGCCGCGCACTGGAAAGCCGATCACGGCGGTGGCAGCTGGGAGTCGCAGCACATCCCCCTCCTGATCGCCGGCCCCGGCGTGAAGCAGGGCACGATCGTCGGCCAGGGGGCGCAGCTGGAGGACATCGCGCCCACGGCGCTGAGCCTCATGGGGGTTTCACCGGTGGGGATGCAGGGGAAGATTCTGGCCGACGCCATGACGTCGCCGGCGGGGTGGCAGACGACTGCCCGCAAAGGGGAGATCGCGCGTATCGGTCCGCTCATCAGCGCGCTGGCCGCCCAGGACCGGTACGAGATGTCGCACTAGCGGCGAGCGAACACGGGGAGGAGTGGGAATGACGGAGATGCGCTATCGGCGCATGGGGAGTTCCGGCCTGAAAGTGTCGGTGGTCGGCCTCGGCACCAACAACTTCGGCCGCCGGATCGACGAGGCGGCGTCCATTCGTGTCCTGCATGCCGCCCTGGACCGCGGTATCAATTTCATCGACACCGCCGATGTCTACGGCACCGGCGCCAGCGAGGAGTTCATCGGCAGAGGGTTGAAGGGGCGCCGCGGCGAGGCCATCATCGCCACCAAGTTCGGCATGTCCATGGGCGAGGGGCCGTACCGCACCGGAGGGTCCCGCCTCTATATCCGGAAGGAGATCGAGGATAGCCTCCGCCGGCTCGCTACCGACTACATCGACCTCTACCAGATGCATCGCTACGATCCGGACACCCCGCTGGACGAGACGCTCTCTACCCTGAACGATCTGGTGCACGAGGGGAAGGTGCGCTATATCGGCTGCTCCAACTTTTCCGGATGGCAGATCGCGGATGCCGACTGGATCGCACGGACTCACGGCTGGACATCCTTCGTCTCGGCCCAGAACCGCTATTCCCTGCTGGATCGCTCGGTGGAGAAGGAGGTCATTCCGGCCTGCGAGCGCTTCGGGCTGGGCATGATCCCCTGGGGACCGCTGGCCAGCGGCTTGCTCACCGGCAAGTACCGCCGCAACGAGGCTGCGCCCTCCGGCAGCAAACTCTCCAACCCGGCCATGGGCGACCGTTTTCTCACGCCCGAGAACTTCGACCGCGTCGAGGCGCTGGAACGGTTCGCCGAGGACCGCGGCATTTCCCTCTTGCAGGTGGCACTGGGTGGTCTGGCCGCTCAGCCGCAGGTCGCGACCGTTATTGCCGGCGCCACCTCGCCCGAACACGTTGAGGCCAACGTCGAGGCCGGACTCTGGGAGCCGACAGCAGAGGATCTGGAAGAGATCAATCGCATCGTGCCGCCCCAGTAAGTGCTGAAGGATGAGAACATCCCGGCCATCCGCCTGTAGGAGGGCGGACGGCCGGGGAGGTTTTGGGGGAGATGGAGCCGCATTTCCCTCAACCTGCCAGGGTGATGCTCCTATTGCTCCAGGAGCGCGCAGACGGACGGCGAAAAGGGCGTGAGGAGGCTTGTCTGCCCGTTGGCGACGAGGACAGCTCCGGTTGCCGTGTTGAACATGACGTGTCCCGTGGCCGTCCCAACCAGCCCCTGACCGGGAATAACGATCTTCCCTTGCATGCCGTCATAGGTGATGTCGCCGGTGGCCACATCGAAGGTGGTGGTCGCCGGACTCACCGAGGAGTAGGCGGTGCCGCTGACGGAGTAGTAGGTGACAGTGAGGTTGGGCGTGTGTTCCACGATCTCGGTTGGATTGCCGTTCTGATCAAAGAACGTCGTCGTGTCTACCACGCCCGCCTCGCTCCCGGTGATGGGAACGGTACAGCCGGTGAACGAGGTTGGTAGCTGAAACGTCAGGTTGAGGGGCTGCGAGGTGTGGGTGGGCGCCATGGCGAAGACGTGGCCGGGGGCGAGGCCGAAGGCGGCGGCGAGGGAGATCGCTGCCAGGGCTGCGATGAATCGCGGTGCGCGTACCATTGGTTCACTCTCCTGTGACTCGTAATGCCGGACGCTGCGCGTTGCCGGCTCATGGACACGGTATGCGCACCGGTGTTGGTAAACCGTTGGTCCGTTGTTGGAGGGGCGTACAATGAGCAAATTCGTCAAGGTAAAGGGCGAATCCGGTGTCCGTATCGTTTCGAGTTCTGATGCTCGGCCCTCTCGTCGTCAGCCGCGACGGTGTGTGCCTCGACACGGTCACCTGGCCCGGCCGAAGCGCGAGTTTGCTGAAAATGCTGGCGGCCGCGCCGGGGCACCGGCTCTCCCGGGACGAAATCGTGGACGCGCTGTGGCCCGAGGCCACCCCGGAAGCCGGACGAAGTAACGCGCGCTACGTCCTCCACCTGCTCCGACGCGGCCTGGGCAGTCTGAATCCGCCTGCCGTTCTCTCGTCCCGCGGGTGGATATGGCTGAATCCCGACTATCGCTGGGACATCGACGTGGATCGGCTCGCGGAGGCGTGTAGCGGCGCAACCGAGGATATCACCGCCCTCGAACGAGTCGCCGCGCTCTTCCGCGGCGAGCCGTTGATCGAGAACCGCTACGACGACTGGGCGGCTCCCATCCGCCGCCGTCTGCAAAACGAATGGCGAGGCCTCTGTCTGCGTCTGGGGCGCCTGCACCGCGACCGCGCCTCGCTCGACCATTCCGTCCTCTGGCTGCGTCATGCGCTGGGCGTCGATCCAGCCGACGAGGAGGTCCTCGAGGAGCTGCTCCGTGGACTGATTGCGATGGAGCGATTCGGCGATGCCGTCCGCGAGTACGGCGATTACGAGGCCTATGTTCGCGATGAGCTGGGGGTCGAGCCTGGTCCCAGGATACAGGCGCTTCTGGCCGGCATGCCGGGAACAGGCGGTGACCGGGGCGCGGGCTATGGGCACGTGGCAGCGAACGAGAGCGCCGTGAGGGTTCCGATAGTTCCACGATGCC
The DNA here is from genome assembly GCA_025966365.1 of Chloroflexota bacterium. GTDB lineage: Bacteria > Chloroflexota > UBA5177 > UBA5177 > UBA5177 > JAICWV01. The sequence goes on along the minus strand of JAICWV010000054.1, from coordinate 1,714 downwards.
TCCCGTCGGGGCATACGGCACTGGTGGGGCGCGCGGTCGAGCTGGATCAGGTTCTCGAGGTTCTGGCGGATGCGGATGGAAATCACCGTCTCCTCTTGCTGGCCGGGGAAACAGGGGTCGGCAAGACCCGGATACTCGCCGAAGTGGCTGCACGGGCGCGAGCGCGAGGGATGCTGACCCTGGCCGGCCGGTGCTACGAGCAAGAAGGACGGATTCCGTACGGGCCCATTCATGACGCCCTGGCGGACTACATCGAGACCCAGCCGCGTCCGCTGATCCAGGCGCAGCTCGGGGGGCTTCCCGCCGTCCTCGGCGATGTTCTACCGGAGGCACGAGAGGTACTTCGGGCCGAGGAACCGGAGACGAAGGGTGAAGCGGGCGACCGGCGTCTCTCCGTCTTCGTCGCCGTTTCGGGCTTGCTCGAACGTCTCGTCCGCACCGGGCCGGCCGTCCTCTTTTTCGATGACCTCCAGTGGGCGGACGAGCTGAGCCTCCAACTGATCCATTTTCTGGGGCGGCGCGATCAGCTTCGCGGTCTCCATCTCATGGGCGCGTTCCGGACGGACGAGCCCGACCCCAGCATGACCTCGATGTTCCCAGCGACCGGCGAGGCGGACAGCGCCATGGTCGTCCCGGTTGGCCCCTTCGACCGTTCCGCGGTCACCGCTCTCTGCATTTCTGAGCTGGGAGGTCCATGCGCCGACGATCTCATAACCATGCTCGACAGCAGAAGCGGCGGCAATCCATTCTTTCTGCTGCAACTGCTGGCTGTCCTTCAAGAAGGTGGATCGCTCGCGCTCTCGGGCGGCGTATGGACGGTGCCGGAGGGGGTGAACGTCACCCTCCCGCATGCGGTACGAGGCGTCATCGCCCGCCGTCTTAGCTCTCTCTCACCGACCCAGCGTGAGGTGCTCACGCTGGGTGCTGTTCTGGGTCAGGAGTTCGGCTTCGCTCCGCTCGAGATGCTGTGGAAGGGAGACGGTGACCTCTTTGCCGCGCTGGATGGTCTGACGTCGGCGGGCCTATTCCACGAGACCGGCGACGGCTATGCCTTTTCGCACCCGCTGCTCCACGAGACCGTCTATGATGACATCACCTCCCACGCTCGCCCACGGCTTCACCTACGGGCGGGAACGGCGCTGGAGACCGTATACGGGGCGAATGCCGAGCGTCACGCGGCCGAGCTGGCTCACCACTTCCTCCAGGGACACGAACCCGATCGAGCTCTTCCCCTTGCCGTCCGTGCCGGAGACCAGGCTGAGGCCGCCCACGCCTACAACGAGGCGGCCGGCTTCTATGGCACAGCCGTCGCGCTGATGCGAGGCCTGACGGCAACGGACGGTGGCGGGTCGCGGAGCCTGGCGGACGTGCTCCTCAAAGCGGGTACAGCGCTACGCATGACAGCCCGGAACGAGGAGGCGGTGGCTGTCCTCCGCGAGGCCGCGTCGATCTATAAAGCTCTGGGCACGCCATTGGGAGAGTGCCGGGCGCTGGTCAACCTGGCCAAGGCATGCGTCCGCGCGGGCAAGGGTGAGGAAGCGCTGCAGCCGCTGGCACGCGCTGAGGCGCTGATCAAGGCCTCCGATCTCGGTCCCCCCGGACCCGAGCTCAGCGCTCTCTACGACGTGCTCGGGAATCTGTACTTCCGAATGAGCAGATATGAGGAGTTGCTGGCGACCAGAGATCGCCAGATCGATGTGGCACGCGCGATGGG
>JAICWV010000212.1 GCA_025966365.1 Chloroflexota bacterium | reverse complement strand
TAGGTCTTTCCGGTCCAGCCCGGTGGTGGCCCCGATATCCGGAGCACCCGTGCACCCGAGCGCTCCGCGATCTCAGCGGTGGCATCGGTTGACGCATCGTCGACAACCGTCACGTCCACGTCTACCCCCTGGAGCCGGGCCAGGGAATCGAGGAGCCGCGGGAGGTTGTCGGCCTCGTTGCGGGCCGGCACCACGATAGAAACGTGCCCCAACTGCTCCAGGGCCGGCGTACCAACGTCTGCCAGTTCGGCCAGCGCCCGAATGTTGCGGCCAGCAAGGTATCCGGTGGCCGCCTGGGCGACCAGGATTGACCATGCCATTAAAGACTGACGCTGTCCCACCCGCTCGCTCCCGATGGATAGGCTCCATGATCCAGGCCCGACTGCACATGGCCCGCGCCGTCCACTGCACGCGCCTCCACCCGGCAGCGGCCCCTCCTGCGCAAGACCGCGGTCCACTGCACCCATGACGCGGCCGAGAGGGCCGGACCCAGCCGAGCGGCGCGCCACGGCCCTCCGTTTACGCGAACCTCCACGGCGCGCACGCCCCGCACGCCGGCGAGGGCGACGCCGGCGAGGAGGATGGACGCGCCCCGGCGCCGCGCGACGTCGATGCGGGCAGTGGTCTGGATCTGCGGCATCTCATTCCAGCCGTGCTCAGCCCACTCGCCGGGTGCTTCATCCGCCGCCACGTGAATACTGGTAAGCCACTTCACGCTTTTGAAGCCGTAGAGGCCGGGCACCACCAGACGCGCCGGATAGCCATGCGCGCGTGACAGCGTCTCGCCGTTCATGCCGTAGGCGATGAGCGGGTTCAGCCGCTTGATGACGGAGAGCGGGAGGCTCTCGGCGTAGTTGTCGGCCGACTCGAACACGACATGGGTACCGGCCGCGCCGGCCCGGCGCATGAGATCGCGCACCGTAACGCCGGTCCAGAGAGCGTTCCCCATCAGCTGGCCGCCGACGGGGTTATCGACGCACTCGAGGGTGATGTAGCGATGGTGAGCGGGCAGGGACAGCAGAGACGGGAGGTCGAGCGTCTGCGGGCGGGCCACCTGGCCGTTCACGGCAAGGCGCCACTCGCGCGTCCCTGCGACCGGAAAGTCGAGCACCTTGTCCATTACGTAGAAATTGCCCACCGACGTGACCGGGTCGCTCAGGCCGGTGATGGGGAGTCCGGGCGGGGGGCGAAAGCGAAAGAGTCTGCGGCCGGCAACCGCCTCGACCATCGGCCTGGCGGCCGAAAGCGCGAGGAGGACAGCGGCGCCGCCGACCACCGCCGCGCTACGCAGCAAGAAGTCTCGCCGTCCTTCCGCCCTGGGGATGCGAATGCCCAGGCCAAGGACGCTCAGGAAATACACGGTGGCCAGTATGAAGAGAGATTCGCCAGTGCGGGTCCCGAACAGCGCGGCGTCGCCACCAGTAAAGAAGAGGACGGCCAGGAGAGCGTGTGCAGGGGCATAGCGCACCGGGACAGCAAGGCTACCCGCGCCGCCGCCGATGAGCATCAAGAGGGCGAGAGCGCCCAGCAGCGCCGCGGGGTGCGCGAGCGCGCTCGCGTGGAGCAGCAGATAGGACGCAATTGGGAGCGGTGTCCACTCCATGAGCCACTCGGCAGGAGCCTCCAGCGGCGACGGCCAGCCGGAAGCCGTCGCGACCAGGTCCGACGCAACCACCGCCGGGATCGAGGCCAGGATGCCACGCTGGTATCCTGAGCCGAGCAAGGAGAGAGCGTGAGCTACGCGGAGTTTCTGGCGGTCTTTCTCGCGATTCCGGTTGTGGCCGGCGTGTGGGTCACCCGCGGAATGGGCCGCTCGCTCGCCTTCACGCTGGCGGGAATCTCGCTGCTCGCTCTGATCTACACCGCGCCCTGGGACAACCTCATCGTGCTCAACGGTGTCTGGTTCTACGGGCCCCATCGCGTCGCGGGTGTGATTCTCGGGCATATTCCCCTTGAAGAGTACGTGTTTTACGTTCTTCAGGTGATTATGACAGGGACCCTGACGGCAGCGCTGCTTCGGCGCCGCTGAGGATGCTCGGGCACTTCACGTACCTTGTCTTCGAGTTGGTGTGGGCGGTCCCGGTTCTCACGGTGCAGTGGATCGTGGGATGGCGAGATCTGCGTGCGGCCGGACGAACCTGGATCGCGGGCGTTCTCCTGCCGACCGTCTATCTCAGCCTTGCCGACGGTGTGGCGATCCGGAATGGAATATGGGTATTCCAGCGAAGCCGGATCCTGGGTCTCGGCTTCGCTGGAGTTCCTGTCGAGGAGGTCCTGTTCTTTCTAGTGACCAACGCGCTGGTCGCGCAGGCGGTCATCCTGGTTTTCGCGCGGCTCAGGCGGATGTCCGCGGGGAGTCCTCGCGGTTCCTCGTCAGCAACCTCTCCCAGCTGCCTGTCGGAGCCGGTCGCAGGGAGTCGCCATGCTCGTGAATGACTCGCACCAGGTCCGCCATGGACGCGCCGCGAATGTGGGTGTTGGAGGCGGGATGCGCAACGTCGGCGGTGACGGCATCGCCATCGTGGTGGAGCGTCAGGGTAAGGCTCGTGGAATTGGACATCATGTTTCTCCGGTGAATCTCAGTGATGTCTCAAGCCTACGAGGCCGAAATGATGGTCTCGTGCGCTGCACGTGACGGTTTGATGACGCCGTGGGCGGTTCGGCGTTACGAGCCCCAGGTGGCGCGGAGGACCCGGATCCAGTTCTCGTGGGTGAGCTTCCGCAACGCAGCGTCGTCATAGCCGGCAGCCCGAAGCGCGTCGACCAGGCGTGGCAGACCGGCAGCATCGCCGATGTCGGCGGGGATGGTAGCGCCGTCGAAGTCCGAGCCGAACCCCACTCGATCGATGCCGAGCCGGTCGACCAGATAGTCGAAATGACGTACCACCATGTCGAGTGGCGTAGCAACCTCTCCGGTTCCGTCGGGACGGAGGAAATAGACGGCGAAGTTGACGCCGACCATGCCGTCGGAGTCACGGATGGCATCAAGCTGCCTATCGGTGAGATTGCGAGTGGCCGGCGCTATGCCGTGGGCGTTGGAATGCGTGGCGACCAGCGGCTTGTCTGAGGTGGCCGCCACATCCCAGAACCCCTTCTCGTTGAGGTGCGAGAGATCAATCATCACGCCGAGGCGGTTGCAGGCGCGCACCAGATCTTTCCCGGCCTCGGTCAAGCCAGGGCCGGTATCAGGGGAATGGGGGAAGCGGAAGGGAACGCCCTCGCCAAAGGCATTGGGACGGCTCCAGACGAACCCCAGAGAGCGGAGACCGGCCGCGTGGAAACTCTCCAGCGCGTAGAACTCGGGATCGATAGCTTCCGCGCCCTCGATGTGCATGAGGGCGGCAAAGGCGCTGCCGTCGATGCACCGCTCGATCTCCTCGGCGCTGCGAACCACCCGAACCGAGCCGTCGGATTCTCGCTCGATCTTCAGCAACAGTCCTATCAGGTCCAGGATCACGCTCTGCGCGTGTTCGAGCGGCGGAGTGGGAGGCATCGGCCGGTTCGACATATCGGCGGTTCCGTCGTCCGGTGGCCGGTCCGACGGGACGAACATGGCCATGAAACCGCCCGCCAGGC
>JAICWV010000051.1 GCA_025966365.1 Chloroflexota bacterium | reverse complement strand
CCATCCAGGTACTCCCCGCCCGCGACCCGCGCCTCGGGGCCAAAGCAGAGAAAGGCGACCAGCTCTCCCTCCTCATTCCGCACGCTCTGATAGCCGTTGGCCGGATCGGCAAACGAGGCGGCAGCATCGAGATCCGCGGGATTCAGGTTGTACATGTCGTACGGAGAGCCGTACGTCCAGGCCACGATCTCCCGGGCGGCGCGCTCGTCGACGGGGTGCACCTCAAACACGTCATATCCTCCCGGCACCGGCCAGCGCCGCTTGAACCCTGGCGTCCTCGAAGGGGATCTGCTCCATCACCCAGAGGGCGCGATCTCTCCGACTCGCTCCCGCCTCCAGCTCGCCAATCAGGAAGCGGCGGTACGTGCACAGGTAGTGCCGCTCGAATTGCAGCATTGTCTCGCAGAGGCCCCGTAGCTCCTCCCTGCCCCCGGTGTCCGCCGGAATCAGATAGTCCCACCGCTCCCGACAGCACCTGTAGACGTCCTCCACAAACGCGGACCATTCATCGCCGATTTCCTGCCGGTACAGCAGGTGACACTCGCTCTTCCGCACCACATGCCGGCCTCGTGTCCAGGCCAGCAGCCCGGTCGCCATCCAGCCCGACACGCGCACCAGGTTCCGGGTACTCGGCACTCGCGTGCCGTCACTCAGCCGCACATCCCGCGCGGCATAGCCGAAGAAGGGATCATCCGCGTCCGGATACGTCAGCGGCTCCCGGACCAGCGGCGGCCGGCCGAAGACCGACACCATGAGGTAGTAGGCGGCATGCATCCGCTCCCGCGCCCACTCTTCGACCGGCACCAACGGGGCAACTGCTACCAGATCGTCGCCGTATACCAGCCTGCTGCCCAGCTTCAACTGTGGGTCGACGCCGCCCGCCACCTCGCTCGCCGTCAGCATCCCCAGGTCCAGATCGGTCCCGGCCTCTCGCGCCGCTTCTCCTGCCATTCTCCGGATTTCCCCGCGCTCCTCGTCGGACACGCCATCTCGCAGCACCAGCACCAGGTCCACGTCGCTGGTCATGACTGCTGTCTCGTCGGCGGCACTTCCGGTGAGGTACCAGCTACGGACGACGCCGGGAAGAGCTTCGTCCACACGCTGCGCCATAAGCAAGGAGCCGATTACGCGTCCCTGCATCCCCTGTCCACCCTTCGTAGTTCGCACAACTTCATTGTGTGCCGCGCCGCAGCGTGGCTTCGATTCATGCACCCGTGTGGGACCCTAACGGTGACATCGCCGGGCGCCGATCGGACGCAGACCCGTCACCATCTTCCACATCTCGGCATGCCAGACTAGCCATCTTTCCAGGCCGCCGCTAGTCGGGTCGGTGATGTGACGCCCTCCTTCCAGGGCGCATGCTGAGCTCAGAACGCGGGACCACACTCACCCCGCCCTGGAGGACACACCATGACCGAATCATCAGGAGAATCCGGAGCCCTGCTTGGCCTCTCCACCGACCTGGCCGACGCCGTGGAGCGCGCCGGCCGCAGCGTTGTCGCCATCAATGGGCGGCACCACACACCGTCCAGCGGAATCCACTGGAAGCAAGGCGCCATCGTCACTGCCGGCCACACCATCGAGCGTGAAGGCGCCATCCCCGTCACCCTCCCCGACGGATCGACGGTTCAGGCCACTTCGGCCGGCTCCGATTCCAGCACCGATCTCGCCGTCCTTCGGATCGAGAACACCTCTCTGCCGGTGGCGGACATCGGCGATTCCTCGACGTTGAAGGTCGGGCACCTGGCCCTGGCCGTTGCCCGTCCCGGCGAGGTCGGCCTGAGCGCAACGCTGGGCGCCATCAGCGCGTTGGGCGGCGCCTGGCGCACCTGGTCCGGCGGTCAGATCGACTCCTTCATTCGCCCCGACCTGACCCTGTACCCCGGCTTCTCCGGTGGTCCGCTGGTCAGCGGCAACGGTCAGGTCGTCGGGCTCAACACCTCCGGCCTCTCACGCTCCATGCCGCTCGCCATCCCCACCGCCACCGTCAACCGCGTTGTCGAGCAGCTTCTCAGCAAGGGGCGCGTGGCGCGCGGCTACCTCGGCGTGGGCCTGCAGCCGGTACGTCTGCCCGACTCCCTGGTGAAGTCGGCCGGCCTTTCCGGCGACAACGGCCTGATCGTCGTTTCGGTCGAGCCAGGCAGCCCGGCGGAGAAAGCGGGGCTCTACGTCGGCGATGTGCTGGTCAGCCTCGATGGCCGGCGCATGGAAGATCCGCGCGATGTCCAGTCGTCCCTCGGTCCGGAGAGTGTCGGAAAGACGATCTCCGCCCAGATCCTCCGCGGTGGCAAGTCGGAGCAGGTGAGCCTGACCATCGCCGAGCGGCCGCAGAAGGGGGCGTAAGATGGCGACAATGAGTCCCGATCTTGCCTCCGATCTCGGGCATCTTGCCGAACGGCTCCGCGCCGCCACCGTCCACGTCCGCAGCCGGGGACCGGGCGGTGGCTCCGGCGTCATCTGGTCGCCCGACGGCCTGATCGTCACCAACGCCCACGTCGTCCGCGGTCCCGGAGCCACTGTCGAGATCGATGGCCGTCCCTATCCCGCCGAGCTGGTTTCGCGGGACGATCGGCGAGACCTGGCGGTGCTCCAGATCGAGGCAAGCAACCTACCCGCCGTCCCCATCGGCGATTCCGACGCGCTGCGGGTGGGGCAGGTCGTGATCGCAGCCGGCAACCCCCTGGGCATGACCGGCGCCGTCTCCACCGGCATCATCCACGCCATCGTCCCCGGCCGGCCCTCATGGGTGCGCGCCGACATCCGTCTCCTTCCCGGCAACTCCGGCGGGCCTCTGGCCGATGCCCGCGGACACGTCATCGGCATCAACAGCATGGTGGCGGGGGGACTGGGCATGGCGGTCCCCAGCAACAGCGTCCGTCGTTTCCTGGGTGGCCGCGTCACGCTCGGCATCACCGCCCAGCCGGTCTCGATTCCGGTTAACGGGCAGCCGGGCATCGGGCTCCTCATCCTCGAGGCGACGCCGGGAAGCGCCGCCGACGCGGCCGGGGTCAGCCTCGGCGATGTGCTGGTCGGTGTGGACGGGAGATCCTTCCACGCTCCCGCCGACGTCCGCGATGTGGACTGGCGCGTCCCCCACGAGCTCGAGGTGCTGCGCGGAGGGCAAACGATCCGTCTGGTGGTCACGGAGGTCGGACAGGCAGCAGCGTGACGCGAGTCCTCATCGTCTCCCCATCCGGCGTGGTTCGCGCCGGACTCCAGACAGTCCTGGAGAGCGGACACGGCCTCGACGTGGTCGGCGCCGTGTTCGCTCTCGATGCCCCCGACCTGCCCGACGCCGACGTGGTCCTGCTGGAAATGGGGAGCAGAGACGACCCGGTTCCGGTCAGCGAAGAAATCGGCGCGGTGGTGCTGCTCGGTGACCTCGATCCCGGCGAAGGGCTGCGCCGCGGTGCCCGGGCCGTTCTGCCGCGCAATGCCGAGGGCCCCGAGATCATTGCCGCCGTGGAGGCCGCCGCGGCGGGGCTGGTCGTCATCCCCCCGGCTATGCTCGAGCGCGTCCTGCCGCCCATTCCCGTTTCAGAGCAGGAGACACCGCGGGAGCAGCTGACGGCACGAGAGATCGAGGTCCTCACCATGCTGGCTGAGGGCGAGGGCAACAAGCAGATTGCCCGCCACCTCGGCATCTCCGAGCACACCGTCAAGTTCCACGTCGGCTCTATCCTGGGCAAACTCAACGCCTCCAGCCGCACCGAGGCCGTCACGGCAGGCTTGAGGCAGGGGCTCATTGTGCTGTGACCCTCGCGCGAACCCTCATCCCCCTAGCCCCCTTCTCCCACGCGTGGGAGAAGGGGGAACAGATGCCGTGGCCCATCCCCCTCTCTCCTGCTTCGCGGGAGAGGGGGCCGGGGGGTGAGGGTCGGATAGCCGCATACAATGAACCAAGGAGGCGGCGATGGGGCGCGGAGCACACGGCATGGGCCGCTCTCTCATGACTGAGCGGCCGACCAAGCCGGTCAAGCCCGGAACCTTCAAGCGGGTTGCGAGCTATTTCAAGCCCTACCGCTGGCAGGTGGGCGTGGTGTTGGTCCTCATCCTCCTCATCGCCGTCTTTGGTCTGGTCAACCCCATCCTGATCAAGCTCGTCATCGACATCATCGTCTCCCGGGGCAGCCTGAGCACCCTCACCCTCTACGTGGCGCTGATGATCGCCGCCCCCATCGTCACCGGACTCATCGGCGTTGGCCAGACGTATCTCAACACGCTCATCGGTCAGCGGGTGATGCGGGACCTCCGCAACTACCTCTATGAGCACCTGCAGGCCATGCCGCTCCGCTTCTTCACCACCACCCGCACCGGCGAGATCCAGTCGCGCCTCTCCAACGACGTCGGCGGCGTGCAGTCCGTGATCACCAACACCGCCACCAGCGTGGTCGCCAACATCACCACCACGCTGAGCACCATCGTGGCCATGGTGATCATCTCCTGGCAGCTCACCGCTCTCACCCTGGCCCTCCTGCCGATCTTCCTCCTCATCACCTATCGCGTCGGAGGCATCCGGCGCGAGATCAGCAAGAACACGCAGAAGAGCCTGGCCGACATGAGCGCCCTGGTCGAGGAGACACTGTCCGTCTCCGGCATCCTGCTCACCAAGGTCTTCGGCCGGCAGCAGCAGACCTCCGACCGTTTCCGCGAGGAGAACCAGCGGCTGGCCAACCTCGAGCTGCGGCAGCAAATGGTGGGCCGCTGGTTCTTCATGCTGGTCAGCACCTTCTTCTCCATCACCCCGGCCCTGGTCTACTACGTCGCCGGACGGATCATCCTGGGCTCAACACCCCACGCAGCCGGTGTCACCGTCGGCAGCATCGTCGCCTTTACTACCCTCCAGTCCCGCCTCTTCTTCCCCGTCGGCCAGCTTCTCAATGTGCAAGTCGAGATCCAGGCGGCGCTGGCCCTTTTCGACCGCATCTTCGAGTACATCGATCTTCCCGTCGACATCCGGAACCGCCCCAACGCCATCGAGCTCGACCCGCACCGGGTTCAGGGCCGCATCACCTTCGATCACGTCTCCTTTACCTACGGCGAGGAGACGCCGTCAGAGGAGGCGACGCTGGCCGAGGGCGTGACGCCGGCAGACGTGCTGGCCGAGGCACAGCTGGCAGAAGACCGCGGCCCCGTTCTGGCACTGGACGATATCTCCTGGCAGGCCCAGCCCGGTCAGCTCGTCGCCCTGGTCGGAGCGAGCGGCGCGGGGAAGACGACCATGTCCTACCTGCTGGCCCGGCTCTACGACGTCACCAAAGGGCGCGTCTGCATCGACGGCATGGACGTGCGCGATGTGACGCTGGAATCGCTGGCGCAGGTCATCGGCATGGTGACACAGGAAACGTACCTCTTCCACTCCTCCATCCGCACCAACCTGCTCTTCGCCAAGCCCGACGCCACCGAGGAGGAACTGATTGCGGCCACCCGCGCCGCCAACATCTACGACCGGATCCAGGTGCTGCCGGAGGGCTTCGACACCGTCGTGGGCGAGCGCGGCTACCGGATGTCCGGTGGGGAGAAGCAGCGACTGGCCATTGCCCGCGTGGTCCTCAAGAACCCGCGCATCCTCATCCTCGACGAAGCCACTGCCTCCCTGGACACCCATTCCGAGCGCCTCATTCAGGCCGCGCTTCGCCCGCTGATGACCGGCCGGACCACGGTGGCCATCGCCCACCGGCTCTCGACCATTCTCGCCGCCGACCAGATTCTGATGATGAGCGGCGGCAGGATCGTGGAGCGCGGCACCCACGCTGAGCTACTGCGCCAGAATGGCGCCTATGCCCGTCTCTATCACGAGCAGTATCGCGATGGCCGCGTCGAGGCCGAGTGTGAGGACGGAGTCATCGAAGCCGCCTCATGACGGGGCCTGTCTTCGTGATCAGCGGTGTTCCCGGCGCCGGAAAGTCGAGCGTTGCGGCGGCGCTCATGGGGCAATTCCCCCGCGGCATCCACATCCCGGTTGACACCATTCGCTCCTGGGTAGTGAACGGCTATGCCGATCCCACCAGGCCATGGAACAGCGAGACCGAGCGTCAGTTCCGCCTGGCACGAGAGAATGCCGCGCGAATGGCGGCCGATTACAGCGATGCCGGTTTCGCCGCCACCATCGACGACGTCCTCTGGCCGCGGGACGTCAAGGACATCCTCGTGCCCTTTCTCGGCCAACGCCCCATCTACCGCGCCTTCCTGCACGCTCCCCTCGACGTCATCAACCACCGCAACTCCACGCGCACCAACAAGAACTTCGACACTGCCGTCCTGGAAGACACCATCCGCATGCTCCACGCCCGCGTGGACCTGGACCCCGCTGGGTGGCCCGGCTGGCTCCTCCTCGATACCTCCACCCTCACCCTCCCCGAAACAGTAAATGCCATCCTTACATACGCGGCCAATCCGTTGTAGGGGCGCGATTCCATCGCGCCCTCCACGTCCCCGTGCCGATATTTCGATCATCCCGAACGGCCCAGCTGCGCAGCCACGGTGTCCATTCGGGTATCAGTGGTCATAACAGAATGTATGCACGTTCCCCGAGATCCGGGGGCGAGTGACTGGAGGGCGCGATGAATCGCGCCCCCACAACAGACCGGCCCTGACTGCTCGCGTCGAACGCAGGTTCAGGGATGCGGTTTCGCCGGGGCCGGCGGCTCGATCCGCTTCTTCTCATACCACCGGATATCGCGCGTGGACTGCTCCATCAGCGCATCCTGGTACGCCGTCAGCTGCGGTGCGACTCCCGACTGCATGCTGACCTCCGTCGCTGCCGGATCAACCAGGGCATCGGCCAGGACTGCTCCGTCCATAGCAGCGGACAGGCCGAGAAGACGCAAGACCGTGGGCGCGACGTCGATCAACCGCGCCGGGTACTGCGAAACGGCGCCAGACCTGACACCCGGGCCGCTCAAAACCAGCGGGATGTGCTGCGCGCCCCAGTTCAGGCCGCCGTGGTCGCCGTATGCCTGGGTGTACGTCCGTCCGATGGTGTTCTCGTGAAACGGAGCAACCACATCCGGGGCCGCAGGGCCGTCGAAGGTGGAAAGCAGATAGCGGTAGGCATCGTCGAGCGCCGGGGAGATGGCCTGCCCGGGCGCGGGCAGGTACTCAAACTGCCCGCCGGTCTCGTGATGATAGTAGGCCGCCGCCACGCCCGGCACTCGCGCCATGCCCGCTGAGACCGCTCGCGCGTGCGAGGGGTTGTGGAGGTAGATGTCGGCCGCGGTGCCCCCGGTGTGAAAGTAGTGCTTGCCTCCCGCGCTCGCCACTGTCGCCCTGGTCATGTCGCGGCCCACCGCCTGGTTGTTCGGCACCATCCCGTGATCGGCGGTCACCACGAACAGTGTCTGCTCGTAGATCCCCGCTTCCTTATACGCCTGCACCACCCGGGCGATGTTTCGGTCGAGCCCGGCCACCACCCGGGCCATGACGTGCGGCGACGCCGGCCCGCCATAGGGATGGCCGTAGGCATCCGCGCCGGGAAAGTTGATCATGAGGGCCTGCGGGCGGAACATTTCGAACGCGGTCAGCGCCAGTTGTCCCGAGAGCCAATCCCAATCGGTGTAATGACTCAGCGGCCATGTTGCCGTGAGCATGGGGTGGTTGAAAAAGGTCTGAGGAGGAATGTGCCCGGGAAGGGCGGTTGGGAGCAACCTCTTCTGTCCCGCCGGGGGACGCCAGTGATAGAGGATGTAGTCGGCGGCAGGCCCACCCATGGCGTCGGCGGCGTAGACCTTTTCCGAGGAGAGTGAGACGACCGTCGCCGAGGGATCGGCCGCTTTGATCACCGACGGAATAGACGCGGTACCCGCCGCCTTGAGATCACGTTCCAGCTTTCCGGCAACAGTCTCCGCCGGCCAGGCATCAAGCGCCTCTGTCTTGGTGGCCGGATCGCGCCACTCAAAGCCGATCACTCCGTCTCGCCGGGGAAGGGATCCCGTTGACAGCGATCCATGCCCGGTGGGCGTGTAGCTCTCCAGCTGCCCCACCCAGGCCCGCTCGTAGGTGACCCCTGCTTTCATCAGCGCCTGCAGAGCCGGCATCGGCGCCAGGCGCATGTAGTCAGGGCGGAACGCGTCGAGCACGATGAGCACCACGTATTGGGCGGAGTCATTCGCCGCCCGCGCGGCCGGAACGTCCGTTCCTACCAGGCCCTGAATCCCGCTCGCCGTCAGCCCCAACCCGGTCAGTGCCGCCACGAACTGCCGCCGGGACAGGGAGCCACGCCGAAAGAGACGCTCGACCTCGGAAACCGCCGGCTGGGTATCGTCCATCCGCGTTAAGTGTAGGGGCGATGTGCAATCGCCCGCCGGACCGCAGGCCGCCTTTAGTTTATGTACCCTCATGGTTTTGGGCGGCGGTCACAACCATGCCTCTGGCGAAGGCCTACATGCTGTGTTGCGGGACCAGAAGCCGCGCTGCGGCGCGCCAGGCGACTGCAAATCGCCCCTACGGTTTCTTTCCGAATCGAACTCAAAGCGGATGGCCAGCGCTGAAGCTGTATATAAAGAAGGACATTCCCAAGGAGGCGACTATATGGCTTTTGACGTCGAACCACTGCCGTATGACTACAACGCGCTCGAGCCCACCATCGACGAACAGACGATGCGGCTTCACCACGACAAGCACTATGCCACCTACGTCACCAACGCCAATAACGCCCTGCAGAGCCACTCCGACCTCGCCAACAAGTCCGGCGAGGAACTGCTTCGCACCATCAACGACGTGCCGGATGATATCCGCACCACTATCCGCAACAACGCCGGTGGCGCGGTGAACCACGCCATGTTCTGGAAGATCATGGCGCCCAATGGGGGCGGAGAGCCGACGGGCAACATCGCCAACGTCATCAACGGTCTGGGCGGCTTCGAGAACTTCAAGACCCAGTTCAACGACGCCGGTGCCAAGCGCTTCGGCAGCGGCTGGGCCTGGCTGGTTCGCACGTCCAGCGGCCAGTACCAGATCACCAGCACCGCCAACCAGGACAGCCCCTTCCTGGAGGGGAGCTATCCGATCTTCGGCAACGACGTCTGGGAGCACGCCTACTACCTCAAGTACAACAACCGAAGGCCCGAGTACCTGCAGAATTGGTGGAACGTCGTCAACTGGGACGAGATCAACAACCGACTCCAGCAAGCGGGCGGGTAACCCCGGTACAATAGACCAGGTTGTGACGGCAACCGCCCCGGATACGCTCCGGGGCGGTTATCTTTCTCTCGAGAGGAATCAGACGGACCGGCATGGTGACGGAGACGCAGCGGGTGATGCAGGGGCGGAAAGCCCTCTGGCGCCTGGAAGAGCCACTTCCGCCCGAGATCCGGGAGGTTCTGGAAGGTGAGAGCGTGATGCTCTCCCATCTCCTCTACTGCCGCGACTATCGAACCCCCGGCGACATCCGCGCCTTTTTCGCCGGCCACACCGCCGAGCACGACCCCTTTGCCCTCCCCGATATGGAGAGAGCAGTGGAACGGATTATTGGGGCCATCGAGGGCCGCGAGCGCATCGCCATTTACGGCGATTTCGACGCCGACGGCATCACCGCCACCGCCGTCCTGGTCTTCACCCTCCGCGCCTTTGGCGTCGAGCCGGTCGCTTTTATACCGACTCGCGAGCACGGCCACGGATTGCACCCCGAAGCGCTGGCGGCGCTGGCCGACGACCGCGTCTCGCTGCTGATCACCGCCGACTGCGGGGTAAGCGCGGTCGAGGAAGTACGCGTGGCTCAGGGCATGGGGATGGATGTGATCGTGACCGACCACCACGAGGCCCGCGCCGACGGCTCCCTGCCCGACTGTCTTGTGGTCGCTCCCACCCGCCACGACTCCCTCTATCCCTGCCGTTTCCTCTGCGGTGTCGGCCTTGCCTACAAGCTGGCGCAGGCGCTCCACACCCGCCTGCCGGGATCCGGGGATCCGGACGAGCTTCTCGATCTGGTCGCCCTCGGTACCATTGCCGACATCGTGCCCCTGCGCGACGAGAACCGCACACTGGTGATCCGTGGACTCCGCCGCCTGGTGGAAACACGCCGGCCGGGTCTCCTTGCCCTCTTCAAGGCAGCGGGCGTGGAGGCGAAGAAGATCGATCCGGTGGCTATAGCCTACTACCTGGCGCCACGCATCAACGCAGCCAATCGCATGGCCACGCCACGCCTCGCCTACGACCTCATCACCGCCACCGATGCATCGGTGGCAGCCGATCTTGCCCGCCAGCTGAGCCACCACAACGAGCGGCGTCAGGTGCTGGTCGAGCAACACCTGGAGGAGATTGCCGGGCGCATCGGTCCCCCGGCGGAGATTGCTGGGGCGATCGCGGCCGGCACCCGCTCCGCCTTGCTGGTCGTGACCGGAGACTGGCCCGCCGGTATCTCCGGCCTCCTGGCCTCGAAGTTGGTGGATGCCTATGGCCTTCCCGCGTTCGTCGCCGCCGACGGCGGCGGCGACGTCATCTCCGTCTCCGCGCGCAGCGTCCCCGGAGTTCGGATTGACGAGATGCTGGAGCGTGCGGAGGCTGCTCTTCCCGGCGGGCTCTTCCTGAGCTACGGTGGCCACGCCGGAGCTGGAGGCTTTAGCGTGGCGCGGGAGCGCCTGGAGGAAGCGATCGATCTTTTGTCGGACGGAGCGACCGGGACTGTCTCCACCGACGAGATCGGCGCCATTCTGACCGTGGACGCCGAGGTCTCGCTCGGCGCGCTAACCCTCTCCGCCGCGCAGGGCGTCCGCTCCCTCTCTCCCTTCGGCATCGGCTTCCCCGAGCCGCTCTTCCTCAGCCGCAACGTCACCGTCAAGAACGTCCGCCCCCTGAACGGCGGCAAGCATCTCCGCCTGCGCCTGTCTCACAGCCGAGACACCTATCGCGATGCCGTCTGGTTCAATGCGCCGCCTGAGGCGGCACGCCTGCAGCCCCGCTCTGCCATCGACATCGTCTACCACCTCTGCATCGACGAGTGGAACGGCCTGCAGAAACAGGAGCTGCGCATCCGGGACTGGCGTCCGAGCGAATAGCCCTCAGCGCAGCGCTCCTTTCGCAGCCGTAAGGGCACTCGGTTGCATTTTTCTACTCATAGCGTGTATATGTACGCGCGCGTTCCGGGAGAAATTCGGTTCTATAGCACTGCATGAGGAGACAGGAGGGTCCGGGGATTCAACGCTCTGGATTATGGGTGCCTGGTTGCCCGTAATGGCGGGCTAGACGGCAGTACGGATCTGCGCGGACATGCAGACGCGCAATATCACATCTGAGGAGGGAGGAAGAGAAGGAACCGCGATCCTTTGCCGGGTCCGCCTGATGGGCTCCGGCGCTCACTCACTACACGACGTGAAGCACAGAGGAGAAACAAAACAGAATGCGTATCAATCATGCCTTGCGCCTGGTACCGGCGCTGTTCCTCTGCGCTGGTTTGTTTGCCACAAATCAGCTGACCATCGGTTCGGCAGCACATGCAGCTGGGACGGCAGTTTCCGTCCACCTGAGTCAGCTCGGTACGACCACCTTCCCCAAGGGCGGGATCGTGTCTGTCCATCCGGGTCTCGCCCCCAGCGATACGGACAGCGACAGCGACAGCGGCCCCGGATTTCCGATTAATGTCAACAGAACCCTCGGCGTCTCCAAGGGGCAGGGGCGCCTCGGCGTCGGAGCCACCCGCCTGAAATCAAACCCCGCGGTCGTCCAGTCCTTTGACGGACTGAACAACTTCGAGGAAGCAAGCGCAGCGCCCGGCGGCAACTTTATCTTCGAGCCCCCGGACCAGGCCCTCTGTGCAGGGAACGGGTTCGTGGTGGACGGCGTCAACGACGCCATGTCCGTCTACAACCAGTCGACACACGCACGGATCGCCGGCCCCACGACCCTTAATGCGTTCCTCGGCTTCGCCCCGGAGATCGATGACACAGGTACAACGTTTGGACCTGAGACCACCGATCCCTCCTGCTACTACGACTCCAGCACCGGCAGGTTCTTCTTTACCATCCTGACGCTCAACATCGCTCCCAACGGGGATTGGTTTGGCGGAAACGAGGAAGACATCGCGGTGAGCAACTCAAGCGATCCGACCGGCGTCTGGACCATCTACCGGCTGGATGTGACGTCCGACGGCCCGAACTGCTCCCCCGACACCCCGTGTCTCGGCGACTATCCGCACGTGGGCGCGGACGCCAACGGCATCTACCTCACGACCAACGACTTCCCGCTCACATCCGGCGGCTTCAACGGCTCGCAGATCTACGCGTTCTCGAAGCAAGCACTCGAGAGTGGCGCGTCAAGCGTTAATGGCTGGCGATTTGACACCAGCCAGCCCGGCAACACGGTGAGCGGTGATGCCGGTTACTCCCTGACACCCTCCACGGTCCCTGGGGGCAAGTTCGAGACCGCTGCAAACGGTACCGAGTACCTCCTGAGCACGACCTTTGACAACTGCGCAGCCTGCACCACGAGTGACAATCGCGTCGCAGTCTGGGCACTGACGAACACCAAGAACCTTTCTGGCGCCAATCCTCCGGCCTTGAGCAACACAACGGTCGCTATTTCCCCGTACGGTGACCCGCCTCAAGCCACGCAGAAGAGCGGTGACACGCCGTTCAACACGCTGGAATTCGGGGCAACCTCACCCGGACTGATTGCCACCAACGACGCCGGCAATCACAACGCCGAGTTCGCTAACGGCAAGCTCTGGGGCGCTTTCACTACCGGCGTCACCGTGAACGGCACCAACGAGGCGGGCATCGCCTACTACATCGTCACGCCAAACGTCACGCCCAAGGGCGTGTTGACGGCCAGCCTGGCCCTCCAGGGCACTCTGGCGGCGAACAACGCCAACCTCATCTTCCCGGCCATCGGCGTTACGCCGAGCGGACGTGGGGTGATGGCCTACACGCTCACAGGCCCCAGCGACTACCCGTCCGCTGCCTTCTCGTCAATTGACGCCAAGGGCGGAGCGGGTCCGATCACGACCCCCGACGGCAACGCCGGAGCGGGTCCGTCTGACGGCTTCACCGAGAACGAGCCGTACTTCAGTGACGGCTCTCCTCGTCCCCGGTGGGGTGACTACGGTGCGGCCAGCGTTGATGGCAACAATGTCTGGGTTGCATCTGAGTACATCGGCCAGACCTGTGACATACCCACCTACCTGGCTTCTACCGACAACACCTGCGGCAACACGCGCACGTACGCGGCCAACTGGGGCACGCGCATCACCGAGCTGAACATGTCGACCTCGAACCCCGGTTCATAGTCGGCATTCGCCTCAGACGAGGGCCTGGGCAGATGTCCAGGCCCTCGTCTCTATTTCCTGGGTTTCCGAGGTCTTGCCCCCCCGGCTCAAAAACTTGTATACCTACGGGCACGCTCTGGACACGTTAACGTGTCAGACGTAGTACCACGGGAGGGGCAGATACCGGGAGACGATATGTACCTGCCGCCGGGAAGGCGGCGCTTTGTTGGTAATGGAAAGTGCGCCCGGTGCTAACCGGGAGATGTCTGTTACGTACGTGTAGGAGGAAAGCACACGTTGAATACCAAGCGTTGGATGATGAGAACAGCCACAGCGGCCGCGGTAGCGGCCGTCGCCCTGGCCGGCTCCCTGACGGGAGCCATTAGCCATGCACACGCGACAAGCACGGGCGGAGTTCCGAAGCTGGTCTTTAATGGCCAGACAATCGGGACCGCGAAGTTCGGAACGGACGGATCCGTAACGAACTTCTCGGCAACCGCCGACACCATCCCGTTCTGGCAAGGCTCTTTCACCTCGGGTGGGACAACCTATCCGTACACGATGGTTGGCGCCAATCCCAGCACCAACCAGTCCACGACGATCACCACCTGGATCATTCCGCTGAAGTTCACCTTCTCCAACGGTGACGCGCTTGACGGAAACACTGATGTTCCCTTTGTCCAGACGTCGCCCATCTACCAGAACAACCCCTGGAACTCGTTCACGTCCACCGGCGGCACGACGACCAGCAACCTGAGTGGAAGCGGCGTGCCACAGCAGTACGGCGACGCAGTTCAGCGAGTCGAGTTCAACAAAGTTGGGACGAACTACCACGTTCTTCTGAATAATGGGCAGACGCTCCCCACTCAGAGCATCAATGTCCCTGCCAATCAGGGATATGACGAGCAGTACTCGAACGGGACGCCCGCTATCGGGTTTCTGAGCGCTCAGTGGTTCGCGCAGCGACAGGACAACCTCATCAATCAGCTGCACGTTCCCAGCAATGTCGTGCCGATCTTCGTGACCGATAGCGTCTTCCTGTACGAGGGGAATCGTGGCAACCCCGGCGGCTGCTGCATCCTTGGTTGGCATGGTGCCAGTACGTCCCTCCATGGGAACGGCAAGCAGCAGGTTCAGACCTACATCTACGCGTCCTTCAGCCGAAACTTCTTCTTCTGCGGCGATTCGTCCTGCAACACCATTGCTCCTATCGCTGACATCCACGCCCTCAGTCATGAGGTCTCGGAGTGGCTGAACGACCCGTTCGTGAACAACATCGTTCCTGCCTGGAGCGTTCCATTTGAGCCGCAGTACGGCTGCTCGAATGACCTGGAGACCGGCGATCCGCTGGTTGGTTACTCACCCGACACCAACATCGGGTTCGGCGGCACCGCGACCACGTTCTGGCACCCCCAGGACATCCCGCTCGCTCCGTGGTTCATGCGGCAGAGCACTCCCGGATCACTGTCCAACACCTACACCTACCCCGATAACGCCACCACCCTGACATCAGAAGGCGCCTTCGGGTTCAATACCTACTCGCCCGGCTGCTAAACCGCCGACAGAGCAATGCACGCAAGGGGCCCGGTCGTTCGACCGGGCCCCTTCTTTACGCCGTAGCTCCCGCGAAGGAGCCCCTCTGTCCCCGTGATCCGGGGCTCGTTCATTATGCCGCACAGCCTGTTTCGCCACCCAGGTGTAACCATGACGCAGTGACCGATATACTTATCGATGTAACTGATGGCAAAGACGCGGCAGAACCGCCTGGCAACCATCCTGACACTTCTCGTCGGGACGTTTGCCGTCGTCACACGCACGAAATCACGGCGGGAGCACCAGGAGATGCTCGAGGCCCGGCATGCCGCCGATCGCTCCTCGCGGGACGCCGCCAGTCTTCAGGCCCTCTCGAGTTCCCTCTCATCCGCGCTCACACCTGCCCAGGTGATCGAAGTCGTCGTTCAGCAGATGATGGTGACACTCGGCGCAACCCGCGGCGCCATGATCGTTCTCTCCGACGACGGCGCCGAGTTCCGGGTTGCGCACCCCGTGGGCTACCCGGATGACACCGAGCGCAGTGCCGACCTCATGCAGCGCTACCAGGCTTTTCCGGCCTCCCTCTCTACCCCCGCGGGGGATGCGGTGCGCTCCGGCGAGCCGGTCCTGCTGGCCTCAGCCGCACAGCGATACCACCGCTATCCACATCTGAGTGAGGCTCGGGAGTCGGTCGGCGAAGGCGCGACCGCCAGCATTCCATTGCTCCTCGACGGCTCGACTCCCGGTGTGGTGTATCTGTCCTTTGCCGGTGCTCGCACCTTCACGCAGGATGAACGCCGCCTGATGCTGTCTATGGGCCGGCAGGGCGCCCTGGCCCTGGAGCGGGCCCGGCTCTACGCGCTGGAGCGTCAGGCCCGAGAGGACGCCGAGGAGGCGGAGGACCGGCTCACCTTCCTGGCCGAAGCTGCCACCGTCCTCGCCAGCTCACTCGACTACGAGTCCACACTCAGTACCGTGGCCCGTCTCGCCGTCCCCCGAGTTGCCGATTGGTGCGGGGTGGACATGGTTGCCGAGGATGGGTCGGTCCATCGGCTAGCAGTGGCGCACGTCGACCCGGCCAAGATTCAGGCGGCTATCGACATGACCGAGCGTTATCCGCCTGATCCCAACGAGAAAACGGGGCTCCACGCCGTTCTGCGCAGCGGGCAGCCGGAAGTGCTCCACGAGATCACCGACCAGATGATCGACGCCAGCCCGGTGGATGAAGAATTCAAGGCGCTCGTCCGGGGCCTGCAGCTCCGCTCCTACATGATCGTGCCGCTCATTGCCCGCGGCCGCACCCTCGGCGCCATCACCTTCGTCGGTGCCGAATCCGGCCGGCTTTTCAACGAGCAGGAGGATTTGGCCCTCGCACAAGAGCTGGCGGCCCGCGCCGCTCTGGCGGTGGACAATGCCCGGCTCTATTCGGAAGCACAGCGTGCAGCAGCGGAGCGCTCCGCCATCCTGGCGCAGATGACCGACGCCATCGTCATGTGCGATCCCGCAGGTACCGTAATCTTCGTCAACGACGCCGCCCGCGCGCTCTATGGCGAAGATTTCCTGGGACGATCGTTCGCTCACTATGGGACCGGGATCACCATCATGAGCCCTGCGGGAGAGCTGGTGCCGGCAGAGGAGCTACCGATGCAGCGAGCGCTTCAGCTGCGAGAGACGACGATGAACGCTGAGACGCACGTCCACCGGCCGGACGGCACTCAGGTGATTATCGAGCGGAGCGCCACCCCGGTTCTGGCCTCGGACGGCTCGCTACTTGGCGCAGTACTGGCAGCGCGTGACGTGACCGCTCAACGCCTCTTCGAGGAGCAGAAAGACGCCTTCCTCTCCGCGGCCGCGCATGACCTGCGTACGCCCCTCTCAACCGTCAAGGGCATGGCTCAGCTTCTCCAGCGCCGCGCTACCCGGATCGATGCCGAGGGTATGGACCGCATCGTAGACGGACTCAAGGAGATCGACCGCTCCACGTCCCGCATGACGCGCCTTATCAATGAGCTGCTCGACGTCACCCGGGGAGAGATGGAGCGGCCGCTTGAGCTCAATCGCTCTCCCACCGATCTCCTCGCTGTGTTGAACCGGGCCATCGAGGAAATTCAGCATACTGCGCGAAGCCGCGTCATCACCCTGGAAGGCCCGGACGACGTCGAGGGGCACTGGGATACCGAGCGCCTGGAGCGCGTCTTTGCCAATATCCTGGCCAACGCCATCAAATACAGTCCCGAGGGCGGGCCTGTTGATGTCGTCGTCGAGACCGCGGGCGCCCCCATCTCGTCGGTGACGGTCCGCGTGACCGACCGTGGTGTCGGGATCCCGACGGAGGAGCTCGCGCGCGTTTTCGAGCGCTTCTATCGCGCCTCGAACGTGTCCGAGCGCATCCCGGGGACCGGGATCGGGCTGGCCGGGGCCAAGCAGATCGTGGACCGCCATGGAGGCTCCATCGAGCTTTCCAGCGCCGAGGGACAGGGGACGACCGTCTCGGTGACGCTACCCGTGCTCGTCGAGGAACCGTCCCCATCGGCCCAGGAACCTGCGCCCGCCTGAGGCGCCACACGAGTTTTGTCCGAAAGGACTATTGCCCGGACTCTGAGAAACGCTACGCTAATATCCGCAGGGTATGCGTGGCTCTGATCGCTCCAGCTTCTGAAAGTGCCTGGCACCTGACAACGACCTACTGGGGGCCCGATGGGCTTTGTTCTTGCCATACTCTTCTTGATCGTGGGCATCGCCGCGCTCATGGCCTACAACGGCACCCCGCACGGCGGGCCAACCGACGTTTGCTCACCCATCAATGTCTTCAATCACACGTACTCCGTCGCCGCTGACTGCCGTTACGTCTCCATCGCCGAGCTGGCCATCGTGGCCATCTTCTTTTTCGCCGCGGTCCTGGCGATTCTGGTCGCGCGTACCAGAACCAGACTCCCCCCCAAAACCCGCCTCTGAATTGAGCCTCCCCCCCCTTCGTAGTTGCCCGATTTATCGGGTTCTGGATACAGCGAGCGAGCCCCACGTTCAGCGGGGCGATGCGCGCGGCAAGACCCAGGGCAATCAAGGAACAGTCGGGGAGACGCACCGCCGCGGCTTATCCCTTCACGACCGTGTTTGTCAGATACGGCGAGCTGAAGGACGTCATGTCTCCGGACTCTGTACCGGGAACCGGGAAGAGACGGGCGGAGAGGGGCTTGGTCAGGCGGGTGGCCAGCGCCGCCACATCCAGAAGGATCCCCGCGATCTGATCCTCGCCGCTGTCACCCGGCAGCGGGATAGTGTCGAGTCCCGTGCCGCAGACCGATGAGTAGAACAGCAGATCACGGATCCCCACCCTCCCTTCCTTCCAGCGCTCGCCCAGCACCGCATCCTCGAGCACCGGAAGCATCAGGCCGTTGTACCCGCACGTCGGCAGCTCGACCGACTTGATTCCGGCGGTGATGGCCGCGACGGCGGCGAGCGTTCCCGGTGATCCAAAGGGCTCTCTGGTCACAGCCTCAATCGCAGACACGATGGAGTCTGTTCCCATGGGAGCCGGAGAGAGATCAATACCACCGAGCTGAACACCGGCATCCTGTGCCACCCGGCCGGCCAGATCGACCACTGGCGCCGCGTGAGAGCCCACCGCATCGCGGACAATTTCCGTGACCCGGGTGAGATCGAGAGACTCGACGCCGTCCTGAAGTGCTTGCCTGACGATTCCGGCCCCCTGCAAGCCAATGGAGATACTGGCAGGCCCTTCGTGATAGGCGGCAGGGAAGAACGGTGTCCCGGGCGGCACACAGGCAAGTGCCGCGAAACGAAAGTTGCCGAAGCCTTCCTCGGTACCGGCCGCGAGCCGGCGTATTACCCGCGCGGCCGCCTGCGCGACGTTCGGCCGCGGCTCCGACCCGGGCCACGCCATCTGCACCGTGGCATTCAGGGCCGGACATTCAGCCAGGAGATCGGGGATGAGGTCAACCAGCCCCGGTGGGAGTGCACTGGAATAGGCGGGGGCCGTTCCCAGCGAGCAAAACCCCAGCCCCGCATCATCGAGCGACCTCTGGAGGTCGCGCGCGTAGCCGGTCAGCTCCGCCGCCGGCCGGTCCGCCAGATCCACAAACACGGATCGGGTAGACAGCCGCACCGTCTGGACCTCATATCCCGCGTCCCGATACGCGCGCTCAAAGCGCCGCAACAGCCGCCCCGAACTGCTGATGACCTCAGCTGAAATCGGGTGCGGTTCTGCCAGTCCCAGGGTGATCGTCCGAACCGGCGCGGCCAACCCTCGTCCCCCTAGCCTCCTTCTCCCATGGGATGGAAGAAGGGGGAACAAAGCAGAGGGACTTCCTCCCCCTCTCCCACGCGTGGGAGAGGGGGCCGGGGGGTGAGGGTCACTCCTCCTGCCACTTGCCGTGTTGCTTGATCAGCGCCACCAGGCGATCGTCCGCTTCCTCGGCGGGCACGCCCTTCTCCACGCACTCCTTGCCGACGTAGAGATTCACCTGGCCGGGCGCGCCGCCCACGTAGCCGAAATCAGCATCCGCCATCTCGCCGGGGCCGTTGACGATGCACCCCATAATGGCCAGTCGGACGCCGACCAGATGTGAGGTGCGCGCCTTGATGCGTTCCGTCGTTTCCTGGAGATCGAAGAGCGTGCGCCCGCAGGAAGGGCAGGCCACGTAATCGGTTTTGGAGATGCGCGTGCCCGCCGCCTGCAAGATATTGAAGGCCAGCGCAGAGCTGTCCTCGAGCCCTTCCACCATCACCGCGTCGCCGATGCCGTCACAGAGCAGCGAGCCCATGGTGATGGCGGGATCGAGATACGGCTCCGGATCAGGATTGATGGTGGCGCGAAGCAGGATAGGAGCGTGAACGCCGCGCCTCGCCGTGACAAAGGCGAGCTCCCGATAGGCGCGGATAGCATTCTCGCCAGGTGCGACCGAGAGCAGCACGGAGACGCCATTCTCACGCGCGCGCTGGGCAGCAGCAACGGCAAGATACGTAGCAGCGTCGTCATCATCAGGTATATCCAGAACGAGCGTCTTGCCAGCTAGCGACCCGGCGAACGCAGCCGCATCCTCAGGACGAACGAGAACGGCGTCGAGATCGGAGAGGCCGGCTGCCAGGCACTCGACGTTCCCCCGACCGACGACAGCAAGCGAGGCCTGCGGCCACCTCTGGAGCCGGTCCCGGACGCGGCGGAGCGCAGCGAGGTCAGCCTCGTTTGTGATCTCCACCACCGTCGCATCAGGCTTGGGCTGACGCCGGCCCGCGGGACTCGCCCAGCGCAACACCCGCGCCATGGCCGTGTCCTGCTGCGCCAGCGGCCCCTCGATCGGCACAATCACCGCCACCTGATGGCTTCCTCCGATAGTCAGGTCGCCGATTCCCACTACTGCCGATGGCCGCCGACCATAGTGAAACGGATCCCACGGCGTGTAGGACGGTTCCTCTGTGGCCGGCTGTTTGCCTCCGACAGGTTCCTTTGGCGCGCCATCACCGCCTGTAGTCGGCACCTCCGCGTGCCGGGGTCTGCGGCCGGACTGCGGGCTAAAGCCCTCCGCTACGTTATCCGTCTCATGGTCACGCGGGACGGCACGGGGACCGTCCCCTACCGATGCACGGCGCGCATCCGGTCTATACCGCTCGGCAATCGCATATGCCACCGGAATCTCCGCCTCCGGCTCCTCGGTTAGCGAAACGCGAATGGTATCGCCGATGCCGTCTTCCAGCAGCGAGCCGATGCCGATAGCCGACTTGATGCGCCCGTCCTCGGCATTGCCCGCCTCGGTCACGCCCAGGTGGAAGGGATAGTCCCACTCCAGCTCCTCCATCCGCGCCGCCAGAAGGCGATAGGCCGCGATCATGACCTTGGGATTGGAGGCCTTCATGGAAAAGATGAGGTCGTGGTAGTCGTGCGTGCGGCAAATGCGGGCGAACTCCAGCGCCGATTCCACCATCCCCTCCGGCGTGTCGCCGAAGCGGTTCATGATGCGATCGGAGAGCGAGCCGTGGTTGGTCCCGATGCGCATGGCAATCCCGCGCTCTTTGCAGGCCAGAACCAGCGGCGTGAACCGCTCCTCCACCCGCGCCAGCTCGGCGAAGTACTCCTCGTCCGTGTACTCGCGCACCGCGAATTTCCGGGAGTCGGTATAGTTGCCGGGATTCACCCGCACCTTATCGGCGAACTCGGCAGCCGCCAGCGCCGCGGCCGGGCTGAAGTGAATATCGGCCACGATCGGCACCCGAATCCCGCGCGCCGCCAGCTTCTCCCTGATCGGGCCCAGACAGCGCGCATCCGAGGGCGTGGGTGTGGTAATGCGGACGATCTCGCAGCCCGTCGCCACCAGCCGCTCCACCTGCGCCACCGTAGCGTCAATATCCTTGGTCAGCGTGGTGGTCATCGACTGCACGCGGATGGGATTGTCCCCGCCCACGGCTACATCGCCCACCATCACCACGCGCGTCCGGCGGCGAGGTGTAGGCTGTGAGCTGTGAGCTGTGAGGGATAGGGTTTCAGTCATAAGCGAAACGTGAGTAATCGGATTCACCGGGCACAGAACCAACCTGTAGGGGCGCGATTCCATCGCGCCCTCCCCGCACCCGGGCTGTAAAGCAAGCATCCCTTCTCGAGGCTCTTACCGTACCCCTCAAAGCTCATAGCTGATAGCCCACAGCCACTCAAGTGTACGGAATTATGTAGAGCCGGGGACACCACCCCACCCGCGTCCCTACGACGGATAGGCCTTCGGAAATTTGATCGTGATCGGCTTGTTGTAGGCGCTGTAGTTGTAGATGGTGAT
>JAICWV010000249.1 GCA_025966365.1 Chloroflexota bacterium | reverse complement strand
GCTGATTCAAAGCTGTCCAGGCTGGAGAGATTGGTCGGCACCCCCGGCTGCCAGACTCCCAGATACGCTCCACTTGAGGGAATCGCCAATCCACTTCCTCCCGCACCCACCGTTGCCGTTGGACTCGGGGTGCTCGTCGCCCGCGGCGGGCGCCTCGGCGCCGTGGGCCTGTGGTGGGGCGTCCCCCGACAGATCCGCCGCCCTCGCTTCTGCCTGGAGCAGCGACGTTTAGCCACGTGGTGCTTGCCGGTGTGATGCGATTTCCGCGTGGACGCCAGGACAGCAAAGGGTGGTCCGGTTGCTCCGGCACCGATCAACACCATGCAGAGCGTCAGGATACCCAGCCCGCGAAACATACAGGGCGCATTGTTTCAGACGGAAGCACGGAGTGTCTACCCACCTGCAGTCAATTGCCCCGATGCGCATCCGGGCTCGCGGAGGGAGGGTTAGCGCAAGAACGTACGGTACTGCTTCATCCGGATCGAGGAGGCAAAGGCACGTTGGGCCGACGAAGAAGACTCGATTCGCCAGTCTTCACCGCGAGAGTCTGCCCCATTCTTGTCCTCGTTGAACCAGATCACCGCCCGGATCCTCGAGCGAGCAGGAATATCGTGCTTGAACGCGGTACGAATCCACGCAGCTTTAGATCGTCCCTTGCGGGTCTCGGCCGTTGTCGCTTCTCCGCTGGCCATCTCAGTAATCATGAACGGCTGCGTGTACCTCTTGGTGAGGACCTGGTAGGCATAGCCGTAAATCTGCCCGAAGGACATCCATCCCCGCGCGCTGAAGTTGTAGCCGGCCAGCCCGATCCAGTCGACGTACTTCTTCCCCGGGTAGTAAGCTTTCGGATCGGTGGCTTTGGAGTGCGGCCAGAAGACGCTGGGGCTCCAGACCCACTGCACGTTGGCTGCACCGTCGCGGGTGAAGATTTGATGGATATGGCGCCATGCGGCGACGAACTCGCGTGGGTTTCCGCCCCAGGAGTACCAGTTGCCGTTCATCTCAGAGGCCCAACGGAGAAGGACCGGTTGCCCGTACGCGGCCAAAGTCTGCGCCCAGCCATCAATGTATGAGTCGTACTTTCCAGCCGCGATGTCACTCAGGCTGTACGACTTACCGGTGTTCCAGTCCTCGGGGGACCAGGCGACAAGCGGAACCGAGCCGTGTGTGGAAACGGCGTCAAGCAATGTTGGATCCAGAGCGCTCGATGGGCCCGCCCAATCACGCCACATCATGACGATCGCCGTGTGCCTCCCGGCGTCCTGCTCGAAGTTCTGAAGCGCAGCCATGCTTTCGGGCACGCCAGGCTGCCAGACGCCCAAATAGACGCCCTTCGGACACCCCTGTGAGGAGCGCAGCAGGCACGAGGACGCCGCGCGCTCCGATTGTCCGTGGGCCGGAACAGCCACCGCAGCCAATCCGACAACCAGGATGACAGCTGTCAGTACCTTGCGCATCTCGAGACCCCCCGAATGTATATCCGGGCTGCAAGCGCAATCTCCGTGCCACGCGTACCGGACGTCCCTGCGCAGGAGCGCAAAAACGAGCTGCCCGCAGCCGTCCGGGTGCGGGCAGCTCGACCGAAGCTACAGCATTGCCCTCACTAGCGGCCGCCGACATAATACGGGCTCGCCGCGGCAGCGGAGAACGCTGACTGAGCTGTCGACGTGGAGGCTACCGGCCACTGGCACGGGCAATTCTCTGAAATGCTCTTGTCCTCGTCGAACCAGAGGACAGCTTTGATGGCAGGCATGGAGGGGATGGCAGTGTTGAAGGTGTCGGTGATCCACTGACTCTTCTTGACGCCCCCGTCACCAAACTCTCCCGATGCCGTCTCCGCAATCATGAT
>JAICWV010000191.1 GCA_025966365.1 Chloroflexota bacterium | reverse complement strand
CGATCCGCCAGGGCCCGGAAGTACGTCGAGAGATCCTGCACCATCGCCCCAAACACATAAGCAAGACTTTAATTAAATATCCGCTTATACATTATTGGTTCTGCGCCCCTGCGTCAAGGTCCTCACCCCGACGCCGGTTCCGATCGGGTCGTGCTAGCCGTCACGCTCGCTGTCAGTCCGCGTCAACGGCAAGAACGTGAAAGATGGCGATTTCTATCTGTTGAACGGGACCGCAATCATGAATACGTTGACGACCGGCGCCAGCGGCCAGTTCGGGTTCTCAGGCAGGTCCTGCACCAACCGCGGCGCCGCTATGGACCCTCTCCACCGCGCCGGCCCACCGCTCCTCCCCGTCAACCCGCGGGAATGATAGCTCTGGCGGAGCCACGACTCAGCAGCTGTGGGATCTAACGAGAGACGTTGTCCGGCATCATCCGCCGTCTGGAGACGGCGTACACGATGAGATCGGAACATCTCTAACGCGCGGCGACGGTGGGGGCCGAGGTGGATCGGCTGCGTCTGCTTTCGGTGACCAGGTGGTAGCGACGGGCAAACAGAGCATGGAGCTGGCGAGCGTCGGTGACGCCCGCGAATGCCGGAGCCTGCTCCCGGGGGGCGGCCATGAAGGGATACATCTGGACGCCCCCCAGGCCGCCGTGCGATCCGGCATGGTCTTCAAAGCTCACCACTACCTCGCCGTCATAGGCGCCGAACACCAGCAGGTCTCCGGCGCTGGGCATCCGCGCCAGTTCGGTGAGTTGTGGCGCGAGGATCTCAGGATCGTCGTACTTGCGAAGAAAGGCGAGAGCGTCCGAATCCGAGTCTTCCAGGTCGGCAACGCCGCCCGCGTGGAGCGCCATGACCCGGCCATTCTGCCGCGCCAGCACCAGCCCGATGCCGGGATGGGTGCGCAATGCGGTCAAAACCCCCGGGGCGGCACACTCGATGTCGTGCATCTGCGGCGTGCGCGAGAAGCGCGTGAAGTAGACATTTGCCAGGGCACTGGAGTAGATGGCCAGGACGGCGCTGTCCTTTTCGCCGGACAGGCCGGCCTGAAGAGGCCCGGTGCCGATTCTCATGGCCAGCCGCATGGCACGATCGGCGAGAAAGCCGGTGATCGAGCTCTTGCGGCCGTCTATATCGGCGGCCAGCTCTTCCATGCCTCGCTTGGCTGCCATGTCCTGATAGGACGCGGTATCCAGCTCTCGCGCTTCCGGCAGGTCGGCGCCGTAGTCGGCGATGAACTGCGCCAGCGACCGGCCGAAGAGGTGATCGAATTTGCGTGACTCGGTCATGCCGTGGTCACTCATGATGTACAGGTCGTAGGGCCGGAGGGCGATGGTGTCGATGGCTCGTTTGATGTCCCGAATCTGACGATCGAGCGCCTTGAGCGTGCGGTAGGCTTCGGGGCTGCGGGGCCCGAGATGGTGCGACACGCCGTCGTAGCCGATGAAGTTGGCGTAAATGCTGGGAACGCCGCGGTAGATATCCAGCCGGATGCCCAGGGTGATGAGCTCGCGAAAGAGGACGTGAGTAATGGCGCGCGTGACCGGAAAAATACCCTCCCGGGTCACATAGCGGCGGCGCAATCGCGCCGACAGCGTCTGATAGAGGCCCAGAAAGATCTCGGCGACGGTAAGGGTGACGGCACGGCCGAGACGGTAGGGATGAAGGATCAGGAGCGCCAGGACATCAATTCCGGTGAGCTTGGGCGGAAACGCTGTCTGCCCCAGGGCGCTGGTTGTGAAGACTGCTCGCTGGGCTCCGCCTGCCGCCATGCCCATATAGACGCTGCCGTGCCGGAACAGGCCCGGTCTCCCCTGCGCGTTGCGCCGCTCCACGGAGACCATGTCCAGCGGCCAGCTACAGATGACGGGCTTGCCGGTGGAACGATCCAGCCAGTAGAACCCGGGAATATCCGGCTTGCTTCCGTACATGAGTGCGCACTGGATGGCGGCCGTGTCGCTCGGCACGCCGCTTCGCCACTGCTCGGCCCGATGGGTGGAGTCGAGCAGGGCCTTCAGGTGGGGCATGTAGCCCCCGTCGAGAGCGCGATGAAGGTCGTCGAACGAGAGGGCGTCGATCTGGATGACAACGAAGCCACGGCGACGCCGCTCGATTTCACTCATGGGAAGCTGGAGGCGCCGAAGGGTCGCGGCTGCCTTGAGCGCGGCGATCGTGCCACGCAGGGAAAAACGCACAGCTATACTCCAAATTACCGGGAAAAGGCCACACGATTGTATCCGTGGGGAGGGGTATTTGTGACTGGGACACACCTGACGCACGCCGACGAGAGTGGAGCGGCGCGAATGGTGGAGGTGGGAGACAAGCCGGTGACGCGCCGCGAGGCCCGCGCAGAAGGTTTCGTGTCGATGAACACCTCGACCCTTGCTCTGATCCGGGAGAACGCAGCAGCGAAAGGCGACGTGCTGGCGGTGGCGCGAATCGCGGGGATCTCAGCGGCCAAGCGGACCTGGGAGCTGATCCCGCTCTGCCATGCCATCCCGCTCACCGGCGTCGAGGTCAGTTTCGCCCTGGACGATGAGGGCTGCGGCGTGCATATCTCTGCGACAGCTAGAACCGACGCCAGGACGGGAGTGGAGATGGAGGCGCTGACAGCGGTGAGCGTGGCCGCGCTGACCATCTACGACATGGTCAAAGCCGTGGACCGGAGTATCACCATCGGCGATATTGGCCTGACCTTTAAATCCGGCGGACGGTCGGGGACGTACCAGCGAGCCGAGAAGTAATAGGAGATAGTGGGCGGCCGGGCAGGCCCCACTCAGAACGTAAGGCGCTAAGCCAGTTCGTATTCTTTGATCTTGGCGTAGAGCAATCTCCGGTAGATGCCCAGATGCTTGGCAGCCTGGCTCCGGTTGCCCTTGGCCTGGTTCAGAGCGGCGGAAATCGCTTCGCGCTCGGCCTCGGCCACGATGTCCTTCAGCGTGAACCCGCTAGCAACCTTCTCAGCGATGGCCTGGCCATTGGCGGCCTCCTTCCCCGGTGCGCCGGTGAACACGATGTGCTGCGGCGTGATGACCGACCCACGGGCCAGGATGATGGCCCGGTGCACGGCGTTCTCGAGCTCGCGCACATTGCCCGGCCAGTGATACTCCAGCATCTTGGCCAGCGCGTCCTCGGAGATGCGTGGCCGCCCGTCGGGCGAGTCGTCGCGGTACTTCTGCAGAAAATGCTCGGTCAGAATGGGCACGTCGTCCATCCGGTCACGGAGCGGTGGTAGTTCGATTGCGATGACATTGAGGCGGTAGTAAAGGTCCTCGCGAAAATCGCCGGCCGCCACCTCAGTTCCGAGGTTCCGGTTGGTGGCCGCGATGACCCGCGTATCCACCTTGATCGGCGTGTTACTTCCTACTCGCTCGAACTCGCGCTCCTGCAATACCCGCAGGAGCTTCTTCTGCGTATTGAGCGACATCTCGCCAATCTCGTCCAGGAAGATTGTCCCTTTATCGGCCATCTCGAAGCGGCCCTTCCGTGTCTTGATAGCACTGGTAAAGCTTCCTGCCTCATGACCGAAGAGCTCGCTCTCCAGCAGCGACTCCGTCAGCGAGGCGCAGGGCACCTTGACGTAGGGACCGGCGCGCCGATTGGAGTTGTAGTGGATGGCGCCTGCCACCAGCTCCTTACCCGTGCCGCTCTCGCCGGTGATCAGGATGGTGGCATCGGTGCGGGCAATGCGGCCGATTGTCTTGTAGACGTGCTGCATGACCGGGGTATTGCCGATGATGTTATCGAGTGGATCGCGGATAGTCTCGTCCACGGCCTTGGCCTTCTGGGCCAGCTCCCGGTGGTCGAGCGTTCGTTTCACCGTGATCAACAGATCGTCGAGCTCGAAGGGCTTCGTGACGTAGTCGTAGGCGCCGCGCTGGATGGCCTCGATGGCTACGTTGGAGGTGCCATACGCCGTCATCATCAGCACCGGGATGTCGTCGATGTGCTGACGCTTCATCTGGTCGAGCACCTCGAGACCGGACATGACCGGCATGCGCACGTCCATCACCACAATGTCGGGCCGGTTTTTGGTGATGGCGGGAATCACATCGCGTCCCGCCTTGACCTCCACTGTTCGGTACCCTTCACTCTCCAGAAAGCTCTGTAGCAGGCTGCGAATCGACTGATCGTCATCGGCGACCAGAACGAGCTTCTTCTCCTCCACCATGTCCCCACATTCCTCTGAATGATTCTTTGCCGAGTCCTCGCCGCATCATCGGCACCGTCCCGATTGTACACAAACCGAACAACTTTTCGGGCCGCTAACCGGAATTTGGGGTCACGGCTGTGCGAAAAGCGCACACTCGCGTCAGGCGCATGCTAGGATTCGCCGTGAAAGTCGTCGGCACCGCGGGGCACATCGACCATGGAAAGTCGGCACTGGTCTACCGTCTCACCGGCATCGACCCCGACCGACTCGAAGAGGAGAAGCGGCGAGGCATGACCATCGACCTTGGGTTCGCCTGGCTTCGGCTTCCGGACGGTCAGACCGTGAGCATCGTGGACGTCCCCGGCCACGAGCGTTTCGTGGCAAACATGCTGGCCGGCGTGGGAGGGATCGACGTGGCCCTGCTGGTGGTGGCGGCGGACGAATCGATCATGCCGCAGACCCGAGAGCACGTGGATATTCTGGATCTGCTGGGCATTGGGTTCGGCGTGGTGGCGCTGACCAAAACCGACCTCGCCGATCCCGATCTGATCGAGCTGGCGTCGGTGGAAGTCGCCGATCTGCTGTCCCGCACCGCTCTGGCTGGTAGCCCGATCGTTCCCGTCAGCGCCGTCACCGGTGAGGGTCTGCCGGACCTGCTTGCGGCGCTGAACGATGCGGTGACATCCGCCACGGACCGGGACGAGCGTGGCCCAGCGTATCTGCCGGTGGATCGCGTGTTCACGGTGGCAGGGTTCGGCACGGTGGTGACGGGAACGCTTCACGACGGAACGCTTGCGGCCGGAGACGAGGTCGAGGTCCTGCCGTCCGGCCGGCGCGCCCGCATCCGCTCACTTCAGACCCACTCCACTCCCGTCGATCGAGCTCTCCCCGG
>JAICWV010000089.1 GCA_025966365.1 Chloroflexota bacterium | reverse complement strand
GTGAAGAGGTGAAGGCCCTGCCCGTCCGTGGTTCCCGAGCCAATAGTGTTACCACTGTCGTCAACCAAACGAACCCTCTCTTCCGGTAATGGCTGTCCGGTTTGTGCCGACGTCACCCAGACCAGGACGCGGTGTTGCGAGACCTTCATGGTTACGCCCGCGTTAGTCACAGCAACCATCTCCGACGAAGAGGGAACAGTGGTGCCCCGTCTCGGCCCCTGAGCCCCAAGCCAGTACAATCCAGGTGCGAGTGCCGACCCGTCGGAATTGGCAAGCGGAACGCGCAGGTTCTGGACTTGATTGAGCCGATTCCGGCTCTGCACCGTCCCCGAGCGGATTGTGGTACCGGCTGGAATCGACAATTTCGTCCCGTACTGAGACAACGCGGGAGGGGCAGTCAGGGGAGTGTGTACCAGCGTGTAGTGGACCGAAGGCACGTTCATGAGCTGAACCGGTGCCTGCCCTACTCGCCCGGCGCTGAGCGTCACACCCAGTCCTACCCCTGCGGCACCGTACAGGGTCACGGCAGGAGGAAGCGGCGCCGTGCTGAAGCGAAGGGTATAGCCGAGCTGCGTAGTCCGGCCGTAGCGGTCCTCGGCCCCGGGAGCGAGCGAGACCGTATAGGCGGTGGACGGCTGAAAGTCTCCGTTGATTGAATAGTCCTTGCCGGCCCCATAGGTGGACATGCCCGAGACTGCCGGTGCGATCGTAAGGGCGCGATCCAGTGATGCCACGTTCATCGGCGCACTGAAACGTATCTGGACGTAGCTCTCGGCCGCGGTAGCGCCGTTGGACGGCACACTGGCGACGACGCGCGGCGGAGGCGCAACCCGAAACGTCCATCTGACGGGGGCATCGAGCTGAGAGCCTCCCGTGGCTGACACGGCGCTGCTTCTCACCGTCGCCGTGTACGTCCGATTGGGACTGAGTGCCATGGACGGCTGGAACTGGAGGGTATTGCCGACCCAGGATGTGCTGCCGGGAATCACCCCACTGCCACCATTCAGCGAGAAGGACTGAGCCGTGGTGGCGGCATCCATGGGCTGATTGAAGGTGACGGAAACGGGGGCCGAGGGATCGGCACCGGAGCTACCCTGAGCAGGCGACTCGCCGATAACGGCCGGACGCACAGTGGAGAAAGTCCAGGACTCCCTGGCTCCGAGCGGCAGGCCCCACGCGTCTCGCGCTCCGGCGGCGACCGTGATGGTGTAGGTACTGGAGGGAAGCAGGCCGCCGGCAGGGTGATAGACCCAGGTCGAGGTCCCGAGCCAGATGCCCGTGCCCGGGGTTCGCGGTTTGATAGACACGTGCCATCCGGGCGGATTCCGGACCGGGGAGCCCAGACCGGCAAGCGCCACCATGGGGTGATTGAAGGTCAGGGTTACGGGGCTGTTCACCGGTACCTCACTGGTCCCGGGAGCCGGGGACTCGCCCTCAACGTTGAGCGCGTCACCGGTGGCGAAGGAGAGAGAGAACGGCTTGTGCAGATGATGCCTCTGATCGTCAAGAGCCGACGTGCCGATGTGCAGGCGATAGTAGGA
Source organism: Chloroflexota bacterium (assembly GCA_025966365.1). Lineage (GTDB taxonomy): Bacteria > Chloroflexota > UBA5177 > UBA5177 > UBA5177 > JAICWV01. The sequence continues at coordinate 12,903 of JAICWV010000089.1, read as the reverse complement.
TCCCGCGGCAAGCGGCGACGACGGACGAAACGTCATGGATGTGCCGCTCCACTCAAACGACCCGTGGACCGCCGGCGACATTGTCCAGGCTCGCTCGACGGATGCGTGGTCCATAGGACGATTGAAGTAGACGGAAATGGGAGCGGTGAGCGGCACTCCCTGGCTGACACCGGGCCCCCATCCGATGACCGAAGCGGGAGCGGCGATGGCCGGCTGGGCCGTTGACCGAAGGCTGACGATTCCAACGATGGCAGCGCCGGCCAGCAGGAATACGAACACGCCGGCAATCAGCGCAGCCTTCCAGCCGGAATGTCGTCTCCCACGCACCGCTACCATCACAGCCTCCCCACTGCATAACGCACCGAGGGCTTTGCAGTTACCCACTCTAGCGAACCGAAGGCATCGGCGCGATCCAAAAGAAGGCACCGATTGACAGGAACGCGGGGCCGTGCGCTACGTGGGCGGGTTACCTTGCCAGTCGGAGCTGTGGTGATGGGCGACCGTCAACGGGCCGGCGCTGAAGCCACCCCCTCCCGACGGAGTCGCGGTCACCGGATAGACAGGATGGATCGGTGGCTGCGGTCCCGGCCCGGGCACGGACCGCATCTGCATGAAGGCGAAAACCACGAACATCACGATCACGATGGTCAGACACCCGCCGCAGCCGCAACCGCGACGTCCGCCCAGTACGATCATTGCCCGCTTCCTCCATGTGCCGGTCATCGAGTGACGCACCACGTCGAAGCCGGATCAGAAAAGAGCACGGAGCGTGCCATGTCACGAGCGGCCCCATGGGACATTCCGTGAAATACTTCCCCGGCCGAACCCACTCAGGCAGGGATCGTGATCTCCGCTGGATTGATATCCGCCCCTGACGGGAACTCCGGGCGCATCGCCTCCAGGGTGTCGGCAATGATCCGCGACACCACCAGGTCGCGGTACCACTTCTTGTTAGCCGGGATGACGTACCACGGCGCATAGTCGGTCGAACAGTGGTTAATGGCATCCTCAAATGCCTGCTGATAGCGGTCCCAGAGGAGCCGCTCATGGAGGTCGCCCACGCTAAATTTCCAGCGCTTGTCCGGGTTCTCCAGCCTACTCTCGAGCCTGCGCCGCTGCTCGTCCCGGGAGATGTGCAGGAAGAACTTGATGATGGTGATCCCGTTGAGCGTGAGCATGCGCTCGAAGTTGTTGATCATGGAGTAGCGCTTCCGCCACACGTCTTCCGGCACCAGATTGTGGACGCGAACCACCAGCACATCCTCGTACTGCGACCGGTTGAAGATGGCCATCATGCCGCGTTCCGGGGTGCGGCGATGGTAGCGCCAGAGAAAGTCGTGTTCCAGCTCTTCCGCACTGGGCTGCTTGAACGACCAGACTCTGCAGCCCTGCGGGTTGACGCCGGAGAAGACGTTGCGGATCGTGCCGTCCTTTCCGCCGGTATCAATCGCCTGCAGGACGATCAGTAAGCTCTGGATATTCTCGGCGTACAGGCGCTCCTGCAGGTCCTCGATCCGCTTCCTGTGCTGCTTCGCCTCGTGCCCGGCAGCGTCCCTATCCGTCCACCCGTTGGTATCACCGGGATTGAGGTCTGCAAGTCGGATGGGCCGGCCCGGCTCAACCCGGTAGCTCGGGTAGTCAGGATGAGGCGCGGTGTCTTCCCCCATAACTCCCTCCGCGGCGCAAGGTGCAACATGCATACCACCCGGAGTGAGATGGGCCGAACGCAGGACGTACACTGCTGTCGGGGACCCTGCTTGACGCCTGATTACCGCGAGATCAACCGCCGTGCCTGGGCTGAGCTTGCAGACCACGGCTATCCTTCCACGCGCCCCTACGGACCACATCACCTGTCTCGCGCCCGCGAGCTGCTCGATCCGCAGGAGTGGATCTCCTGGGACACGGTCAAATCCGTTCTGTGCCTCGGAGCGGGCGGCGGCCAGCAGGTCCCGCTCCTGGCCTCACTCGGCTATCGCGTCACCGCCGTGGATCTCTCGCCAGAGCAGCTCGAGCGCGATTGGGCCGTGGCCGAGAAGCTCGGCCTGGAGGTTGAGCTGATCGAAGGGGACATGGCCGATCTGAGCGCGCTTCACGGGCGGGAATTCGACCTGGTCTACCAGGCCATCTCGGCCTGCTACCTGCCGGACGTGCGTCAACTTTACGGTGAGATTACTCGGGTCCTCCGACCCGGAGGGCACTACCGCGTGGAGCACGCCAATCCGGTCTCGCTTCAGCTCTCGGATCCCAACGGGTGGGATGGGAACGGGTACCGCCTGGTGCGTCCTCAAGGGGCCGAACAGCCGGTTGCCTGGACCCTCCCCGGCGGCCCGAATTCTCCCCCCTGCTGGCACTACATCCATCCGCTCGATGACCTCATCGGCGGTCTGGGTGACGCCGGTTTTGTTCTCCTCCACTTCGCTGAGCGCAAAGCTGCCGATCCTTCCGCGGAGCCCGGAACCTACGGCCATCTGGCGTCGTACGTCCCTCCCTTCCTCACCCTGGTGGCGCAGTTGGGACACCCCGGATAGGGGCGTCGGCACGCCTTTCTCAGGAGATCGCGGCGAGTGGGGGCTCCATCTCGTCCAGATCGGCACCGGTGAACTGGCTGTAGTAGAGATCGGCGTAGAAGCCGCGAGCAGCCAGGAGATCCTGATGGCTCCCGTGCTCGACGATGCTGCCCTTGTTCATCACCAGGATCGTCTCCGCGTCTCTAATCGTGGAGAGGCGATGCGCGATAACGAAACTGGTGCGGCCGTGCATGAGCCTGGTCATCGCCTGCTGGATCAGGACCTCGGTTCGCGAGTCGACGTTGCTGGTGGCCTCGTCGAGGATCAGGATGGCGGGATCCGCCAGGATGGCGCGGGCAATCGTCAGGAGCTGTCTCTGTCCCTGGGATATGTTCGAGGCCTCTTCGTTCAGGACCGTGTCGTACCCGTCGGGCAAGGTCCGGATGAAGTGGTCAGCATGTGCCGCCTGGGCGGCGTGCACGATCTCCTCTTCGGTGGCGTCTTCCCGCCCGTAGGCGATGTTGTCGTGGATCGTCCCGTTGAAGAGCCAGGTGTCTTGCAGCACCATCCCAAAGATACTTCGCAGCGAGCCCCGTTTCATGGTGCGAATGTCGGCGCCGTCGACAGTGATGCGGCCGCGATCGATCTCGTAGAAGCGCATGAGCAGATTGACCAGCGTCGTCTTGCCGGCTCCGGTCGGGCCGACGATGGCCACGGTCTGCCCCTCGCGGATGTCGATGGTCAGATCCTCAATCAGCGGCGCGTCCGGAACGTAGCTGAATCCGACGTGTTCCAGGGCCACGTCGCCGCGCGGCGCAGAAAGGACGATGGCGTCCGACGCCTCAGGAATTTCCTCAGGCTCATCCAGAAGCTCGAAGACGCGCTCTGCCGAGGCGATGGTGGACTGAATAATGTTAGCGATGTTCGCGGTCTGTACGATGGGCCAGGTGAACTGCTGCGAGTACTGGATAAAGGCCTGGACGTCGCCGACAGTGATGCGCCCCTGGGTGACGAAGATGCCGCCGATCACGGCAATGATGACGTAGCCGAGGTTGCTGATGAAGTTCATCAGCGGCATGATGACCCCGGAGACAAACTGCGCTCTCCAGGCCGCCTCATAGAGCCGGCCGTTGATGTCGTCAAATTGACGGATCGATCGATCTTCATGGCCAAACGCCTTCACGATGGTGTGGCCGGTAAACATGTCCTCGACGTGGCCGTTTAGCTGGCCCAGCTCTCGCTGCTGATCGGCAAAGTACCGCTGCGAGCGCTTGGCGACCATACCGGTGACGAACCCATAGAGCGGCAGGGTGACCAGGACGATGACGGTCAGGAGCGGGCTGATGGTCAGCATCATGATGATCACGCCGACGATGGTCACAATCGAGGTGATGAGTTGGGTCATGCTCTGCTGCAAGGTGGTCGCGATGTTGTCCACGTCATTGGTGACGCGGCTGAGAATCTCTCCGTGCGTTCGCGCATCGAAAAACTTGAGAGGGAGCCTCGTCAGCTTCGCATCCACATCGCGGCGCAGGGCATACACCGTCTTTTGCGCAACTCCGGCCATGATGTACTGCTGGAGATAGCTGAACGCGGCGCTGGTGACATACAGAACGATCAGAATCAGCGCGATGTGCCCGATAAAACCAAAGTCCAGCGAGTGGGTGGGACGGTGCTGGTGGATCGCCACCAGATTGCCGATCACCGTGTTGAAGATTGATGTGGTCGCCTGGCCCAGAATCTTCGGGGCCAGGATCGTGAACAGGGTCCCGACGATGGCGAAGATGAAGACAACTGCGAGCTGCCGGATCTGCGGCCGCAGATAGCGGACCAGCCGGAACAGGGTTCCCCTGAAGTCCCTGGCCTTTTCGGCCGGGCGGCCCATGGCGCCCCACGCACCTCCGCCCATCATGCCGGGTCGGTTGGGAGGCTGCGCAGCATGTCGCGGCGGAGCGCCGGGAGCGGGAGCGCTCATGCCACCTCCTCCGCCGAAAGCTGCGACGCGACGATCTCGCGGTAGACCCCACACGTCAGCATGAGGTCACGGTGAGTACCGATCCCGGCAACCTGCCCCTCATCGAGCACGACAATGCGATCCGCGTCCATGACCGTCGCCACGCGCTGCGCCACGATCAGGACCGTGGAGGCGGTCGTGACCGGTTTCAGCCCGGCCCGCACCCGCGCGTCGGTCTTGAAGTCGAGCGCCGAGAAGCTGTCGTCAAAGATATAGATCTCGGGCTTGCGCACGATGGCGCGCGCGATAGAGAGCCGCTGCTTCTGGCCGCCCGAGAAGTTGTTGCCGCCCTGGGCCACGCTGGAATCGAGGCCGCCAGGGCTCTCCTGAATGAACTGCGCCGCCTGCGCGACCTCGGCCGCTCGCGTCAGGTCGTCGTCCTCGGCAGACTGATCTCCAAAGCGAAGGTTGTCCCCGATCGTCCCGGAAAAGAGCACGGTCTGCTGGGGAACATAGCTGATGCGCGATCGGAGCGACTGCTGCAACATGTCCCGAACGTCAACCCCATCAACCAGGACAGCACCACTGTCGACGTCATAGAAGCGCGCAATGAGCTTGACGAGCGTCGATTTGCCCGCCCCGGTGCCGCCGATGATGGCCGTGACCTCGCCGGGGCCGGCGGAGAAGGAGATGTGGCTCAGCGCCGGCTGCTCGGCTCCCGGGTAGCTGAACGTCGCATCCCTGAATTCGACCGTGTACCTCGAAGACTCCCGTACGGGCTCCGTGGGAGAGTCCGGATCGAGGATCTCCGGCTCGGTATCCAGCACCTCGTTGATGCGGCGCGCCGAGGCGGCCGCGCGTGGAACCATCACAAACAGCATGGACACCATGAGGAATGAGAACATGATCTGCATGGCATACTGCGTGAACGCGATCAGAGAGCCGACTTGCATGCCCCCGCTGTTGATCCGAACGGCGCCGAACCAGAGGATGGCAACGCTGGTCAGGTTCATGACCAGCATCAGCACCGGCATGAGGAAGGCGACGATCCGGTTGGCGCGAATGGCGTTGTCGGCGACATCGGCGTTGGCCTCGTCGAAGCGGTGCGTTTGATACGTCACGCGATTGAAGGCGCGGATGACGCGGATACCGGTCAGTCCTTCGCGCATCACCAGGTTAAGGCGGTCGAGCTTCGACTGCATCAGACCGAAGAGCGGAATGGCGGCACGGGCGGTCAGAACGATGGCAACAACCAGAACGGGAATAGCCACGGCCAGCACCAGGGTCAGGGGGCGGTCCTGCCGGTAGGCCATAACGATGCCGCCGATGGCCATGATGGGGGCGGCGACCATCATGCGCAGAATTACCAGGGTCACCATCTGGACCTGCGTCACGTCGTTGGTGGTGCGGGTGATCAGGGTCGCGGTGCCGAATCGATCAAACTCGTGAAGCGAGAAGGTCTCAACCCGGGCGAAAAGACGGGCCCGCACATCGCGGCCGAAGCCGGAGGCAGCGCGCGACGACAGAAAGGTAGCGGCAACCGACGCCACCATTCCGCCAATCGTGATCAACAACATCACCTCGCCCGTGCTGACGATGTAGCCAACATTCTTGCGGGCGATGCCGTTGTCCACAATATCCGCCATGAGCGTCGGCAGGTACAGCTGCGAGATCGTCTGCCCGAATATCAACACCACGCTGACCAGCAGCGCGACCGAAAAGGGCTTGAGGAAGCGATAAAGGCGAATCATACGGGACAAAGTGTAGCAGTCTGCGCCATGGCCCCGGCCAGCGCGGACGTCAAGCCGAATCCGATCAGGAGTCGGCCCGCAATGCCTCCAGTACGCGTCCAATCTCAGTCATCGACGCTCGGAACAGCCCCGCCCCCATGCTGATTCTGGCCACACCGAGCCGGGCAAGCGTTTGTCGATCGGGACCGTCCGGCCGCAGCAAGATGTTGACCGGGGCTTGCACTGCCTGGACAAATGCCTCGATCGTCGCCGGGTCGCTGAGGAAAATGGGGTACACGCAGTCTGCGCCCGCCTCGATATAGGCCCGGGCGCGTTGCACCGCCTCGGGAAGCAGCGACCGAGGCTCGCCGGAGTCGTGCAGAAAGGCATCGACCCTGGCGTTGATCACGAGCGGCACCCCGGCCGCCTCACTCGCCTCCCGCACCGATCGGATGCGGGCCACCTGTCGCTCTACCGGCACCAACACCCCGGGACCGTGATGGTCGGTATCCTCCAGGTTGCACCCGACCGCTCCGGCATCCAGGAGCCGCTCGACCAGCTTCGCCGCGGGTAACTGGTATCCGGCCTCAATGTCGGCAGTGACCGGTAGATCGACGCTTCGCGCGATACGCGCGATGGCGGCGAAGGCCACATCGGCGGGCATGGTATCGGTATCGGGGAAGCCCAGACTTGCAGCCACGGCAAGACTCGTGGTGGCGATGACCGGGAACCCGGCGCCGGCCACCGCCTGAGCGGTGGCAACATCCCAGGCGTTGGGCAGCAGCAGTGGCCCGCTGCCCTTATGCATGTCCCGCAACGTGCGTGCCTGGTGGATAAGAAGCGATTGGTCCACGTTTGCTACACCACGCTCCAGCCCCGAAGGTGCTTGACCGACTGCCGGTATTCCCACTCGATGGCATCCTTCAGGACATGCGCCAGGCGTCCGCCGAGGGTACGGCCGGCGACGTCGGCAACCCCGCTCTTCTCGCCTACCGACACCACAATGCCGCGATCCTTCAATGCGAAGGGCTCCAGCGGCCTTCCCTCGATCTCGGCAAAGAGATTGTGGGCAACGGTTTCCCCCTCCTCCAGCGCAATCTGTGCCAGCGGAGAAAGAACCCGGCCGGTGGCCGGATTGACGGCTGCGGCAAGGTCACCGGCAGCGTAAATGTGGGGGTGGTCGAGTACCCGCAGATACTGGTCGACTTTGAGCCGATCGTTGTGCCCGATAGGCAGGCCTGAGCCTTCCACGACCGCCGGTCCTTTCACGCCCCCTGCCCAGATAAAGACGCCCCCCTCGATCACCTGCCCGCCCTTGAGGGCGAAGCCCTCCGGTGTCACTTCGGCAATCATGGCGTTGGTTCGCACCTCCACGCCCAGGTCGTGCAGAATCTGGCCGGCGCGCTCGATCAGCTCCCGCGACGATCCGGCAAGGATGGTAGGGCCCGCTTCGACCAGCACCACGTGGCCGTGCGTGCCGGAAACCCTGTATTCCCGTTCCAGTCGCGGCAGCTCTTCGGCCAGCTCGCCGGCCAGCTCGACCCCGGTGGCCCCGCCACCGCCGATCACGATCGTCATCAGGCGCTGCCGGTCGCGAGAGTTCGTCTCGCGCCCCGCACGCTCGACGCTCTCGGTCACCGCGCTGAGGACTCGATCCGCATCGTCGGCAGACCAGAAGTGGAGGACGCGATCGGCCAGACCGGGAATGTCGAAGTCGTTCGGCCTGCTGCCCAGGGCCAGCGCCAACCGGTCGTAGGGCAAGCGTCCATCGGACGTGATCAGGTGCTGATGCGGGAAGTCGAATCCGGTCACCGCGGCCTCCACGAACATCACCCGGTAGTCCAGGACCTTGGCCAGCGGGATGCGCACGTCCTCTCCGCTCCGGGAGCCACCGACCACGCGCGGAAGCTCGGTCATGATCTGGTGATAGTCGTGCCTGTCCACCAGCGTCAGTTCGACCGTCTCATTCTTCTCGAGCCACGATGCCAGGCGCAGGGCGATATGCAGACCCGCGTACCCGGCCCCGGCGATGATGACCTTCCGTACGCTCTGTGCTTCGTCCATGTTCCTCGTCTTCCGCGGGGGCGGATATCTTCATAGTAGTGGGCGCTCACGCGAGCGTGAAGTCGCTCAGCCGCCCTCTCGAGCCGGCTCCCGCACTATTTCGACTTCCGGCTCCGGCCGGAATCCGAACGTGTCCTCAAACCTCTGCTGGATGGTCCCGATGATGCCCGCGACGTCACGGGCTCGGGCACCCCCCAGGTTGAGGACGAAGTTGCAGTGCTTCTCGGACACTTCCGCGTTGCCGACACGATACCCCGAGAAGCCGAGCCTGCGATTGAGAAAGCCCATGGACACCTTACCGTGCCAGTCGCCCAGAACACGCTCGGTCAGATCCGGGAAGACGGCCAGCACCCTGGCGACCTCGTCAGGAGCGGCGATGTTCTTGAAGGTCGAGCCGGTATTGGGGTAGTCCATGGGATGGCGGGCCTCGCGGTAGGCGATATTGGCGCGGTATGTGTCTCGCGCCCGGGCGAGGTCAGCGGCGCTGCCCCGGCGGAGGCAGAAGGACGCCCCGAGCGCGATCAAATTCCGCTTCTGCTTTAACAGGCTGCCCCGGTACACGAAGTCCAGCTCGTCACGACGGAGCGTGAGCACGTGTGGCGCATCGTCTGCAATATCGAGCACGGTGACGTCCCGCACCCAATCCTTGACTTCTCCGCCGAACGCTCCCACGTTTCCACGAACCGCCGCGCCAACGGTTCCCGGCAGCCCTCCGGCCCACTCCAGGCCCACCAGCCCGGAATCGAAGGCTCGCTGAATGAGGCGGTCCAGCGTTTCCCCGGCATACGATTTGATCAACCCCTCCTCGCCCTCGGCAACCGCACCCTGAGGCTGCACGGGATCCACCAGGCGAATAACGGCGCCGTCGAAGTAGTCGTCGGGAAAGAGAAGATTCGCGCCGTGTCCGACAAAGAGGACCGATTCGACGCTGTGCTCCCGGACAAATGAGACCGCTTGCCGAACGTCGTCGGGAGACTGCGCGTCGACGAGGAAGCGCGCCCGACCTCCGATCCGGTACCGGAGCACGTCCGACAGGGGAGCGTCGCGGCCGACAATCATCAAGCCTGCTCCAGGACTGTGTCGACCCCATCTCGAAACGTCGTCCATTGGCGGCGGAATGCGATCAGTGCCTTATCTCCTTGCTGGGTCAGCGGGTCCCGGCGGCGTGGCAGACCACTGTCCGCCGGCGCAGAACCAGTGTAACCGGCTCCCGTAGAACTAGCTGGTCGCACCCAGCTGCGAGCGGGTCCCACGTCGAGTCCTTCTCCAGGGGCCGCCAGGCGATGAGCGACACACAGGCAACGAAAGGGCAATACGGCATGAAGACGTTCCTGAGTTACCCGCTTATCGCACTGGCAGCCCTACTTTTGTCCATCGGATCGCCCGGCTACCTCGCCCACGCAGCCGGAGGAAATGCAACAGCACAGACGGTCGGGCTCTATCGCGCGACCTGCGCCGCCAGTGTCTCGGGACCTGTAGTCGGCACCGCACGATTCCAGGCTGACGATCAGGGCGGCATACGCGGCGGCGCAGAAATTCGGGTCGGTGTCACCGACGGACTGACCCGAGCGACGTACAGCGTCACTGTCCTCACCGGCGATTGCCAGATCCTTCAGCGCTCAGGCTCGCTTATCACCGACGACAGCGGCCGCGGCGACCTGGATGTGCACGTGTCCGGCACCACGATCCCCAGTGGCGCTTCCCTTCGCGTGACGCTCTCTGCTCCCGGGGACACGCTGACCAGCGAGGCAGTGCCGGCTCCCTGATCGATGCCCGGTCGGCTGAGGGGCTCAGCCGGTCTCCGCGACCCCGGACTCTCGAGACACCATCGCCCGATTGAGCCGGGCGAGATAGCCGGCGAAGGCCGAGCGCTCTCGCTCCGGCCAGTCGTGCGTCAACTCCCGAATCCGGGCGAGACGCTCGCTCCGCGCCACCTGCAAGCGGTCGCGGCCGAGAGGAGTGATCTCGATCAGTCGCCCTCGCCCGTCTGCCGGATTGGGGAGGCGCTGTACCAGCCCCTGATGCTCCAGCGGAGGTATTTGCCGGCTGGCGGTAGAAATGTCGACCTGGGTCGCGTCTGCCAGCGCCGCGATCCCCAGCGGTCCATCCGCCTCCAGCGCTCCGAGGAGGAGGTACCCTGAGCGGACTAGCCGTTCCGCGCTGGGCCTGGCCGCGACCGCCAGCTCGACAAGACGAACCAGCCGCGTCAACTCGCGATCGATCTCGGCAACTGCATCATCCGGCACTCCGGCTTCCTTTCCCTGCTTGGCGTCAACTACCGCTATCTCGTCTGTCCGCCGGCCCGCACTGTTGCGCCGCCCGTGTCATATATGTACAATACAACCATCCAGTTGCATTATACAAGCGCCACGGTGGGGGAGGGAGCTGGCATGGCAGGCACGAGTGGAAGAGACGGGGACGCGGCTCACGCGTCCGCTCACGGCATCGGGGGCATGTGGCAGCAGCCGAAGGCAGTGTATGCCGTCGCCTTCGCCTGCGTTATCGCCTTTATGGGCCTGGGCCTGGTTGATCCGATCCTGCCTGCGATCGCCCGGCAGCTCAACGCGACTCCCTCGCAGGTCGAGCTCCTGTTCACCAGCTATATGGCGGTCACCGGTGTCGCCATGCTCGTCACCGGCATGGTCTCGAGCTGGATCGGTCCGAAACGCACGCTCCTCGCCGGCCTCGCCTTTATCATTCTCTTCAGCGCGCTGGCCGGCGCGTCATCCAGCATCGGCGAGATCGTGGGCTTCCGCGCCGGATGGGGGCTGGGGAACGCGCTCTTTATCGCCACCGCTCTCGCCGTCATCGTCGGGGTCTCGACCGGTGGGGTCGCCCAGGCCATCATCCTCTACGAAGCGGCGCTCGGCCTGGGCATCTCCACCGGCCCGCTTCTGGGTGGCTTACTCGGCGGGATCAGCTGGAAGGGCCCTTTCTTCGGCGTCGCCGTTCTGATGTCGCTGGCCTTCATCGCCATCTCCTTCCTTCTGCCCACCCTGCCCCGTCCCGACCATCACACCACCGTGCTCGATCCCATCCGGGCGCTGCGGCATCGCGGGCTCCTCACTATTGGCCTGACCGCCCTGTGCTACAACTTCGGGTTTTTCACCCTCCTGGGTTATGCGCCCTTCCCGCTGGGTCTGGATGCACATGGGCTGGGATTTGTCTTCTTCGGCTGGGGTGTGCTGCTCGCCATCACGTCGGTGTTCGCCGCGCCCCGGCTGCAGAAGCGGTTCGGAACGGTAAGGACCCTCTATGTCATGCTGGCCCTCATCGCCCTCGATCTTCTGATCATGGGACTGGCCGTGAACTCACAGCCCGCTCTCATCGCCTGCGTGATCGTGGCCGGAGCGTTCCTGGGGGTCAACAATACCCTGGTAACGACTGCCGTGATGGAGGTCGCTCCGGTCGAGCGTCCAGTCGCGTCTGCCGCCTACAGTTTCGTTCGCTTCGTCGGCGGCGCCATCGCGCCCTGGCTTGCCGGGAAGCTGGCGGAGTGGTACAGCCCCCATATCCCGTTCTACGTCGGCGCAGGCGCGGTCTGCCTGAGCATCCTCGTCCTGTTCTCGGGCAGCGGCCTCGTCGAGCAACACGACCGTGGTGCCACGACCGAAGACATCGCCGAAGGTGAAGAGGTCGCCACGGCATAAGTCTTGCAGCCACGTGCTCGGGCACAATGCATGGGTTCACAGCAGGTTCCGGGCGATCTCCCGGAGTCGCTCGCTGCTAGCCGCGAGGATCTCCGCCGCCGGTCGCGCGCCGAGCGCGTTCGACCCCTCTGGCTCTGGATCGGCATCCTGACCGGGCCGGTGGCGCTCCTGGTGGTCCGGACCGCGGGCATCGTCCTGATATCCCACGCCTGCGGCCAGAGTCCCGGGGCGGGCCGGCTTGGTCTCTCACCGGCTGAGCTGGCAACTGCGGGCATATACGCCCTCGGAGCCCTCGCGACCATCGGGGCTGGGCTCCTGTCCTGGCGCATCTGGCGACGGACCAGCCTCGCCGAAGATGAGGTGTCGAGCGGCGCCATGCCACGCGTCCCCTTCTGGGCCCTCGGGGGCGTGATGCTCAGCGCGTTCTTTCTGTTCGCCATCATCATCACCGGAGGGGTAACGCTCGCCCTTAGCACCGGCTGCCCCTAAGACCGGTAGAGCGGACTAGGGCACGGACTTTTACTGAGCTCGGCCGCGCCGTCCACCATGCCACACCTCCAGGTGCGTCGCCAGAAGCTGCGCTGCGGCGCAGATCGCAATGAGGTTTGCGGTAACTACGAAGGGTGTCGAGAGGGTTGCCGGGACAGTTGTGCAACGTCCTCTGGCGCTCCTTGTGGAGGGGTGTGACTCACGTTTTTGCAGTAGGGCGCTATGCAATCGCGAGTCTGAGATGTAGGGGCGATGTGCAATCGCTGGAGTGGGTGTAGGGGCGATGCGCAATCGCTGGATTGGATGGGGCGATTTTCAAACGTGGGCGCGAGATGTAGGGGCGATTTCCAATCGCCCGCTGTGCCTCAGCACAGCTTCTGGTGCCCGCCACCCAGGGATATGGGTCTCGGGACCAGGCGAGTCTTTCCGGGTTCGCCCCATTGCGACTTTCGGGGTACCCACCGCAGGGGGTCGAACCCCGAAAGCCACGGCGAGTGGAATCGGGGGAC
>JAICWV010000151.1 GCA_025966365.1 Chloroflexota bacterium | reverse complement strand
GGCCGCGGGTGGCGGAGCGGTGACGGTGAGTGTGGGCGTGGCCCATCTCGCCCCCGAGGACGATCAGGAGTCCTTCCTCAAACGAGCGGATGCGGCCATGTATGCCGGCAAGCATCAGGGCGGCAATATGGTCTGGGTGGCCGATGCCGACGGAGACTGCCGGTTGAGAGCGGCGGTTTAGAGCAGATTATCCTTGCGGAGTAGTGGAGGGGTTTCCACCACTGTCGGCCAGAAGCTGGCGCTTCATGGCGGCGAGTTCAGCATCGACGTTGGAGCCGCCTGTGCCCAGGCGCAGTTGACGGTCGATGTCATCTTCGCCGGTGATCTGTGTTGCCGTATAGTCTTCGAGGGCACCGGAGTCGATCAGCTCATCCAGCGCGGTTGAGCGCGCCTGCATCTGTTCGATCCGGTCCTGCGCTCGCTGCAGGGATGTGCCCAGGTCGTTCATTTCTCGAGATAGGCCGGTGAACGACTCATTGATCTTCACCTGCGCGCTCGACGCCTGGTACTGCGCCTTGAGCGTTTCCTTCTGCGTGCGGAAGCTATCAATCCGCTGCTGGAGCTGCTCGGAGGCATGAGACAGCTTGGCCTGCTGCTCGTCGAGCTGGGTCACCTGCGTGTTGAGATTCTCGATCTGCGGCTCGAGCGATTGCCGGCGCTGAAGTGCGAGGCGGGCCAGGTCGTCGCGGCCCTGGAGCACTGCCTCACGCGCCTGATCCTGCAGTTTGGCGTCTTGCTGCTGCAGCTTATCTACCTGCATCTTCAGCCGCTGTTTGGAGGTCGCGATCTCCGCCAGTCCCCGCCGCACATCCTTGAGCAGGGAAAGTTGCTTTTCGTAGGAATAGTCCAGCGTCTCCGCCGGGTTCTCCACGCGGTCCAGCGCCTTGTTCACCTTGGCGCCGAAGATGGAGAAGAATCTGCTCAGCAGTCCCACCTGGGTCTCCTTCGGGCTTGGTACCAGATTGTACTTACTATGCCCCCACCGGAGATACTCGTCAACCGTTTCAGTTTTGTTCAGAATTCTTGACGTCTCCACGGAGCATCGCTACCATGCGGGATACGCCGCCAACCAGACGGTCGGCGCATCATCGCATTGACAGGAGTGATCGATGTCCACTGAGGAGACTTTATCCGCAACGGCCACGTCAGAGCTCAATTCCGCGCTCGACCTGCTGTCGACACGCATCGACGGCGAGGTGATTCTCCCGGCTGACGACGGCTACGATACGGCGCGTCGCGTGATCGAGGCCTCGTTCGACTGCCGTCCAGCTGTCATCGTTCGTCCGGCCAATGCCGGGGATGTGGTAACGGCCGTCAACTTCACCCGGGAACTTGGACTTGAAATCGCGGTCCGCAGCGGAGGGCATAGCCCCGCGGGCTTCGGCACGGTCGACAACGGGATCGTCATTGATTTCTCTCTCATGAAGGCGATCGCATTCGATGAGGAGACCGGCACCGTCCGGATCGAGCCGGGCTGCACGTGGGGCGAGGTGAGCGCGGCGCTCCAACCCTATGGCCTGGCCGTTTCCTCTGGAGATTTTGGGTCTGTCGGCGTGGGTGGATTGACCACCGGCGGCGGAATTGGCTGGATGGTGCGCAAAGTTGGTCTGGCCTCTGATCACCTGCTCGCCGCCGATATCGTCCTTGCCGACGGCTCCGTCGTCCGTGCCAGTGCCGAGGAGAACACTGATCTCTTCTGGGCCATCCGCGGCGGCGGCGGCAACTTCGGGATCGTGGTCTCATTCTTGTTCCGACCGCATGCGGCCGGCATGGTGACCGGTGGGGCGATCATTTACGACGCGAACGATCTGCCTGCCCTGGTGCGGGGCTTTGCCGACTACGCGCCGACGGCGCCCGACGAGCTGACCGTAATGGTCAACGTCATGCACGCGCCCCCGCTGCCGTTCCTCCCACCCGAGCGTTACGGCTCGCTCATCGTGCTGGTTGCGGTTTGCTACGCGGGTGACCCCGTTTCGGCGGAGGCCGCGCTGGCGCCCCTGCGTTCGCTCGCCACGCCGATTGTGGATATCGTCAGTCCGATGCCGTACCCGGCCATGTTTGCCATGACCGACCATGCCCTGCCCGAGGGCGCTTACATCAAGATCCGATCGTGCTTCCTGGACGCGGTTGACGACGACCTGATCGGCACCGTGGCCGATCACACCGCGCGATTGTCATCGCCGCTCTCCCTCGTGCAACTGCGTGCATTTGGTGGCGAGCTCAGCCGCAAGCCGGCCGATTTCACCGCCTTCTCACATCGGGATAAGCCGTACCTGATCGAAATCGTCAGCATCTGGATGAATCCGGCTGAGTCAGATGTGCACAGCGCGTTCACCGACGATTTCTGGCGGGAGATCGCGCCGAGGGCGTCGGGTGTGTACGTCGGCTTCCTGGGAGAGGAAGGTGAGGAGCGCAAACGTTCCGCCTACTCTGACAGCACCTATGCGCGCCTGGCCGAGATCAAGGCGGTGTACGATCCGGAGAACCTGTTCCGCCTGAACCACAACGTCGAGCCCTCCGCGGGCTCGTGACGCATAGGGCGGCGAGAGCCTCCCGACCGGCTGCAACGGCCGCTCGCTTCCGAACCGGAAGCGAGCGGCCTTGTGTCTTTTCGGATAGACACGTACAATACCGCAGCACCGTGCCGCCTCAGGTGCCGCTCCCCCCACCTCTCGCGTTATGTCCGCACGTATCATATCTATCGCCAATCAGAAGGGTGGGGTCGGAAAGACGGCCACCACGACCAACCTGGGCGCGTCGCTGTACGGCCTGGGGCATAGAGTGCTGGTCGTGGACATGGATCCCCAGGGAAATCTCTCGGCGTCGTTCGGCGGCCAGCCACAGGTGCAGACGACGATTGCGGACGCGCTGCTGGATCGGGCAGTTCCAGTTCCGCTGGTGCCGGTGTACAGCGAGGGCGAAGCTCGACTCGATCTGGTTCCGGCAACGGTAACGCTGGCCACGGCCGAGGCGGCGCTCATGAACAAGCTCGGGAGAGAGTTCCGACTGCGCGACGCGCTCGGGACTATCGCTGATCGCTACGACTTTATTCTGATCGACACGCCTCCCTCACTGGGCCTGCTGACCATCAACTCGCTGGTCGCGGCCCAGCTGGTCGTGGTCCCCACCGAAGCACGCTTCTTCTCGCTGCAAGGTCTGAAGATGCTGCAGGAGAGCATCGACGAGATCCTGTACATCAACCCCAATCTCCGAATTCTGGGCATCCTGCTCAGCAAGTTCGATCGACGCTTGCGGGAGGAGCAGCAGGTGGCATCGTATCTGCGTGGCAACTGGGGCGATCTCGTCTTCGATACCAGCGTTGGAACCAACTCGAAGATTCTGGAAGCTGCCTCGGCTGGTGTTCCGCTGGTCGAGCTCAATGGGTCGCAGCGAGCGACGGACACCTATCGCTCGCTGGCCAAGGAGGTACTGGCTCGTGTCTAAGGGAGGATTCGATCCCCGGAGGGTCGAGGAAGCCAAGCGAGACCGTCCCGTGATCCCACAGATCCTGGCGTCGGAAACACCCAAGCTGGCGAAGGGTTTTACCGAGATCAAGGTCATCGGACTGGGCGGGGCCGGAAACAACACAGTTGACCGGATGATCGATACCGGTGTTCAGGGGATCGATTTTATCGCCGTCAACAGCGACATGCAGGCGCTCGACCGGACGCTGGCACGAAAGCGCGTACCCATCGGCGAACGGCTCACCCACGGACTGGGAACTGGTGGCGATCCCAAGATGGGTGAGCGGGCGGCTGAGAGCGCCACCGACGCTCTTGCCGAGGCGCTGGAGGGTGCAGACATGGTGTTTATCACGGCCGGATTGGGGGGCGGTACCGGTACCGGCGCGGCACCGATCGTGGCCGAGCTAGCTCGCAGATCGGGCGCGCTCACCGTGGGCGTGGTGACCCTTCCTTTCAGCTTCGAGGGGGTGAGGCGGCGGCAGATCGCGGCAGATGGCCTGGATCGTCTGCGCCCGCTGGTGGATTCTGTGATCGTGATTGCGAACGACCGCATCCTCCAGGTAGCGGGGGAGACCATGCAGGCGCGCGACGCTTTCAGGCTTGCCGATGAGACGCTCCACCACGGCATCCATGGCATCGCCGACCTTATCCTGACACCTGGCCTGATCAACCTCGACTTCGCCGATGTCAACAGCGTGATGCACCGCGCAGGGGCGGCGCTGATGGCGATGGGGTCGGCAGCCGGTGAGAACCGTGCCGTTCGGGCGGTGGACGCAGCGTTGGGCAGCCCCATGCTGGAGTCGTCCATCCAGGGAGCGCGGGGAATTCTCCTGAACATCACCGGTGGCCCGGATCTGTCGCTGCACGAGGTGAATGACGCCGCGCAGGCGATCATGCGCGTGGCGGACCCGGACGCCAACATTATTTTCGGGGCGGCCATCAATTCGCGGCTGGGCGATGATCTTCGCGTGACCGTTATCGCCACCGGCTTTGGCCGGGGATAGGCTTTCCGCCGAGAGGGCGCCCCTCACCTACGCCTATATACGGCCTCCGGGCCGTGTCTCCATGTTTACCGCCGACCTTCTCGCGGCCGGTGAGCGGATGATCGTCATGGAGCTGACGCTGGACCGCGGAGAGCCGCTGGTACTCGAGGGGGAAGAAGTCATCGGGGACGGCTATCGCGCCGTCTGGTTCCTCGCCAAAGGCGAGGGATGGGACATTGCCGCCGTGTACCGGCCGGGCGCGGGGCTCACCGGGTACTACGTGGATGTGCTCGACCCGGTGAGCTGGAGTGGGGCCGACCCGGATACCCTCTTGCCGATTGTGGATCTCTTTCTGGACATCTGGATATGGCCGGACGGCCGATACACCGTGCTGGACGAGGACGAATTCACGGAGGCAGTGGACCGGGGGTGGATCACCGACCAGCAGCGAGACCATGCCCGCCGCGTCCTGGCTGGTCTGGAGGCGGAGGTCCGCGCGGGAGCCTTTCCACCGGCTGAAGTCCGAGAGTTTACCAAACAGTGAGGAATGCTACGCATTCTTCTTTTGGAGGGTTGACTCTACCTGATCTATGGGGTACGGTAGGACCGATTGTGGGAGGGGCATCCTGAAAAGGGAGCGGTGGCTTCGAGTCTACGTCGCGGCAATCGCCTCCGGCACGGTGGCTGTCGGATGGTGGTCAGTGTATATTGCCCTTCATCCAACCAGTCACCGACAGCTCTCGTGGCTTCTTACCGGCCTCGCGTTCATCGCCATGGGCTGGGTCGCGAGCCGCAGCCAGGTGTATTTCGGTCCCTCGAGCGCCGTTGCCATGGGCACCATTCCTCAGATCGCGGCGCTTCTCGTGCTTCCGTTGCCGGTGGCCCTGCTGGCCATCGCCGGCTCGAAGATTCTCAGCGAGATGTCCATCAGGCTCCAGAGTCGAAACCGGCCGGCCAAAGCCATGGTGGTGAATGTCGGCGGGGCCGTTTTTGCCAACTTCGCGGCGGGATTGGCTTTTCACGCGCTCGATGGACAGGCATACCTGTGGGCAAGTAGCTGGAAGCCGATTCTGGCGTTTCCCGGGCTCCTTGCCATGGCCATTTCCTACCACCTCGTCGACGTCCTCGTTGTGGTCATTGCCATCTCGCTCTACAGCTCGGAATCGCCGTTCGCGGTTTTCTCCAGCACCTTCCGCAGCGTGCTGGTTCCGTCACTCTCACTCGTACTTGTCGGGGTGATCTTCGCGCTGCTCTGGCACGCGAGCTGGGTGCTGTTCCCGCTGGTGCTCGTCCCGGTCTGGTACAGCAGTAAGTCCTTCGCTAACCTGGCGCGCCAGCGGCAGGAGACCATGGAAGCGGTCTTCAAGATGGCCGAGAGTATTGACTACCGGGACACGCTGACCTACGAACACTCCAAGCGCCTGGTCGATCTGACGCGACGTCTGGCGAAGTCTCTGGGGCTGATTTCGGAGCGCGCGGAGGAGGTGGTGCTGGCCGCCCGGGTTCACGACCTGGGAAAGATTGGAATCAGCAACGATATCTTGCACAAGCAAGGCATGCTGACGGAAGAGGAGCGAAGGATTATCGAGGATCATCCGGTGATCGGTGCCGACATCCTGTCAAGTTACTCGGGATTTCGTGAGAGCCTCGCCTTCGTGCGCCATCACCATGAGCGCTGGGACGGCCGTGGCTATCCAGATGGGCTCCGGGGAGAAGAGATTCCGTTGGGTGCCCGCATCATTACCGTTGCGGACTCGTTCGACGCCATGACGTCCGACCGGCCATACCGGCGGGGAATGTCGGTCGAGGAAGCGGTAACGCGACTCAAAGACGGAATGGGCACCCAATTTGATCCCACCGTGACGGCGAAGTTCATTCAGATCCTCATCGAGGACGGTGCGTACGCGCCTCCGGAGCCCGGCCCGGATCTGCGGGTATTGAGGATGGAGACGGGAGCCTAGACCTGGTTCCGAACCTCGCGCTGCGTCCATATGCCGAGGCTGGCGACGGCAATGAGTCCGCCGATGATGAGCCACATGGTCGAGTACGAGATCGAGGTCAGGACGATACCGCCTAGCGCGCTACCCACGGCAATTGAGCCATCGATGGCAATGTTCCGTACGCCCAATACCCGTCCTCGAATCTCGGTTGGCGTAATCGCCTGCACCAGGGTGATGACGGAGACGACGAACAGGCCGTTGAAGACGCCCTGGATGAACATGATGGGGATTGCGAGATAGATACTGTGAATGACCGCGAAGGTCATGTCTACCAATCCCATGCCCAGAATGCCGATTCCGACCAGCTGGCCGCGCGGCCGCCGTCGCGCCAGCCGAACCGCCAGCCCGCTGCCGGCCAGTGCCCCCAGGCCCAGGCAGACCTCGAGCAGGCTGAAGCGGAAGGCTCCGTCGCGTAACGGACCCCACGCGCTTGATGTCTGGCCCAGCGAATACTTCGCATAGAGCGGCACCAGCACATACATGGCGCCGCCGGCAAAGGGCGCGACGATAAGCGTCATCGTGCTCCAGCGGAGGAACGGACTGGAGAGAAGAAACGTCAAACCCTCGCGCGCATGCGTGGCCACGCCCTTGAGGGACGGGGGGGCGACCCGTGGCAGTGGGGGGAGCCGGATTTGCCACACCATGGCCGCGGAAAAGAGAAAGGTCACGGCGTCGATGTAGAACGGTACTTTGAGTCCCAGCACCAGGACGAGACCGCCACCGATCGCGTAGGCCAGATCGGCCGACGTTTCGATCCCCTGCAGAATTGCATTCGCTCCGGTCATGCGCTCCGGCCGCACCACATCCGGGATCGCGGCCTGGGCGGCCGTGTAGAAGACCAGTCCGAGTGCGTAGAGGAGGATCACCAGGGGATACAGGGACCAGAGGGTCAGACTCCCGAGTGTCGGAACCGCGATCAGGATTGCCGCTCGTCCCAGGTCTGCCGCGACCATAAGGGCGCGCCGGTCGACTATGTCGACCAGGGACCCGACGACGATGCCACCGAGGAACGAGGGAATGACCCGGGAAACGTAGAATAGGGCCAGCGCCAGGGCGGCATTCGTCGATGCATGGATGATGACGAAGACCAGGGCAATGATCCCTATGCGGTCTCCGACCTGGGAAACGATCCGGCCCGCCGCGTACAGCCGAAAGTCGCGATTGGTGCGAACCGGCTCGTGCGCTCGCTCCTCTGAAGCCTCCTGCAACCGGTACCTCTATGCCGCGTCGATCATTACGCGTCGCCCTGTGTTGGTGCGCCATTGTACGGGGTTGACGGGGCGTCCCGCTTCAGGTAATGTGTGGAGCAGAAAGTCCTGCTTCTAGACAGGACTATCGGCCCCCCATCGGGGAAGGGTAGCAGGGGCCGCAAGGTTTTAAGTTCCTTCGCGTCTGATGGACAGAAGGATGGTCCCGATGTTCCAGCCCTTCCATCGCAGACCGAGATTTGTTGGCCCTTATAGCAGCATGCGCTGCTCAAAGTAGTTCTACATCATGGAGGAAGTAGCAATGGCAAACCGAGAAATCGACTGGACCCCGATGGCAACCCGCGAGATTGACTGGACGCCCGGCAGGACCGATTGCACCTGGACCGGCCACAAGCGCGAGATTGACTGGACGCCGAGCCGCACCGATTGCACCTGGACCGGCCACAAGTAATCAAGGACAGAGGAGTAGAAAACATGATGGCAACCCGAGAGATCGATTGGACCCCGAGCCGCACCGATTGCACCTGGACTGGCCACAAGCGCGAGATCGATTGGACCCCGAACAGGACCGACTGCACCTGGACCGG
>JAICWV010000229.1 GCA_025966365.1 Chloroflexota bacterium | reverse complement strand
GCCGAATAGGCGCTGTGATGCCGGTGACGATTGTCGCGGACAGGGATGACCTGGTCGCGCTGTATCTGGCGCCCGGAACCGTATGCAGGCGCCGGGCAGGAAGGCGGGGTGGACCCAGAGGACGTCAGATGGTCGAGGATTCGGGGCTGCACGAAGATTGGGTCTGGCAGGAAAGCCGTCGCCTCGTGCTCTGCCGTCCGGACGCAAGCCACGCCGTCAGCCTGTTCTGGCGGCACGCCGACGACACCTTCCTCTGCTGGTATGTCGATATTCTTCTGCCCTTCCGCCGCACACCGCTCGGCTTCGATACCCGCGATCTCATCCTGGACGTGGTGATCGATCCCGACCGAACCTGGCACCTGAAAGATGAGGACGAGCTGGCGTGGGCCGAGGAGCAGGAACTGATCAGCCGTGAGGAGGCTATGCGCATCCGCGACGAAGCGCACCATGCCATCTCTCTCCTGGAAGCGGCTGACCCCCTCTATTCCCAGAAGTGGATTTCCTGGCGCCCTGACAGCACCTGGCCGATACCGACGGTGCCTGACGGGTGGAACCGGCACGTGACGCCGCACCTACCAGCGGCGCGCTGATCAGCTCGGGTTTTCCAGCGGCGCCATCTCCTCCTTGCGAAGATTCTTGGGCTTGTCCTGCTCGTTGAAGACCTCGTGGTGGAGCTTATCCTGATCCTCGTCTTCAACCGTCTCGGTCGAGGCATCCTTCCACCACTGCGATCGGTCTCTTCCCTTGTCTTCCGGACGGGTCACCGGCATAACGATCCTCCTTCTATGGAGCCGCTCGAGGGCGGCTCTGCTGTACCGCGCAGAAAGCGTGCCATCGGAACCGCATAATTGACGCCGAAGGGAGAGGGCATGCCGCGAAACGCGATCTGGTTCTTTGGCGACCAGCACCGGGGGCAGGCGCTCGGCTTCCTCGGCGACCCCAATCTCCACACGCCCCACATCGATCGCCTGGCGACCGAGGGACTTGTCTTCACTGCCGCCTACTCCGGCTCGCCGCTCTGCAGTCCGGCCCGCGGCTCCCTCATGACCGGCCGCTACCCGCACTGCGCCGTGCCCGGCCACGAGCATCCCCTGCCCGACGGCCAGAAGACGGTTGCCGATGTCTTCAAAGAGCGCGGCTACCGGACCGCCTACTTCGGCAAGTGGCATCTCGACGGCTTCAAGGAGACCGAATCGGCGCGGGCTGCCATGCATATCATTCCACCGGACCGGCGCCGAGGCTTCGAGGAGTGGGTTGCCTACGAGAACAACAACAGCCCCTGGGACTCGTGGGTCCATGGCGGCGAGGGGGGAAACGCCTTCCACCGCAAGCTGCCCGGCTTCGAGACTGACGCCCTCACCGATCTCCTCATCGAGTTTCTCCAGACGCAGCAAGACGGTGCCCCCTTCTTTGCCGTCCTCTCCGTTCAGCCGCCGCACGATCCCTACGCCGCCCCGGCCGGGTGGATGGCGCGGCACACCGCGGGAATGGTGGTACTGCGCGAGAATGTCCCGGCCGTGCCGCGGGTAGTGGAGCGCGCCCGGCGCGAGCTGGCCGGCTACTACGCCATGATTGAGAACCTGGACTGGAACCTGGGACGGCTGCGCGCGGCGCTGGACGAAACCGGGCTGACTGAGAACACCAACCTGCTCGTCTTCGCCGACCACGGCGACATGCTTGGCTCCCACGGTCAGTTCCGGAAGACGGCACCCTGGGAGGAGGCGACCCGCATCCCCTGCATCGTCGGCGGGGGTTTGCCGCACTATGGCGATCTGACCGGCTTCTCCGACATCCCACTCAATACCGTCGATCTCGCGCCCACCACCCTCGGCCTCTGCGACCTCGACCCGCCGGATTGGATGCAGGGAACCGATCTCTCCTGGCGGCGCCGGCCCGATCGGCCGCGCGTCGAGCCGCCGGACTCCGCCTTCATGCAGATCGTCATCCCCACCGGCCATGGGGACAGCGTGGACCGTCCCTGGCGCGGGATCGTCACCCGCGACCGCTGGAAGTACGTCGCCCTGGAGGGACAGCCCTGGCTAATGTTCAACCTCAATGAGGACCCTCTGGAGCTGGTCAACCTGGCCCACGACAGCGCCTTCGGCGAGCAGCGCGCACATTTGCAGGACCGCCTGCGCCGCTGGGTCGAGGACACGGGTGACGAATTTCCGCTCCCGGTCCTGTAGGATGCTATCCAGGAAAGCGAGGACACGCCATGCCAACCCTATCCCCACCGGACGTGGACTTTTACCACCAGAACGGCTACTTCCTCTATCACCATCAACTCTTCTCTCCGGAAAAGCTGGCGCGGCTGAACGAGATCTTCGAGGAGCACCTGGCCGAGAAGGGCGACAAGCTCTCGGACGAGCTGGACACACCCCACTTTCGCGACCCCCGACTTCTCGACTTCCTGCTGAGCGACGACGTACTCGATCTGGTCGAGCCCATCACCGGCCCCAATATCGCCCTCTGGTCCAGCCACTTCATCTGCAAGGACCCCTATACCGGCCGCAAGACGCCCTGGCACGAAGACTCGGCGTACTGGAAAGACCGTATCGACAAGCACCAGGGCATCGTGACCGTCTGGCTGGCGCTGGACCGTGCCACGCAGGAGAACGGCTGCATGAAGGTGATCCCCGGCTCGCAGAGCAACGGCTTCTCCGAGTACCACCAGGTGGACTCCTCCGCCAATACCTTCGCCACGGAGATCACTGAGGTAGACGAGTCGAAAGCGGTGCCGTTCGAGCTGGAGCGCGGGGAGTGCTCCCTCCACGACGCCCGGATCATTCACGGCGCCTCGGCCAACACCAGCCCCGATCGCCGCTGCGGTTACACCATGCGCTATATGACGACCGCCAACCGGGTGCTCGGGGACTCCAGAATCAACCATGGCCACCAGATCTGGCTGGCGCGTGGCGAGGACCTGGCCGGAAACGAGTATGCCAACGCCTAG
>JAICWV010000197.1 GCA_025966365.1 Chloroflexota bacterium | reverse complement strand
CGCTTCTCCCGTTCCCCGGTAGCGAGCGACGACATTGCCGCGGCCGGGAGCGGATTCCAGCACATCCGGCTGGTATCCGGCTTCGCCAAGCACGCCGGCAAGGTATTCCGCCGCCGCCGTCTCATTGCCGGGCGGATTGGTCGTGTCGATCCGCAGCAGCTCCTGCAGGTGGCGGACGGCCTCGGCGTCGATGCTGTCGTTCATGGAACGCTCTCCCTACCCGGTGATCTGGGCGATGCGGTCCAGCAGCTCGTCGATATCGAACGGCTTGGAGAGGAAGTGCGGCGTGCCGATTTCGGCCGCGCGCCCGGCCGGATCGTGCATGGCGGTCATCACCACGATGGGAAGCGACTGCGTATTGCCGTTGGCGCGCATCCGCCGGGCCACTTCGAAGCCGTCCACCACCGGCATCATCAGGTCCAGCAGGACCAGATCGGGGTGGAAGGAGAGGGCGGCATCCATGGCCGTCTCCCCCACGGCCAGACGGGTCTCGTATCCTTCGAGGTCGAGCACTCCGCCGATAAGATCGGCGACATCAATCTCGTCCTCGACAATCAAGACCCGCTTCGTCACACACAACTCCCCAAGAGCACCAGAGTGCGGATGCATCGAAGAATGCCCGGATTACGCTGCACCCGCGAACCAGCGCTCTGTTCCCATACTAGAAAAGCAGAGCACGCATCTGTCTACGCAATTTTCTGCGCCGTTTCCACGCCATGAATCTGATGAAAGAATCCGTAGAACACGGCGAGGGAGACCGCGTAGCACACGCCGCCGAGGAGAAAGGGCCAGGTAAAGAGGCCGGCAGCCAGGAAGAAGCCGCCGAGCGGCGGCGTGAGCGCGCTGGCGACGCTCCAGGCAGCATTCACAAAGCTGGCTGCGGTTGCCCGGTCGGCCGGTTCCACCACGTCCATGACGTATGCCTGCTGCACTGGCCAGGAGGCGCTCAGAAAGGTTCCGCGGGCGATCCAGAGCACCACCGCGAAACCGACCGTGGGAACGACGCCCATGGCAACCAGGGTCAGCGAGCCCAGAGCCTGGGCCACCACCACGAACCGAACCCGCCCCCAGCGTCGTGCCAGCGGGACAGCCACCAGCAGCGCAACCAGGTCGACGACCTGAGATGCCGCATACCAGGGGCCAAGAAAGGCCTCGGTGACGTGGAAACGCAGATGAAACCAGAGGGGAAGGAGCTGAATGATGAGCCCCAGGCCCAGCCCCAATACACCAAGGACCAGCGACAGGAGCAGGATTCGGCGGCTGGACGCGTGTGGAAACCAGGAGGCGCGGCTGGTCTCCTGCGAATGAATCTCCCGCACGGGCACGACGACCGCCGCCGCCACCAATCCGACCACCACCATGCCGAGAAACACGAGATGATAGGCCGCGCGGTAGGAGAGGCCGGTGTGGGTTTGAAGCTGCGAGGGCAAGGCAGCACACAGCGACCCGACCAGAATCGCCGCCACCCATGCCATCTCGGCCAGCGTGAACATGCTGGTCCGATTGTCGGCGCGGGTCTTTTCGGCCAGCAGGGCATTGAAACCGGAGGTCACCAGCGCTCCGCTCATGCCGCCCGCCAGGCCGATGCCGCCAACGGCGCTGGCGGCCAGGACCAGCGGACGAGTGGTGGTCAGGGCGAGAATGAGATAGGTGATGACCGGGAGCCCGGTGCCGAGAAGCACGAATTGCTTCCGGCCATAGCGGTCGGCGAGGAGCCCAAAGACGACCATGAGGGCGGCGCTGGCCAGACCGGAGATGGTGAAGAGGACGCCGATGAGCTCTGGATGGAGGCCGATTCGGTCCAGATAGATGGGCAGGGCCACGATCAGGAAGCCGGCCGGAATATTCGCAAAGAACGAGGAAGCGATGAGCAGCCAGGCGCCCGGCTCCGTCCCCTTGTGGAACTTCACCCGCTAGCTTCCCTGACGCTGCAGCCACTCCTCCCGCAGTAGCTCGAAGATCACGGTGTCGTGCCAGCAGCCGTTGGAGAACTGGTGGTGGGTCCGGCGGCCGATCTCGCGGTACCCGGCGCGCCGCAGCGCGGTGTGCATGCCGATGTTCTCGGCATACGATTCCGTCTCCAGCCGCTCCAGATTCAGCTCGTTGAAGGCAAAGGCTGTTCGCAGGCGGGTAGCCTCAGTTGCGTATCCCTTGCCCCAATCCTCGGGGTCGCCGATGATGGTCCCGGTGGTCGCGTGACGATTCGTCCAGTCGACGTCGTGCAGGGCGCTGCTGCCGACCGTCCTCCCCTCGACTTTCATGACCCAATACACCATGGACTGGCTCTCGGCGACCCGCTTGAACCACTCCTCCTCCATCTGCAGTGAGGGCGGGACGCGCAGGAGGAGATAGCGGGTGACCTCGAGGTTGGCGAACCAGGCGCAAAAGAGCGGCAGATCGTCCGCCGTTGCCGGCTCCAGAGAGAGTTTTTCGCCGCGAAGGATGGGACCGAGCACCAAAACACCTCCTGGTGTGATCTCTCGCAGTATCGCCTGTCCGGACTCACTTCTCCTTGTGCCGACACGCATCGTAGGCTGATAGGCACCCGCACAGGAGGAGGAGAAGAGCGTGCCGCGCTGGATGTGGGCCTTGCTGCCCCTTGGCCCAATTGCCTTTGTTCTCTCCTTCTTTGGGGCGCCATCACTGGTTCTCTTCATCCTCTCGACCATCGGCGTGATCCCGCTGGCAGCGCTCATCGGCAAGGCCACCGAGGAGCTGGCCTTTCATATCGGCTCCGCCGCCGGCGGCCTGATGAACGCGACCTTCGGCAATGTGCCGGAACTGGTCATCGGCGCGCTCGCCCTCCGTAATGGCCTGGTCACCCTGGCACAGGCCAGCATCATTGGCTCGGTGATCGGAAATGCCTCGCTGGTGGTCGGCATGGCCCTCTTCTACGGTGGGATGCGCAACGGCGTGCTTCGCTTCAATCGGAAGGAGGTAGGGCATCACGCGGTCATGATGGTGCTGGCAGTCGCCAGTCTGGCCCTGCCAACCCTCTTCATCGCCACCTCTCCCCGTGGCAATGTCCAGGCACTGAGCGTCTTTGTGGCCATCCTTCTGGTACTCACCTACCTCGCCTACATGCTCTACCAGTTCGCGGGTTTCCGCGGTGGCCCGCGAACGCAGGAGATCGACACCTTCATGGCGGAGGAAGAAGAGATTGTCGAGGAGCTGATCGAGGAGGAGGGCCCGGAGTGGAGCCGGCGCCTGAGCGTCTTCTGGCTGGGCGTCGCCACCGTGGCCGTGGTCTTCGTGGGGAACGTGCTGGTCGAGTCGGTTCGCCCCGTCACCATCGACCTCGGCATCTCCGAGTTCTTCGTGGGCGTCGTGATTGTCCCCATCGTCGGCAACGTGGCGGAGCACATGGCGGCGGTAACGCTGGCCGGCAAGAACAAAGCGGATCTCTCCTTCGCCGTCGCCTCCGGGTCGTCGATTCAGGTGGCCGTCTTCGTGGCGCCGGTACTGGTGCTCCTGTCGTTCCTCTGGCACCCGATGACGCTGGTCTTCAACCCCATCGAGATCGCGGTCCTGGCCCTGGTAGTGGCGATCTTCTTCTTCGTCTCCTGGGACGGCGAGAGCAATTGGCTGGAAGGGCTACAGCTCGTCATGATCTACGTGATGGCGGCGGCAGTCTTCTACTTCCTGCCCGGCCCGAAAGTGGTGTAGAAAGGGCCGGGCAGACCATGGACGAACGACTTTATGCCGTGCTCCAGCCGAGCGACTTCCTCTGGCATCAGTTCTCCAATCGCCTCCTGGGGCTCACCGACGAGGAGTACTTCCGCGAGCCGGTCTCGGGTTGCTGGAGCCTGCGCCGTCGAGAAGAATCGATCGCTCCGGAGCAAGCAGGGCGCGGTAACTGGGTGCTGGAAGGGGGACGAGCCGATCCGCCTCCGTTCACGACCATCGCCTGGCGCCTCTGTCACATGGCCATGGGCGAGTTGATGCGCTACAACTGGACCTTCGGCAGCAAAGATCTGCAAGTCGACGACATTGAGTGGCCGGCCCATGCCACAGCAGCCATCACCTTCGTCGCCGATGCCCACGAGAAATGGCGTGGTGGGTTGGAAACAGTCACCACTGCGCAACTCGACCAGATCGGGTTCAGCCAGATGCCGCTGGGTCTCGATCCACAGGTACGCTTCCTGGATTTGGTTGCCTGGCAAGCGGCAGAGCTCTCACACCACGCCGCCGAAGTCGCCTGCCTCCGCGATCTCTATCGCGCACAACAGCTCGCCACACCACGATAACGGACGTAGGGCAGAACTTTTAGTCCGGCCGCCTCGCGCACTCTCCAGTTCCCCCAGCATGCTGCGAGGGCCGGCGGCCAGGAGGCGCGCCGCTGCAGGTGGATGTTCGGATCAGGCCGCGGCCTCAGATCGTTGTTTCAGGGCCCGCTCGATGCGCTCGAAGTCCTCACGCGGCAGGGTGTGGACGTTCCCTTGAAATGCCAGGTGCCAGTGCTCCGCCGGCCACTTCTTCACGAAGTCCAGCTCCGGCAGGAGCGTCTCAGCCCTGATGTACTCCTCCGGCTCGAGAATGGTATTCGCCTCGATGGGGAAGCGCCAGGGATAGATCTCGCCGGGTTTGGACTTCCAGATAATGTCCGTGCCTTCAAAGTAGAGTCCGGTGATGGTGGCGGTTCCTGAGAAGGATTGGATACCGGTGAGGTACCAGAGGACGCGGTCCCCCTCCTTCATCTTCTCTGCCTTCCGGCGGTGGCGGCTCTTGATGCCCTGCACCGTGAAGCCACGCTCGCGCGTGGTGGCGAAGTTCTCCGGCGAGGTCACGATCATCCAGTAGGTCGGGGTCTCGGACATGGCAGTACCTCTGATGCGAGAAAATGCGTTTCAGGGTAGCAGAGGATTTGGGAGG
>JAICWV010000047.1 GCA_025966365.1 Chloroflexota bacterium | reverse complement strand
GGGTGAAGACCGCGATGGTCATCAGCAGCGGGTCGGTGCCCAGCCGGGGAAAGGCCACGGCAAACGCCACCACCAGGATCAGAAGGAGAATGCCGGCGGCTCTCACTGGCGCCTCGCGCTCAGGCTGCCGAAGATGCCCTGCGGCCGCACCAGCAGTACCACTGCCAGCACCACGTAGAAGACGGTGGAGGCCCACACCGGCGCGTAGATCGAGGTCACGTTCTCGATCACCAGCATCAGGAGCGCCGCCGCCAGGGCGCCGGTGAGGCTGCCCATGCCACCCAGAATGATGATGGCCAGGAGCCGCGAGATCAGGTCGTAGCCGCTGACGGGGTTGAAGGGATTCACAGCGCCGTACACCATCCCGCCGGCCGCGGCCAGCGAGACGCCGATGCCGAAGGTCACCGTCTCCACACGCGCCACATCGATCCCGATCAGCTCCGCCGCCGTTCGGTTCTGCACCGTGGCCCTGATCCCCTGCCCGAATTTGGTGCGGTAGAGAAACGCGTAGAGGGCCAGCAAGAGCACCGCGCTCAGGATGAAGCCGATCAGGTAGATGTAGGTCACGTAGACGCTGCCAACCTTGAACGAGGCATCCACGTAGGGCGCGTTGATCTGCACCAGGTCAGCCCCGTAAATGCGGGTCAGCGCCCCCTCGATGATCAGGGCCACGGCGAAGGTGACCAGGATCGAGAACATAGTCCGATCCCGCCGGATGCGCCGGATGACGGCGATCTCGACGATCACGCCCAGCACGAACATGAGGGGGATGGTGAGAATCAGCGTGAAGAGCGGATCGATGTGCAGGCGCCCGGCCAGCGAGAAGCTGAGGTAGGCGCCCAGGATGACCAGCGCCCCCTGGGCGATGTTGATGATGTCCATCACGCCGAAGACCAGCGTCAGCCCGGACGCCATGAGCGCGTAGACGCCTCCGGCCAGGATGCCGGTGACGATGGCGCCAAAGATCAGGTCCACGTCCGCTCCTTCCCCTCAGGCGAGACGGGAGGGGCACGCCGCCCCTCCCGCTCCGTCACCGTTAGTGCCAGTTGGGCTTGGGGTACTCCGCTCTGGCCACGGCGAACTTGCCCGGGTACACCGGCAGCGGCTTGCCGTGCAGCCACTGCACCAGGAACATCTGGCCCTGTGGCTCGCCGATCGAGTTCCAGCGCATCGGCCCTTGCACGGTGTTGAATTTCCCACTGTGCAGGGTCTTGATCAGAGTGGCGTTGCTGAGCGAGTGGGTCTTCGCCACCGCCTGTTGCACCACCTGCCCTACCGAGTAGGCCTCGGGGGTGTCCTGGCTGATGTCGGCAACCTTGCCGTGGTAGGCCTTCAGGTATTCCCGGACAAACGTCTTGTTCTGGTAGGTGTGCGCGCCGTACCACCAGCCCTCCGGTACCATAATGCCCTCGGTATTGGCCAGCTTGATGGCGTCCGAGAACTGCTTGCCCTGGTCTGGGCCCGAGGTGGCCACGATCGCCCTGGGGTTGTAGTGCTGCTGAATGAAGGTGTGGATCAGCGCGATGCTGAGATTCGCGCCAGGGGAGCCGATCACCACGATCTGTGCCCTGGAGTGCACCGCCTTGAGCGCCTCCGACTGGAAGTCCGTGGCCTCGGCGGGAATCACCACGCTGTACGCCGTCTTCACGCCCGCCTTATGGAGCGCCGCCTCCGCCGTCTGCACCTCGGGCGTGGCAAAGGGATCGTCCACCGTCAGGTAGGCAGCCGACGTCGGGCGCTTGCTCTTCGGCAGGTTGGTGACCCAGTGCACGAAGCTCAGGAGGTTGTCCTTAACCGGTGCCGGCTGGACGAAGAAGTAGTTCTTGAATCCCTGCTGGAAGACGGAGGGGCCGCCACCGGCGGGACCCAGAAATGCATAGCCCCAGCGCTGCGCCACGCGGCCGGCAGGGATGGTCAGCAGCGAGGAGAAGGGGCCGAAGGCCAGATCGACCTTATCGGAGGTCATGAGCTTGGTGTAGTTGGTGGCCACCTGGGTCTCGCTGCTGGCGTCGTCATACCAGATCAGCTTCACTTTCCGACCCATCAGTCCACCGTGGCTGTTGATGTGGCTGGCCCAGAGCTTGTAGCCCTGCAGGACCGCCTTGCCGTCGCCCGAGAAGTCCCCGGTGAGCGAGACCGAGAACCCAACCGTTATCGGGCTGCCGGCGGAGGATGGCGCCGCCTGAGAGGGACTTGCGGTTGCCGAGAGCGCGAGCCCAAAAATGGTCAGGATCGAGAGCAGCCATCGAATGGGGAGCCGAAGCAAGAAGCGCATCATGATGTCCCTTGTCCTTTCACTGAATCTCTACTGCCGTTGCTGTCCGGGGTTGCGAGAATTCTCCGCGATTACCCTCCTCCGAGTACCGAGAGCTGGCGCTGCATCCAGTCGGCCTGAAGGGGCCGGTACTTATAAGGAATGTTGTTGCAGACGTGGTTGCCGTCCTCGAACATGACCAGCTCGGCCATGTCCCCGGCATCCCGGGCCATCTGCTCGGTATCCGCTGCCGGGAAAACCCGATCCTGCCGCCCCATGATGATCAGCACCCGCACTTTGAGCTGTTTGACCACGTCGGTCAGGTCGAAGTCGCGCAGCCGCTCCCGTGCTTCCTCGGGGCTGGAGGCATGCAGGCGATGGACCATGGCTTCGCGCGTCAGGATGGGCACGCTATCGAAGTACTCCGCCAGGTGATAGCCGGTGGCCAGCGCGATCACCGCCCTCAGCCGGCTCTCGCGCGCTGCCGCCCGCATCCCGTAATAGCCGCCCAGACTGACGCCCATCAGTCCCGTCCGGCTCGCGTCCACATCTCGCCGGGTCTCCAGCCAGTCCAGCACGCAGCCGATCGCCACCTCATAGTCGTGCCGCATGGGGTGTTCGAACTCCAGCTCACCCTGGCCCGGCCCGTCAATGGCGAGGGTCGCCATGCCGCGCTTCAGGAAGTCATTCCCGTAAAAGTGCATCTCCTCCTTGACCGAATCCAGGCCGGGAACGATGATCACCAGCGGCGGCCGCGGCACATGCGGCGGCCTTCGGAGAATGCCCGGGATCACCACCCCGCGCTCATAGGGAAGCTCCACCCGCTCGCCCGGATAGTCGTAATAGGGCAGGCCCCGGTGGTAGAGCGCCACCGTCTGCTCGTGCGCCACCCACTGCTCCTCCGGCCTCTGGAAAAACATGAACTTGCCGAAGTGGTAGGCCATCGCCGCCTGGACGAAGTGCTCCCCTGCCGAGATGTAGCGCCCTTCCTGCTCCGCCCGTTCCGCCAGGCAGGCGTGCTCTTTCCCGACGTCCGACCAGGCGGCACACCACTGGTCCCAGCGCTCGAGCGTCTCGGTCACGCGGTAGAAGTCGTTGAAGTCGACCCCGTTGGCCATGAACCGCGGAGCCCAGTTGCTGATGGCAACCTCGATGCGCTTTTCCCTGGTCACTTCACCCCCTGCCGGTGTAAAGCGATGGTACACACCTTAGAACAAAGTCTACAGAAACGATACAGCCACGTCTAAATGAAATTCGGCCGGTGTCGATGCCATGTTTACACCCCCGATGCCATCCCAGCACGAAGTGTAGGGGCGATGTGCAATCGCCCGCCGGCCCGCAGGCCGGCTCCTGCTCGCACCTCGGAACTGCCAGTCGGCAGGCCAATGTAGGCTGGTCCTTCCATGGCCGGTTGCCCGCCACCGGCATGGTCGGTGGTCCGAACGGCGTTCCCCTGTAGCCGAAACCTCCGTGTTCCGGTGTGACCATCCACCGCACGGGGGCAAACCGGACCATGGAAGGTCCGGCTACAAAATGCGCGACCGCTGGGGACAATCGGCCCTATAAGAATGCCCAATGCCGGCCACGGAAGAACCGCCCTACACCACATCGCCCACCAAACCTGGCTGCGGCGTGACCCAGGAGGTGCCGTCCGGGGCACCGGGTGATTGCGATTCGTCCCAGTTATGTCAAATGACATTCTCCGCTCCTTACACCGAATGGCGGTCGAGGACCACCCAGATCGTTCTGGCGGGATCGGGGCCCGGGTTGGACAGCAGGTGCGGGACGCTGGCGTCGAAGGCGATGGAATCGCCGGGCAGGAGGCGGTGGGTCGCGAATCCCACCGTCACATCCAGTATCCCCTCCAGCACCACCCCGTAGTCCCGGCCGGGGTGCCGGAGCATCTCGGTCGAGGACACCGCGCCCGGCGGATAGACCGTCTCCATAAACTCAAAGTCGTGCTCATCGGCGGGGGTGAGCCGCTCCCAGGTGATGCCGCCGGAGAGGCCGATATGCGCCCTGCCGTCGCGCCGCACCACCGGACTGGGCGCGGCAGGCTCCTCCGTCTGGAAAAAGGAATCGGTGGTGGTCTCCAGCGCCGCCGCCAGCCGGAAGAGTGTCCCCACCGATGGGTTGGCGTTCCCTCGCTCGATCTGGCTCAGCATGCTGGCGGTGATTTCCACCCGGCGCGCCAGTTCGCGCAATCCGAGCCCGCGCGATTGCCGGAAGGCGCGAAGCCGCTCGCCGATCGAGTCCACCGGGGAGCGGCTCTTTGCCTCACCCTCGACCCGCACACGCTCTCCCTGCGCCACCTATCTCTCCCGGCCGATTGATATTGCCTCGGGCTGCGTTCTACGCTGGTGTTAATCGCAGTTAAACACTAACCGGCGTCTCGTATCAATCTGGGGGTGCTATGAAAATCCAATCGTTCGGAGCCATGGCGGTCGACTGGGAGGAGCGGATCAACTTCGACCGGTTGCGCCGTCAGCGGCTGGAGCGGGCGAACGAGCAGCTGCGGGAAAGCGATCTGGCCGCGTTCCTCTGCTTCGACATGAACAACATCCGCTACATCACCGGGACCACTATCGGCGAGTGGGCGCGGGACAAGCTGGCCCGTTTCTGTCTTCTCTTCCGCGACGAGCCGCCGATCCTCTGGGATTTTGGCTCCGCGGCCGCCAGCCACCGGCTGCACGCGCCATGGAACACGCCGGATCGTTGGCGCGCCGGGGTCTCCACCATGCGCGGTGCCATGACCCCGCAATCGGGCATCGCCGAGAGCGTGGCCCACAAAGTGGCGGAGGAGCTGCGCCTGCGCGGCTTGCAGGGCGAGCCCATTGGCGCCGACGTCATCGAGTTGCCCGTGCTCCTGGCACTCCAGGCCGAGGGCATCGCCGTGCTGGATGCCCAGCAGCCCATGCAGAACGCCCGGATGATCAAGACCGAGGACGAGATCAACCTGCTGAACACCTCGGCCATGATGGTGGACGCGGCCTATGACCTCCTGTACGAGCACCTGCGGCCCGGTGTGCGCGAGAACGACCTGGTGGCATTGGTCACTAAACGGCTTATCGAGCTGGGCTCGGATCAGGTGGAGGCGGTCAATGCCATCTCCGGAGAGCGCTGCGCCCCGCACCCCCACGTCTATTCAGACCGCATCATCCGTCCCGGCGATCAGGCCTTCTTCGACATCATTCAGGCATTCCACGGCTACCGCACCTGCTACTACCGCACCTTCTGCGTGGGCACCGCCACGGCGGCGCAGCGGGATGCGTACCGCATCTGCCGGGAGTATCTCGACGCCTCTATCGATCTGGTCAAGCCGGGCCGAACCACGCGCGAGATCGCCGAGGTGTGGCCACAGGCGGAGGAATTTGGTTTTGCCAACGAGGAGGAAGCCTTCGCCCTCCAGTTCGGGCACGGAATCGGTCTCTCCAACTGGGAAAAGCCGGTCATCTCCCGGCTTGTATCGCTGAACGAGGAGTTCGTCCTGGAGCCGGGAATGGTCTTCGCGCTGGAGACCTACTGGCCGGCGTCGGACGGCTATTCGGCCGCTCGCATCGAGGAGGAAATTGTGGTGACACCCACCGGAAACCAGGTCATCACCCGCTTCCCCGCCGACGAGCTGGTGGTGGCCGGCGCCCGCTACTACACCGCGTCCGACGCGCTCTCCGGCATGTCGGCCGGCGCCGAGCCGCGCTGGAGCGCGGACATGGCGACGCAGGGAGCGCCCCGCGTGGCCCCCGACCCCGTTCCGGTCGGGATAGGAGAGTAGGGATGGTCCAGCAAGCGCGCTCGGCGACCGATATCGGCGTCCCCGATCCGGAGGGGATCTACCGCGAGATGCTGCGGCTGCGTCACTTCGAGGAGAAAGCCTACGAGCTGTTCCTGGACGGGCACGTCAACGGCACCATGCACCTGGGCGTGGGGCAGGAAGCGGTAGCGGCCGGCGCGGCGGCGACACTTCGGCCGGACGACTGCACTCTTGGCACCTACCGTGGCCACAACCATGTCATCGCCCGCGGCGCCGCACTGGATGCCTCCTTTGGGGAGCTCTTCGGCCGCGAGATCGGGCTATGCAAGGGCAAGGGCGGCTCCATGCATCTCACCAGCGTCGAGCACGGCCACTACGGCTCCTATGCCATCGTCGGCGCCCATCTGCCCATCGCCTGCGGCACCGCCTGGTCCGCCAAACTGCGCGGCGCCGATAGCGTGACCCTGTGCTTCTTCGGCGACGGCACCACCAACATCGGCGCCTTTCACGAAGCGCTCAATCTGGCGGCGGTGTGGAAGTTGCCCGTGGTCTTCATCTGTGAGAACAACCTCTATATGGAGTTCACGCCCATCGGCGAGGTAACCGCCGTCCCCCGGCCGGCCGCCGACCGCGCCTCCGCCTACGGGCTGAAGCCGATCGTGATCGACGGCAACGATGTCGAGGTGGTGTACGCCGGCATCGCCGAGGCGGTGGACCGGGCACGGCGCGGTGAGGGCCCCTCGCTGATCGAGGCGCTCACCTACCGGCACAAGGGCCACTCGCGGACCGATCCCGCGCGCTACCGCCCGGAGGGCGAGCTGGAAGACTGGATGACCAGAGACCCGATCACCAGATTCGTGCAGCGGTTGCAGGAGGCAGGCTGGAACGCCTCTGACCTCGAGCGTATCGAGCGGGAGGTGATCGAGGAGGTCGGGGCTGCGGCGGAACGCGCCCTGGCATCGCCGCCCCCACCGGAGTCGGAGCTCTTTACCGACGTGTATTGCGCGGGAGAGACATCATGGCGCAGCTGATGTACCGGCAGGCGGTCGCGGCAGCCATAGCCCAGGAGATCGAGCGCGATCCAACCGTGATGCTCATCGGCGAGGATGTGGGCGCGGGCGGCGGCGTCTTCAAGGCCACTGAAGGGCTCTTCGAGCGCTTCGGCCCCAGTCGAATCTGGGACACGCCCATCTCGGAGCAGGCGATCATCGGCACCGCCATGGGTGCCGCCATGACCGGGATTCGCCCGGTAGCGGAGATCATGTTCTCGGACTTCCTGGCCACCTGCTGGGACGGCATCGCCAATGAGATTGCCAAGATGCGCTACATGACCGGCGGGCAGGTCTGCATGCCGCTGGTGATTCGCTGTGCCAACGGCGGCGGCGTTCACTTTGGCGCCCAGCACTCGCAGGCGGTGGAGAACTGGGCCATGGCCGTCCCCGGCCTGAAAGTGGTGGCCCCGTCCACGCCTGCGGACGTCAAAGGACTGCTGGCGGCTGCCATCCGCGACGACGATCCTGTCGTCTTCTTCGAGCAGAAAGAGCTCTATGCCCAGACGGGCGAAGTGCCGGAGGACGAGTACGTGCTTCCGCTAGGCCAGGCCAATGTGCTGCGGGAAGGGGCAGACCTGACGCTGGTGGCCCTGGCCGGAACGGTCAAGACGGCGCTGGAGACGGCCGAGCGGCTGGCGGCGGACGTCGGCCAAGAGGCGGAGGTCATCGACCTGCGCTGCCTGGTGCCGCTGGACGTGCAGACGGTAAAGATCAGCCTGGCGAAGACGGGCCGGCTGGTGATCGTCGAGGAGAATCCCCGGCCGCTGGGCTGGGGAGCGGAGTTGACCTCCATTCTGGTGGAGGAAGCGTTCGATTCACTGGACGCGCCCATCATCCGCGTCACCACCGAGCCGATCCCGCTGCCCTCGTCACCCACCCTGGAGCGGCTGGCCCGGCCCGGCGTGGAACGAACTTTGGAGGCCATCCGACGGCTCTGAGCGCCCAGCGGCCACGCAGCACACTGGACCGATACGGGGCCGAGCGGGCTCCTATCTCATCATCGGGAGAGAGGTATGAACGTCAGCGTACTGGGACTGGGAACCATGGGCGCGGCCCTGGCCGGGCGCCTGCTGGAGACCGGCCACGACGTCACCGTCTGGAATCGCAGCCCGGGCAAAGCCGGCCCACTGGTCGAGCGAGGCGCGCGCGAGGCCGGCTCGCTCCAAGATGCCGTGTCCGGCGCCGAGGTGGTGATTACCCTGGTCACCAATGATGCGGCGGTGCGGTCGCTGGCCGTGGACAGCAATGTGGTGGGCATGCTCCCGGACAACGCGGCGCTGGTGGACATGAGCACCGTCTCACCGGATACGTCTCGCGCCGTGGGCAAAGCCACGCCCGGAGGCCGCTTCGTGGACGCACCCATCCTGGGTGGACCGGAGCCGTTCGCGGCGGGCAGAGCCAGGCTGCTGCTGGGTGGCGACCGCGCCCTGATCGAGCGTCTCAATCCTCTCTGGGACGACCTCTCCAGCGGCCATTACTACACCGGTCCTAATGGCACCGCCACCACCCTGAAGCTCCTCTCCAACCATCTGCTGGTCGGAGGAACGCAGCTCCTGATGGAAGCCGTGGTCACGGCGCAGGCCCACGGCTTCGACAACGACGTGCTGCGCGATGTCTTTGGCAGCACCCCGGCCATCGCCCCCGGCGTGCAGGTCCGTCTGGAAGACGTGCTGGAAGGCGATCACGTCGGCTGGTGGACGCTGCTCCTGGCCGACAAGGACATGAGCCTGGTGCTCACGCTGGCCGAGCAGGTGGGGCTGCGGCTACCTATTGCGCAGACATCGGAAGCCCTGATTCGCGTGGCCATCGATGAGGGATACGGCGAGAAGGACCTGGGAGCGATCACCGAGGTGCTGCGGCAACGAGTGCCATCGGGGAGCCGCGAGTAACAGGAGTTTGCAGTTTTCTTGATTGCGGTGTCCCCCTTCCCGAGGCCCGGTCACGTTTCGTCCTCGAACGCCGTTCAATAGATCGAGGAGACTCGATGAGATATAGTCGCGCGTCGCTCGCTCTGCTCCTGGCCGCACTCGGTCTTGCCGCCCCGGCGGGGACGACCCGCGCCCTGGCAATCCCCTCACCCGGAGGTGCTCCGCCGGCCTCGACGGGAGTTACATCGGCCTCGGGGATATGGCGCTGGCAGAACCCACTCCCTCAGGGCAACACACTCTCGGCTGCGACTTGCCCCGATAGAAACACCTGTTATGCCGTCGGGAGCGGCACTGTCATGAGCAGCCACGATGCCGGGCGCCACTGGACTATCACCTTCGACAAAGCACCTGGTACTTTTACCGCTCTCTCCTGCCCTGGCTCTCTAACCTGTTATGCCATTACCGACACCGGTCCCGGCACCGTGGCCATCCTCGGCTCAAAGGATGGCGGCGCAACCTGGACTCGGCTATGGCACGGCAAGCAGAGCCTCGAGCACCTCGCGTGCCCCAGCACCGACGCGTGCTATGCCGCCGGCCAGTACGCCTCCGCGCTGCTGACCACAACAAACGGCGGAGCCACCTGGCTCCATCGGACTCCACCCCTCCATCCGGTCGCCATTGCCTGCCCGGGCACCGCCACCTGCTATACACCACTCGCCACCAACTTGATCACCTCCCCGCCGCCGAGCGTGGCCGTGACAACGGACGGTGGTGCAACCTGGACTGCCAGGCGGGTGGGCATCCCCAGGGGTGCGGCGCAGCTGGACCGCCTGGCGTGTCCAGGCATCTCGACGTGTACAGTCCTCGCCTATGGGGATGCCGGCACGCTCGGGGCTGCGCTGGCACTGCGAACGGACGACGGCGGGACCACCTGGCATCGACAATCGCTGCCGCGGCAGGCTCCATTCCGGGGCGGGATCATCACCTGTCCAACGCTCAGGGACTGCTACGTGGCCGGCGACAACGGGGTTATTCGCGGCGTTCTGGTGACCACGGCGAATGCGGGTCGAACCTGGGTACATGCCAGGTCTCTGCCCTTCGTTCCCGCGGCGCTGGCCTGCGCCGGCAAAGATCGCTGCCTGGCGGCGGGAAACGGCGGGGCCCTTTTAGTGGCGACGAGCAGTTGGGCGAAGCGAACGCAGGTCACACACAACGCCTTGCGATATCAGACGACAAATCCGAGCACGGCACTGCGGGCGATAACCTGCCCCTCAAAAAACGTCTGCTACGCCGCGGGCGATTTCGGAAACGCCGTGAAGACAATCGATGCGGGCAGTCACTGGACGGCGCTGGGATCTTCGTTCGCTCATCAGTCCCACGCCGGGAGTATCACGAGCCTGGCATGCGCCGGCACCAATACCTGTTACGCCGGTCTGGCCGCGACCTCGCTGTACAGGGCGATGGTGATCAGCACGCGGGATGGAGGCCGAACGTGGTCCGCGAAGCCCGGCAGCGGGCTGGCCTCGGTTGCGTGCCCCGGCCGGTCCGTCTGCTTCGCCGGTGGATCTCGCGGCACGATGCAAGTGACCCGAAACGGAGGCCGAACCTGGACCCGGCAGCGCCTCCCGCTCAACGGCAAGCCGTACGAGATCCAGCAGCTAATTTGTCCCTCGGCGCTGGCCTGCTACGGCACGGCCAGGGGACCGTCCGAGCCGCCTCCACACCCGATCAGCAACGTGGGTGCGCTGGTCGCCACGTCGGACGGCGGCCGTTCCTGGCGCGTGAGCTATACCGATCCCTACCCCTTCTCCCTGGCGTGCACGACATCCACGGACTGTGTCGCGCTCATCGCCGGAGATGCAATCCACCAGACCACGGCGACGATCGCAACCCACGACGGCGGCCGCACGTGGACCAAGCAGACCATCGTGCCCAGCGGGTACTGGCAGTCGGTAACCTGCTCCGGAACGACCTGTCACCTGGCAGGTGGCGGGGGCAGGATCGCGGCCAGTCATGACGGCGCCGCCACCTGGGAGGAAGAATCGACCCCGACCTTCAACGCCCTGAACGCCATCACCTGCACCAGCGCCGGCACCTGCTACGCTGCGGGAATGTTCGGCACGATCCTGAGCCGTCGGGTAGACTAAAAGGTAAGGTCCTGTGATCCTTCGGGAGTTTCAGGCCGCTCGAGTCGGGGTTCGTCATGCGGCCTTCATGCCTGTCTCAAGCGTTATCGTGCCTTCCGCCCGCGCGGAAGCGACACTCTCTAGCAGACAGGAGAGCCGATGAGTCCCCACATTTCCCGCTCGCAACGCGTCGTTGAGGTATTCGCAGCCGACGTACGCCCCGGAGCCGACGCGCTCGTCTACTGCAAGGGCTGCGGGGATCCGCTGACCGGTCAGCCGCGCATTCAGGAGCGACGGGTCACGATCACGACCATGATGTGCGAGTCGTGCCAGGAACTGCATGGTCACGCCCTGATGCCGGGTGCCGGCGCACCGACCTTCTGTTTCCGCTGCGGCGGCCAGGACACGGTTGTGATTGAGAAGGCTTTCTCTCCCATCACCCATCGCCTGTGCCCTCGATGCGTCCCGGAACGGTTGGCACGCTATCAAGCCGGCAACTTCAATGCGCCGCAGGTGACGCCGGCGACGTAGTCTGGTTGCCTCCCGCCATCTTCCTGGTTAAGGACAGGCCTACCGCAGAGGCTATCCAGGAGACGACCATGGCAGCGAGATGCGACAGTGAACCAGTGCGGAGAAAGGCCAACCGATCCGAGAAGGTCGCCGATGAATACGGGGATAGCCGCGGAGTAAACAGGCAACCCCATCATCCCGCCGCAGCGTGAATACGCTCAGACGGGACATTCCCCCAGACCTGGACCCGATGCCCCTCGCGCTCACCCTCCCACAGCAGCTCTGTGCAGGTAAACCGCAGCAAGTTCTTCCACAGCTGCGCGTTCTGAAACGTCTCTTCATCGGCGCTGAAGAGATTGAAGACGGACCGCGAGGCAACCAGGATCATCTTGCGCTTGGCGCGCGAAAGCGCCACCGTGAGCCGGCGGGGATCGAGCAGGAAGTCGCCGGATAGCAGCAGATATTGTGGATCACTTTCGGTGGCGCTGACCATGATGGCGTCGCGCTCGTCCCCCTGAAAGCGCTCGACCGTGTCCACCGCAGACCGCATGGGCGCGCCCGTCTTCGGGTCCACCACGGTCAGCTCCGGGACCGCTTCCGCCAGCGCTCCGCGCTGAGCTCGGTGCGGCACCACCACTCCCAACCCGTGCTCCGCTTTCAGATCGAAAGTCTGGACCATCGTTTCCAGGACCGGCGTGATCAGCCGGCGCTCGAAGCTGTTCTCCACCAGGCTCTCCGCCTCGTCGTGGACAACGACCACCAGTGAGTGCCGCGTCGAGAGGACGCTGGCCACGAAGGGGTCGGCTACCTCGAGCGGAGCCAGCTCGCGATGCTGCCTGGAGTGGAAGTTGATGCCGTCGTGCACGTAGATCTCGCGGCGAAGGAACTCCGCCATGTCCTCATGGAGGCGGAAGCTCTCCTCGAACTTGATCATGGGCGGCTCCAGCGCCACTAGCGAGAGGAAGAGCGACTCGTAGGCGCGGAACTCCTTGAAGGTGCGCCGCAGCTCGCGGTCCCAGTCATTCTTGACGATGGGCGGCATCTGCCGGTGGTCGCCCACCACGATGAGGTGCCCGCCCGGCTTGACCGCCAGTGACGCCATCACCGCCTCGGGGAGGTTCATCTGCGAGGCCTCGTCCAGCACCAGGCAATCGATCAGCTCGTGCCCGTAGAGGCTGTTGTAGCGGTCTTTGAGCATCCGGTAGG
Organism: Chloroflexota bacterium; assembly: GCA_025966365.1. Lineage (GTDB taxonomy): Bacteria > Chloroflexota > UBA5177 > UBA5177 > UBA5177 > JAICWV01. The sequence goes on along the minus strand of JAICWV010000047.1, from coordinate 9,256 downwards.
TGCCGGCCGGCGCTGCTCCCATGACGCTCCATTCGGTCGCGGTCATCGCCGCCACCGGCTCACGGTCACCCGGGCCTCGATCACCCTTGCGGTGGAGATAAGTCACACCCGGGATGCTCTCCTCGTGAGCCCCGAACCGGAACATGGGCACGTCGAGCAGTCGGCAATCGAAGTAGTGGACCGCGATGTCCGGGTGAGCGGCGCAGAGCTCACGAAGCAGGCTCTGCACCTCGACCACGTTCTTCAAGAGCACGTCCGTCGCAGAGTGGGTCTTGCAGGTAAGCATGACGCGGTACTCACGCCCCGCCGCCATGGCGCCCTGAAGCCTGGCAAACAGCGCGAACCCGGTCGAATAGCTCTTGCCGGTACCGGGCGGGCCCTGCACCAGCAACATCTGGTCGTCCCCATGACAGGCGATATAGTCCCGCTTGCTGGGCTCAAACGGGTGAAGCGCTCCCCGCTGTTGGAGCGCGTCAAGTCCTTCGAGGAACCGGCGCTGGGCCAGAGCCGCCCGCTCGGGCCAGTCGACAGGCTCCCTCTCCCCGCGCATCCAGTCGTAGGCGATGTTCCGCTCGCCGGCGAGGAGCCCATCCACTGCCGTCAGGCAGAAGTAGTCGTACCAGGCATTGGGATCGGTGTCGATGGTCACGCGCTCGCCATCGACGAAGGGCACGTCCATGGAGCTAAAGGCGTAGCCTTTCACGGGCGAGGAGCCTGCTCCCGCAAGGGTGACCTCGACCAGAGCAGCAAGGGCCCGTCCACTGCCGTCGCGCTCCACCGTCAGCCCGGTGATGTCGGCCCGCGACCCGTAGAGCAGCCGTTTGGGTGTCGGTATGATGGGCGCCTGCTGGTTGGTGGGGAGGCGGCTGTCGGTGATGGTGCGTGGCATGACCACCACCCGGTCACCGGGACGAAACGAGGAGAGCGCCAGCATCTCGTCCAGACCGGCGTCGATTCCATCCACATCGAGCCGCAGCCGGATCCGCAACCCGGTCAGGCTCCATTTCGTCTCGGCCTTCTGTTCTTTGGTCAGCTTGGGGTTCGTCTCGCCGCTCACGGCGCGAGCTTCAGCTTCATAGGCCAGCTTGAGCTGCCAGCGGCGGTAGTTCTCGCGCATCTGGAGCACCGTCGCTTCGTCCTGGTCCGCCTCGCAATAGCGCCCGATGAGCGTGGTTCCGGCCAGCACCCGGCGCTCGGGCGGCGGCAGATGCTGCGACTTCCAGTCGGCCAGCTCCACGTGCCGCTCCACGGTGATGAACTCCTGCAGTGCGTGCGCCAGCGTCGGCGCCTTCTCCTCGAAGAGGGCAAGATCGGGCAGGTGAAACGCCCTCTTCTCCGTCTGCTGGTTCCCCTTGAAGTCATGCGCGACGTGCTCCAGCGCATCCAGGCGGCGCGCATGGAAGCCGCGGAGAAGGTCCATGGTGACCGCGCGATAGGGGGCAAAGTCATCATGCCGGCCGGGCGGCGGAGCGGGAAGGTCGCCCCAGGCGGCATACGCGTACTCCAGCGGGATCTGGCTGTTGAACCGGGCGCGGCCGAAGTACCAGGGAACCTCTTGGGGGTTGTCCCAATCAAACTTGCGCCAGAAGTCGAACATGCGCGTGCGGAAGATGTCGCGGTAAGGGAGATCCCGATTCCAGTCGAACCCGAGGTAGGCGGCGACCGCCTGTAGCGACTGGCACACCATGGGATAGTTCTTCAGCTCGCGAATCTCGCCGTCCATGAAGGTGAGTACCGGCGAGTCGAAGGCGGCCATCTGGGTGACGAAGTCGTACAGCGGCGTCGCGCCCAGAATGGTGTCTAGATGCCGCCCGAGCCCTTGCAGCAGCACGCGCTGGTCGAATCGGTTCCAGAAGATGAGGTGTATGGGCGCGCTGGGCTCCCCATCTTCATCGGGCGCCGCCAGCTCGACGATGGCTTCAAGCGTCTCCCTGATCCATTCCAGAAAAAGTCCTCGCTCGAGCGCCGGATCGTCGGGCGGCTCCTCCAGCGCGTGAACCACGTGGCGACGCCGCGCCTCGACGCCTCCCTCGGATGCAGCCACCAGAGCGCCAAGCATGTAGACGCGGTCGTGGAGGTAATCGTGCTGCGCGTCGATATACACCCGCAGCAGGTTGGGGTTCTGGTGCGCGTCGCTATACGGCAGGGAGCCATGTCCCTTGCTCGGTATATAGGAAAGGGAATCGATGGTGTCCCCCTTCCAGCGGCGATAACGCCGAGCGCGCAGCACCAGCTCATCCAGCCGCGGCCCGACCGGCCAGGTCACCGCCAGCCGGCGGATCGTCTCCCCCGTGGAGGGATCGGCGACAAGCTCTTTATCCCTCAGATCCTTGAGCGCCGCCACCTCCTTGATCGAGGTCAGGCCATGGCGCTGCAGCGCCAGCTTGTCCTCCGCCGTCACGTATGGCAGCAGCGAGAGATCGTCGTGCTCGGCGGCGGAGCGCATGCAGAACTCGTTGAACATGCAGCCGTCGCACTTGTAGTTCAGGACAAAAGGAAGATCGTCGAAAGGCGCCTCCGCGATGCGGGCGGCAGTCGAGGTCTCTCCCGTCACCAGATCGGCCACGGCGCCGAGATAGCTCTCGGCGTCCTCGACCATCTCCAGGTATCCGACTGGCTCTCCCAGCAGGTCCTCGGCGGCGCGGACCTGCTCTTCCAGGCGTGCCACATCCTCCTCTGACGCGATCTCCACCGGACCGCGATACAGAATCGCCATCCGAATCGGCTCGTGCGCGACTCCATACCCGGCGAGGAGCGCTTCAAGCATCTCGTGATAGAAGGCCACCTGCAGCCGGTGCTCAACTCTTGCGGCCGTCGTGCTCTTCATGTCGGCGATGAGGAGATGCAGCGCGCCCGTGTCGTCCCGATGCGCATGCAGAATGTCCATATCTCCCCGCAGCAGCCACGCGCCAACCCGGGATGACAGCCGCGGCTGGAAGAGGAAGACCGTTTCTCCCGGCGCCAGCTCAGTAAGGACCTGCGCCACCGCCGCATGATCGTCCTCCCGGTTCCCGCCGTGCGCCACGTCCTCGACATAGTTGATCTTCCAGTGATTCCGCTTGACCGCCGTCTCCACCTCCACTTCAAATTCCGCGCCGGATCGAGTCAGCAAGGGAGGAATGGACTGCGGAACCACATCGTACTCACGCAAGAAGGAGTACCCGCCATCGCGCTGATGTAGCCGCAGCCGTAGATAGCGCTCGCACTGGTCGAGTCGGATGAACTGCGCGACATCGGTGGGTGTTATCCGTCGCGGCGTTTCTGACGAGATGATAGGGATATCCATTGCGCCTCTTCTGGAGCCGGTGCAAACTTTACGCGCCAGCACCTGAGGAGCGCAACCCCCCGACGCGGGTTCTCACCCTCCCGTCCTTCGTAGTTACCGCAACTTCATTGCGGTCTGCGCCGCAGCGCAGCTTCGATCCATGCGCCCTCACTGGTGCTCGGCCGCGCAGTCATCCATGCCACCCTCAACCGCGTCTCGCGCTGCGTCGCCAGAAGCCGCGCTGCGGCGCGGCGCGCAATGAAGTTGCGCGAACTACGAAATTGAAGGGGGGAAGCGGATGGCGGGTGCCCCGCACGGAATGCAAGACGCTGGGCCGTATGCTTCGGTGGCTCCTACAATGAATCGCATAGACGGACGCCGTAGACAGTCCGTCAGACTGGGGAACACGTTATGACCGACACAGTCGCCACAACCGACAAGCCCACTGACGAGCACAGCTTTCGCAACTATCGCGATGCGCCGAAACACGTCCAGGATTTCTACCGCCAGAACCACGAGAACCAGACCCTCGCCTTTGTCCTGGACATGAAGGCTCGCTACTGTGCGCCCGAGAACCGGCGCCACGAGATGAACATGTGGGACATGACGGAGAGTCTGAACTCCCTCGTGGATGACAGCGATCCCGATACCTCGCTCTCACAGATGGAGCACGCCATGCAGACTGCCGAGCGTATCCGCAAGGATGCGCATCCGGAGTGGATGGTGGTCACGGGCTTCATCCACGACGCCGGCAAGGCGCTTGCGACCCTCCACGGCGTGCCGCAGTGGGCGGTGGTCGGCGATACATTTCCGGTCGGCTGCGCCTTCTCCGACGCTATCATCTTTCCCGAGCTGTTCGAGAACAACCCCGACCGCACGGATCCGGTCAACAGCACGCCCAATGGCATCTACGAGGAAGGCTGCGGGCTGGACCACGTCAACCTCTCCTTCGGCCACGACGAGTACCTCTATCACGTGATCAAAGATGACTCGCGCCTGCCCGAACAGGCGCTGGCGATGATCCGCTTTCACTCCTTCTATGCCTGGCACCGGGAGGGCGCGTACACGCACCTCACCAACGAGCACGACCGCGAGATGCTGCCCTGGGTCCACACCTTCAACCCCTACGATCTCTACTCCAAGGGCGACGAGCGGCCCGACGTGCAGAAGCTGGAGCCGTATTACCGGGAGCTGGTCGAGAAGTACTTCCCGCATCCGCTCCACTGGTAGCCAGGGTGCCCGCGCAGGTTCCCGCTTTTCAGCTCGGCGTGAACTATTGGCCGCGACGTAAGGCCATGTACTGGTGGAAGCAGTTCGACGGCGTCGAGGTCGACGAAGAGTTCGCGCAGATTGCCGGGTGGGGCCCGCAGCACGTTCGCTTCTTCTTGCTCTGGGAGGACTTCCAGCCGGAGGAGAACTTTGTCTCGGCGCGGCAGCTCAACAACCTGGTCACGGTTCTCGATACAGCGGCGAAACATGGCCTCCAGGCCGTTCCGACCTTACTTGTCGGGAACATGAGCGGCCTTCTGTGGCTGCCGGGCTGGATCTACACAGACACACCCACCCATCGGAAGACCTTCCAATTTACCGACGGGCACGAGGTCGATCTCGAGGTGGGCGACTTCTATGGGGATGCGCGACTTCTCCGGGCGCAGGCACGTCTGGCACGCGAGGCAGCGCATGCAACCGCCGGTCACCCGGCGCTGCACAGCTGGGACCTGGCCAATGAGATCGATCAGATCAAGGTGCCCTCAAGCCCCAATACCGCGTGGCTGTGGTTCCAGGTGCTGTGCGGAGCCATTCGGTCGGCCGACCCCACGGTTCCTGTGACCTACGGCGCCCACTCCATCTCGCTGACCACCGACGGGCTCACCGTCCCCCTCATGACCCAGTTCATGGACTATCTCTCCATGCACGCCTATCCCATGTACAACGATGCCGCCCGCGGCCCCATGGATGCGGAATGGGTTCCCTTCCTGGTCACGCTCACCTCCTCGCTGGCAGGCGGGCAGCCGGTCTTGATGCAGGAATTCGGACTCCCCACCGCACCGGCCGGAACCGCCACCCACACCATCCGCGACAACTTCCTGGGTACATCGAAACCGCAGCTCCTGGTGAGCGAGGAGGAGGGAGCCGCCTATTACGCCACCGTCCTCGACCGTTTGTGGCAGATCGGCGCGCTTGGGGCCGTGGCATGGTGCTATGCCGACTACGCACCCGATCTGTGGCAACGACCGCCATTCGATCTCACCGTGCGGGAACGCTCCTTTGGCCTGTTCCGCGCCGATGGGTCGCCGAAACCGGCGGCGGATGTCATGCGTCGATTCGGATCGGAGGTGACATCCGGGTCCATCGTCCAGCGGCTGGGAGACCTCGGCGCCGGGAAGGTGGCGCTGCACGTCGATCCACAGGCGTACTATCGCGATCCCGAGGGGTCGTTGACGCACGCCTATGCAGGCTACCTCGACGCGGTGAATCCCGCACAACCTTGAACGAATGCTCTACAATTGAAGTAGAAATCGGAGTCAAGCCGGCCTTTTCTGAGCGCGACAGCAGCCATACGGCCGCAGCCGGTCAACGTCACCTTGATCCCGGATAGGCTTCGCGATGACGTCATATCGTTCTGCTTCCACGTCTAAATCCGGCCTCCCTCCGACCTCCATGGGTCCGTTGCGGGCACTGCAGCTCATCGAATCGGTGGGCGATGAGGGCCCGTTTCACATCGTGCCGGTCATGCTCCCTTCGGGATCGGCCATGTCCCCGTCCGACCGCATGGCAGCCAAGGTGCGGTGGGCAGAGCACGCCACCTATGCCATCCTCAGCCGGGACGTGCCTGCTAGCTTTGCGCCCTACAACACTCTGATCCGGGTCAGTGAGCGAGGCACCGAGGACAGCCTCCGCGACTACCTGGCGCATATGGTCTTCGACGCCGCGGCCACGCCGTGACCGGAAATACAGACGAGGCGCGCGACGCCACCGGCCGATTGAGCGATGCCTATCGCGAAGCGGTGGGGTCGGTGATGGCGGCGCGAAAGCTATACGACCAGGCATGCGCCGATCACGGGCTCGAAAGCCCTGCGGCCAAGCAGGCCCGGGACTACCTCTCCAGGGAAACCGATCACCGGAACCGGCTCCGCGAGGAATACGATCTGGTTCTCGATGGTAGGTCGCCCCGCTAATACTTCCTGCATCCGACCCGCGGTCCCCGATCGCTCCATGTCCGGGAATGACGTTACCGGCAAGCGTACTGAATAAGTACAGGAGCTTGATTGACGCGGGAGGTACGGAATGCGCTGGGTTCGAGCCATAGGCGGAGCGGTACTGACAGTCGTCGGACTGGTCTGGATTCTGCAGGGAGTCAACGTTATCCGCGGCTCCAGCATGTCCGGGCATGGACAGTACGCGGTGTTGGGCGTGATCGTCGGGCTGATCGGCATCTGGCTGCTGCGGGGCGCCATACGGGTACGTGAGGAATCTCGGGCCGCATGGCGGCCGGACTGAAGCCCTCTCCTCCGGTTAACCGGTGTCCGCGGGCGCGGCCTCGCGTTCCGGCGGCGCAAAGTCGCCACGGCGATAGCGATCCGCGCGATCGGGGAGGCAGCGCGGGCAGACGTGATGCGTCTCCGGCCAGAGGCCGGTGGAGACGAACACTTCGTCCGGGCCACCGCAGCGATAGCAGAAGGTCGCCGAGCCCGGCGTGGGGATGAGGTCATGCCCGTGCACTACGCGGCAAGCCTCGCACATCATGACGGTCACTACCGGCCGCGATCGCGAGAAGCGGTCGCGGCTCTCCAGCGGCTCCCCGCAGCCCTTGCAGTAGACGAATTGGCCGGCTCCAGGTCTCGGGTCCTCGGTGAATATCTCGGGGACGCGCCGGGACGCCGGTCGGCCGCTGCTGCTACTAAACCGCATGATGCGTTCTCCTGTGATCGTGTTGGTCTCGAGCTACGCGCTCCCGCTGCGTGGCACGAGAGTGAAGAGAATGTCCTTCTGGCCGGGATGGTCGCTCCGCGGCGGGTAGCGGACGTGGCTTCCGGAAACCACGACAGGGAGATCGGGGTCAAAGGCACAGTTGCGCCGTACGCCCGCCGAGCTGTCGGAGCGGTTCGGGTGCCATCCGTCCATGATCTGGGCCATGCGTGCCGCATCGCGGGTCACCCCATCCGTATCGAGGAAACAAAGATTCGAGTTGTCCTCGATCACACGACGCAGCGTCCGCACCTCGGGCTCGGCGGCCGCGGCCGGCTCGTCCGCTATCGGAAGCTGAACTGTCCTGTGCACCGCGCCACCTACCGATCGTTCTGGAGCCACCGTCTCAGCCGGGCGGCAGAAGACGCTGTGGTGGCATCACGGACATAGATGGCTCGGTACAGCCGTGATGGCGGCCCCTGGGTGCAGGGTCCTGCTGACAGTATAGCCCGTGTCACATCCCGATATTCATGCCCGACTCCGTCCGGACGAAGCCCGCGGCGACGGCTCGGGTCAGGCGATCTCTGAGACGCGCTGATCAACGGCGGCGCGGCCTGTCAGGAAATAGGTGTGCATCCGTCCTATTCCCTTGACCTCGATGGAGCCGCGCTCCTCGAAGTCGTAGTCATCGCGCAGCAGCTCCCAGGCCGCCTCCGTCACCTGGATCGCATTCGGGACGCCGTGCGACTCCATGCGGCTGGCTGTGTTCACCACGTCGCCCCACACCTCGTACACGTACTTGTGCGTCCCGATCACCCCGGCGATAACGGGCCCACCAGAGTCGATACCGATGCGGAGGCAGAGGGGCAGGCCGCTTTCTTCGGCCAGCGCCCGAACGACCTCCAGCATGTCCAGCGCCATTTCCGCCGCCGCTTGCGCGTGATCCGGGCGTTCGCACGGCAATCCGGCTACCACGTGGTAGCCGTCTCCGATGGTCTTGATCTTCTCCATTCCGTGACGGCTCGCCAGCGTATCGAAGCCGGAGAAGATCCGGTTCAGCATCTGCACCATCTCGGTCGGAGCGACATGGGCTGTCATCCGGGTAAACCCGACGATATCGGCAAAGAGGACCGAAACCTCTGGCATCGTGTCCGCGATCAGCTCCTCGCCTGCCTTCAGACGCTGGGCGATGGGCCCGGGCAACACGTTCAGGAGCAGTGCCTCCGATCGGGCCTGCTCAGCCTCGAGCCGGAGGGCGAAATAGCGCACGGTGACGCAGACGATGACAGCGACCATGACGGCATTCATCGCGAAAAAGAACTCTTGCACCGGCGCCGGAGTCGCCGCGGGAGCCGGAATCCCCACCAGGCCAAGGACTGCGGAGAGCGCGGCCAGCACCACAAAGGCGATCGTCCAGGGCAGGGCGCGGCGTACGCCGTGGAACAGGAACGCCATGAGTGGCGCCAGGAGCGACCAAAGAATCACGGCGCTGGCCGGGCCATAGCCGCCGAGCGCGTATTGCATGGCCACCGGCAAGCAGAGCATCAGAAAGATCTGTCGGGTAGCGTACGAGTCGAACTTCTTGTTGACCACGAAGAGAGCCGTGCTTCCCGCGCTGAGCAGCATATAAAGAAGGGGAGCCGCGGCGGCCAGGGTGAACCCGAGCAGGCCGTAGGCGATGACCCATATCGGACAACACATGACCTTCATGGCCACGCCCAGGGTCAGAATCGCCTTCTGCCGCTGGAGCGGCTCGGAGTCGCCTGGGGCCACTCCCGCATGCGCGGCCGTATTCACCCATCGCTTCAGGACCGCGACCGGACCCCATGACTCTGTCCCGGCGATCGCCGGACTACCGGCAGTAACAGCGCTCACCCATCTCTCCCTTCGGCGGGCCGCGCCCCCAGGACATTGGAGGTAGGCTCACTGGTTTACAGTAGCACCGCTATGTGTGCTGCTGCACCCACGCACAATCAAATGCGCGGGGTGATCAGATCATACGACGGAAGGAGATCATTCGGTCGTGCGGTGATCGCCGAGGTAACACAGGCTCAGCGGAAGATTGGGAAAAGCCTGAAGCTG
>JAICWV010000241.1 GCA_025966365.1 Chloroflexota bacterium | reverse complement strand
CCTGTGATCCCGAGATCGTCCCGGACGGTCTGCATCCCCTCTGTCCGATGACTCCCAGGGATGTTCCGTCTGTAGCCGGACCTTCCATGGTCCGGTGAGTCGCTCCCCCGCTGGTTCCTTCCCACCCCCTGGCCCATGCCCAGCCGGCACGCGGAGGGACCGGCTACCGGGGAACGTTGTCGGGATGATCCAACCAGCCGGTTGCGAGAATCCGGCCACAGCGAGGTAGTGGTCGGATGAACAGACAGGCCGGTCCAGGGGAGCCGGACACAGGCAGGCGGTGGTTGGATGAAGAGACAGACGGGGTGCGGGCAGCCGGCCACGGAGGAACCGTCCTACATCTTTCCGTCGTCTCACTTTCGCGTCGGGATGCCGATATGGATGGGAGCGTACGTGGCGACCCCGAGCAAAGCTCTACAGGACGTGGGTCCAGAGGATGACGGCGATGGCGACGAGGATCAGCAGAAGGACGGCCGCCGCGATCCAGGGCACGGCGGAGGTGCGGTCTCGCCGGGGCGGCCTGCGGAGCGCGGCCGGAGCCTGACGTCCGGGGATCTCCTGCCCCATCCGCCGGAAATGCGGTACTTCCTTGGCCTCGCCGGGAATCACCTGGGCTCCATGACGCTCAGCCGCCAGCTCGGAGCGCACCTCGGCCAGGTCACGGGCCAGCTCCTCTCCGACCTGCCGGTTGATGCCCTGCACGTGCTCGCTGATGATGGCGCCGAGGTCCCGGGTGAAGTCGGCGACGGAAGGCAAGGACGGCTCGCGGTACGCGCTCGGGCCCGGTACTGACTCCGGCTCCACATCGCCGGCGAGAATGCGGACGACCCGCACCTTCTCCGGCATGCCCTTTAACGGACGCTTTCCGCCATCGGCATAGGTGAGTCCATCGACGGGGCCGGCCAGATGCGAGACCGCCTCGGTGGCCAGGATCTCGGCGGGAAGCGCGGCCCCGCAGAGACGAGCGGCCATGTTGAGCGCGGAGCCACGGTAGCCGCCCTCGACGGGGACGGCCTCACCGGCGTCGATCCCGATGCCGACATTCAGCTGGTCGTCGGGGTGCTCGCGGGAGTAGTCGTCGTAGCGAGCCTGAGCATCGAGGGCGGCGCGGAGCGCCTGTCGCGGCGAGGTGAAGACGGCCAGCCCCTCGTCGCCGCGCAACTCCAGCAGCTCACCGCCGCGCCCCTCGACTGCCTCGCGCGTCAGCCCGGCAAAGGCCATGGCGAGCCGCGCCCCGGCTTCGTCGCCGCGCCGGTGCGTGAAGTCGGTGTAGCCGCGTATATCGGCGATGAGGAAGGTGCGGACGTGGGGAGCGGGCGCAACCGGCTGCTCCCCGTCACTTCGCAGTGGAATGATTTCTCCCATGAACTTCTGCCTGGCATGAGGATACGTGGTTGGACGGAGGAGAATCTAGACGGCGTTGCCGGGGTCGGGGTGGAGGACGTGGAGCACGCCTGGCACTGCGCCCTGAAGGGCTCGGCTACCGATCATCCTGGCGATGCGGCCCGAGGGCATCGCGGAGCACCGGGTGGCGGGTAGGCTATGTGATGGAGGTCCAGATCCCTACCCGCGCCGCCCTCTTTCGCCGCGGCGCCATCGCCATGGTGCCGCTGTGGGCGGGTGTCGGCCCCTTTGGCCTCGCCTTCGGCATCCTGGCACGCGCGGCCGGCTACAGCATTCTGCAGGCCCAGGCATTCTCGATCTTCGTCTTTGCCGGCTCGGCGGAGGTGGCGGCAGTGACGCTGACCATGGCCGGCGCTACCGGCGTCGCCATCGTGCTCACGGCCTTGCTGCTGAATCTGCGGCACGTGCTGTACGGCCTCTCGCTGTCGGGTCTCCTGCGGATGCAATCCCTGCCGGCTCGACTGCTGCTGCCCTTCGTGATGACGGACGAATCGTACGGCCTGACGGTGAAGGAGTATCTGGACGGGCAGGGCGGGCCGGCTTTTCTGGCGGGCGCGGGATTGAGCCTGTACGCCGTCTTTAATCTCGCCACCCTGCTCGGCGCCATTCTCGGGACCGCTATTCCCGACCTGCAGGGCCTGGGCCTCGACCTGATCTTTCCGCTGACCTTTCTGGCGTTGCTGGTGCCGCTGCTGCGGACCCGGACGCAGGCGGCGGTCGCCGTTATCTCGGGCGGGATGGCACTGGTCCTCAGCCATCTGATTCCTGCCGGGACCACCATCCTCATCTCCGCCATCGCCGCCTCGGCGCTGGGAACGGCCCTGCACCGCGAGGAGGCGTGATGGAACGCTGGCTCCTGATCGCGATCATTGCGGTCCTGACCTACCTCACGCGCGTCTCCGGCTTCCTGATCGGCGATCGGCCCATTCCCCCGGCGCTCGACCGCTTCCTCGGCTACGTGCCGGTCGCCGTCTTCGCCGCCCTGGTGGTCCCCAACGTCGCTCCCACCGGCGAGCACGCCCTCGCGCGGATCGTGGCCGTCATCCTGGCCGGGGCCGTGGCATTCCGGGTGCGGCAGCTCTGGGCCAGCATCGGCGCCGGAATGGTGGTGTTCTGGGTGATCAGGGCAGCCGGGGGCTAGATCCGGCCCGATTGATCCTTCCACCGGTTACTGCCCAATTTGT
>JAICWV010000110.1 GCA_025966365.1 Chloroflexota bacterium | reverse complement strand
AGGCGACCACGCAACGAGAGCAGTCACGGAATCGTATCAAGGGGTGATTTTTCGGTCGCCCGGTGCGCTTCCTGGCCCAGCATGCAGCCAGGCATGATGAACCACGCACTGTAGGACGGTTCCCCCCCCGGCCGGCCTTGGGCATCCTCACAGCTCCCAAACTCCCGACATGGTTCCGGCAGTGCGCATCCCCTGTCTCCGATGGCCCCACCACCGTCCCGTCTGCCGGCATCCGCCATGTCCCGTGATTCCCACACCATTCCGACTGTAGCCGGACCTTCCATGGTCCGGTGGGTCGATCCCCTTCTGGTTCCTACCCACCCTCTGGTCCATCCCCAGCCGGCCCGCGGAGGGACCGGCTACCGGGAGGCAGTGGTCCGGTGATCCAACCAGCCGGTTGCGAGAATCCGGCCAGGGGCAGGCAGTGCGTGGATGAAGAGTCATACCGGCCGCAGAGGAATCGTCCTCCATCTGTTCGGTGAGCAGCCGGTGCTTCAGAGAACACCACAAGCCGGCGAGTGAACATCGCCCCGACACCTCGTCAGTCGCTGGTGGGCGGCCCGCGTAGCGACCGAGGTTGTGTCCAGGGCCGGTTCGCTCTCGCAAGCATGAACAACCAACTTTCCGTTTGAGTCAACGGTGGATGTCGGTGGTGCGCCGTTTGATTCGCTCCGCTCGTGAAATTGGCGTAAGTCGCATTTTTTTGCTGCTTCGGCTATACCATAGATGCACAAAGGATTATCCACGCGTTTACTGGACGGGACGGTCGGCGAAAGGACCCCACCTCATGGCTCGACGCGTCTGCCTGGCAATCCTTCTCAGTGCCTCCTTGCTTGCGCCCGTTGGTGTTTCCAAGGAGACACCTGCGGCCGCCTCGTCGTGCCCGGCGACGCGTCCCGGTTCTCATACCGTTCCGCCGTCCTCGCTTGGCGTCGATCCGTCCGAGCGGCCCGCGCAGCGCGACTGGGAGTGGTACGGCAATCCATATTTGTGGACGCAGATACCGCCGGATGGCATCTATACCGTGGACCGAACCATGAGTGTGAAGGTACCCTGGTGGCGCGCAGTTCACGGGAGCCTGAAGATCCACGGCCACCGCCTGGGCGCCCCGATGCCGACGCTGAAGCCGTCTATTCCCGGTGGATATGGGTCTATTGGATTTCACTCGACTGGAATCACCTTTCCCCGTACCGGCTGCTGGCGCGTGACCGGTACGGTGGCAGGACACCGTCTGAGCTATGTTGTGAGAGTGAAGCGCCGGATCTAGGGGATTGTTTCCCGGAGCCAGGAGGACGATCAGGAACGGAAGTACAGAAATCATCGAGGAGGGCACGTCGTGCCCGGCGATGTTGCGCAGAGGGTTGGAGATAAGGAGTTACACGATGCGCGTCGACCTCACGAGGCAGGAAGGAGCAGCCGCGGGCGGAACCGCTACGCGGGATCCTGTCAGCTATCGCATCCTGGAAGCCGTTGATGAGGCGCAGGATGTGCATAGAGGCCGGGGACTGGATCTCGACGGGATCGTCGCTCAGGTGATCCAGGGGCCGCTGTCGCGCCGGCAGATGCAGGGCCGGCCGGGCGTGGAAATCCGGGTCCGCGAGCTGGTCGGGCTGGGATTCCTGCGGCTGGATCGCTGGGGGGCGTATCACATCACTTCCCAGGGCTGGACCGAGGGCATGGATCGACGTCTTGAGGACTTCACCTGGGCCGAGTGACATAAGCCTCGCGATCGGTTTTTCTGCTCGCACTACGCTTCCGAACGGCGTGCTATGCTTCCCTCTCCGCTCCGGAGTCACGTGCTGTCATGTCCATGGCCATCCACCCCTTTGGGCCCATCCACTACGAGGCCATTACCCGCGTTATGAATCGCGCGGTGCCGCGAAATCCGGTAACGGCCGCGCGCATCAAAGACTGGGACATACATCGTCCAGGACATTTGAAGGCAGAGCGCTGGGTCACGGACATAGATGGAGTTGTCGTGGCGGTCGGTGACTATTCCCAGTCCTCCGACATGTATCATCCTCAGAAGTTCCAGGTCTCGATCACGGTCGATCCCGACTACCAGCATCGTGGAATCGGCTCAGCGCTCTACGACTTCCTCACGGCACAGCTGGAGCAGCACGAGCCGATTGCCTACCAGGCGCGTGCATATGCCGACCAGGAGGACACGCTCCGATTCCTCCAGACGAGGGACTTCGTCGAGGACTTTCGGATGTGGGAGTCCGAACTCGACGTGAGCTCATTCCAGGCGGAGGCGTATGGAGACGTTGACGAGCGTCTTCAGGCGCGAGGGTTCGAGATTGTGCCGCTGACCGATCTCGCCGACGATCCCCGCCGCGATCGGCTTGTGTTCGAGCTGGAGCGCGAGACGATGCAGGATATTCCGTCGCCCGAATCGGTGACCTCGACGCGTGAGCAGTTGAAGCCGGAGGAAGTGGAGGAGCGCATGGCGCGCTATGTCGAGCGCGTGATCAACCACCCCGACCGTCCACTGGATGCCTACTTTGTCGCCCGGCACGGGAATGAATACGTGGGCCTGACCTATTTTGAGCTGGACCGCGAGCATCTACGGGCGGACATTCTAATGACAGGGGTAAAGAGGGACTACCGTGGACTGGGAATCGGCACGGCTCTGAAGGTGCGCGGCGTTCTCTGGGCTCGCGAGCACGGCTACAAGACCATCGTGACCGGCAACGATACGGTGAACCGCCCCATCCTGGCCATCAATGACCGAATGGGCTTCGTCCGGCAGCCGGAGATGATCTTCTTCGAGAAACGTCTCCCCGCGGGGTAGCGCGGCCGGGCGGGCCAGGTTGGGATGTACGTCGGTCACGATGAATGACGGGACGCCAGCCACTTTCGGAGTAGGTATCCAGTACCGATCAGCAGGTAGAAGACGAGCGATGTGATGCCAAAGAAGGCAGCTCCACCGAGGGACGGACCCAGGTCGCAATCCTGAGTCTTACACACCGGGTCGGATGTGTCGGTGACGGCGAGAGGGATAAGGACGGCGCTCAGAGAGAGCATCCCGGCCCCGATCACCGCGGCGCGGACCACATCCTTCCCCGTGGCGAGCGTCAGTCCCACAGCCACCGCTCCGCCCAGTGCGACCATGAGGCAGAGCGATGTCGCCGCCACCAGCAGAGGTAGTGGGCCTGCTGCGATAAGGCACGCCGCCGCGACCACGGACGTGCCACTGAGCACGATGGCCCAGGCGTAGAGGGCGAGCGGCTGCTCTTTCCAGTCCACCATCTACCTCGCCTGTTATTGTGACCGCTGCGGCATCCGGTCATCGGAATCGCTGGAGCCGGATATCGAGAGCCGGGTGCATGCGTTTCGTCCGGGCATCAATGCTGTTGAAGGCCTGTAACCGTGCACCGGATAGATCACCACACACAGCAAGGAGGAATATTCCATGACCCAGCGAGTCTCCACCCGCCCCAGCCCTCTGCGCCGGGCCCCCCGGTTTCGACGCCGGGGTACCGGTGAGAACCCGACGTCCACTGCTTTCCCGGCTCGCGCCTGGACTGCCCTCACACTCGTCACCGCTGTCGTCCTGGCAGCTCTGCTCGTCGGGGTTGGCGTCTCGCCTGCCCAGGCGCGAAGCCATTCCGGCTCGAGAGCAGCGGCCCTGGTCACGTCAACCACGGCGCACGTCCTGGTGACGCCAAAGGGGCGGGCCGTCTACGTCTTTGCCTCCGACAGCAAGAACAAGAGCGCGTGCTACGGGCAGTGCGCCAGGTTCTGGCCGCCGATCCTCGTCAAGAAGGGGACCACTGCGCCGAGCAAGATCCGCAACGTCCCCGGAACGTTCGGTGTGGCGCCGCGCAAAGGTGGCACCAAACAGCTGACCTACGACGGGGCTCCGCTGTACACCTTCATCGAGGACAAGAAGAAAGGTGACATGAACGGTCAGGGACTGATCGCTGCCGGCAACTATTGGTGGGTTGTCGTCGCCGCGGGGAAATAAGGGCGCAGGGGAGGACGTTGTCCTCCCCTGCCGCGCTCCTCAGGCTTCGCCAGATATCGGCTGTGTCCGGACCGGCTGCAACGGTGTGTGGTCAGGATACGGAGACGTGGTGTTGGGCGCGGAAGGTGGCGCTGCGGTCCCATGCGATCCCGTGCTCGAGCTCGACACCGATTCCTGGCCCGGTGGGTACCGAGAGAGTGCTGTCGTCGTTGAGGCTGAATCCCGGTCCGGCAATGTCCTGCGCGTAGTACCTGGAGCTCGCTGAAATGTCTCCCGGCAAGCTGAAGCCGGGGAGTGACGCCAGCGCCACGTTGTGGGCGCGGCCGACGTTTGTCTCGAGCATGCCGCCACACCAGACCGGCGCGCCGCGAGAGAGGCAGAGATTGTGGATCTCGCGGCTCTGATTGTGGCCGCCGACGCGGCCGGGCTTGATGTTGATGATACGGCAGCTGCCGAGATCGAGGGCATGGCGCGCATCATCCGGGGAGTGAATGCTCTCGTCCAGGCAGATGGGCGTGTTCAGCTCTCGCTGCAGCCAGGCATGGTCGACGATGTCGTCCGGAGACAGGGGCTGTTCGATGAGCAAGAGGTCGAGGTGATCCATCTGCTGGAGGGTATTCGTGTCTGCCAGGGTATAGGCGGAGTTGGCATCGACCTGAACCAGGGCGGAGGGATAGGCCTCGCGCACGGCAGTCACGAACTCGACGTCCGCCCCGGGCGCGATCTTGAGCTTGATGCGCCCATAGCCGTCGTCCAGAAAGTGCCCGACGGTCTCGACCAGCGCGTCGGGAGACGGCTGGATGCCGACCGAGACGCCGACAGGGACGCGCTCTCGCGTCCCGCCAAGGAGGGATGCCAGCGAGACTCCGCGGCAGCGGGCAATCAGGTCCCAGCAGGCCATCTCCAGAGCGGCCTTGGCCATGTTATGGCCGCGAATGGGCGCGAACAGGGACCACACATCTTCGGGTTCGGCGATATTCGCTTCCAGCAAACGTGGGATCAGAAAGTCGGACATGACGTGCCAGGCGGTCGTGGTGGTCTCATAGGAATACCAGGGGCCATCGAAGGCCACGCACTCGCCCAGGCCCGTCTCGCCCTCGGCATGAACCGCCGTGATGATGCACGGGCGCCGGAGGGTCGTACCGAAGCTGGTCGTGAAGGGAGCGGTCAGCTCGAGCTGAACCTGTTTTAGTTCAACCGACTCAATGCGCATGGCTCAACTCGCTGGTTGGGACCAGAACATAGGCACCGTCGCGAAAATCGCACGCCTGGTAGCCAGCCTCAAAGGCGGCTGAGAACGCCTGCCGAACGGCCAGCCGCCATGACAGCGCCAGATCCGGAGCCTCACGCTTCAATGCCTGCAGGTTGGGCGGGATTTCGATCGTGACCGGGTCACCGCTCTCCAGACCGTCGATCTGGACCTCGGGGCTCGCGTCCCGGCCGCGAACGATAGGGTGCGGGGCGACGGAATCAGGCTGCGCCCGCTCGTCGTCGGTCAGATGCCATTCCACCAACAGGCGATCGGAGGGCAGATCCCGGTTCAACGCATCCGGCATCGGTCCGTAATAGTCGGGCTGGTAGGAGCGGCAGACCGCGCCAAGCTTGTGGAAGTTAAAGTAGGCATTGCGCGCTTCCAGGGGATCGAAGGTCCATCGCATCAGATCGAGACCCTGGGCCCGGGCCACGTCGCGCTGGCGCCACTTGAGAGCGGAACCGACTCCATGGTGCTGACAGGCAGGGAGTACGCCCAGCATATGCGAGGCGTGAAAGAGCTTGCCGTCGGCGCGCGCCAGAAAACCGAGCACGAACCCGACGAGAACACCGTCAATCCGTGCTCCCAGGAGAATGCCGCCATAGTCCGACACGATCAGCAATGCGTGCGAGGGAACGATCCAGCCCGCGTTTGCGCTCCAGATCTCCATCTGGAGCTTCTCGACCTCACGTGCCTTCGCTATTCCGTGAACGTCTTCAATCTCGATCCCGTCCACATCGTGGGCGATGTCGTGAATCTCCGCCTGTGAGCTCAAGTCCTGTGGCCTTCCCACGTCGAGCGACGCGACTTACTCGCCGTCTGCTGCTCCGTCAATCGTATCGAGTCGGCTCCCTGGCCGCTTTGGAGGAACATACGAAAAGAGCCGGGTCACCTATGGAAACTCGCCAACATACCCTGCTCCCACCAGGGACAAAATTCTGGAATATTTTCCAACGCGCCGCGGCAAGCTCTGTGAAATTCGCGGCCGAGATCGGTATCCTTGACCGTGACGTTCCGAATTCAGGACATCCCCCAGATTCTTGGCCCTCGCCTGGCCCAACTGTGGCTCAGCGATCGGGCATGCGACCGAGCGGTGACGTGCGTGACCTGTGTCGAGCAGATGGACGACGCGGTCAACGCGCTATCGGGTGAGCTCATGATTCTGGGAGAGGGCCCGTCTACAGGCACGTACGCGCTGCAGATCCTTGAGGGCCGAGTGGTATCGGCGGCGGGGTTGCTCCTGTCACCGTGCTCGCTGTCGGAGGGAGAGCAGCGCCAGATACGTGATCTTGCGGTCAACGGGCCCATCGCCGTGGGTATGCTGGATCCGGGCGTAGACCCACGCAGCACGGTGAGCGTCCTGAGCCGGGCGGTCGCCACGTCCTTCGGGAACATCGACATCGCCGGGCTGCACGTCGCCGGGACGCTGCAGAACCTGGCGGAGACCCTGGGACGTCTGGTTGGAAACTCGGTGACCATCGAATCACCGACTCACGAGGTCCTGGCGAACTCACCCACGGGACGCGACGTCGATCAGGACCGGGTGGACACGATTCTGCGGCGGCGAGCGGCCGCCCGAATCATGGAACACGCCGATTTCAAAGACTTCGTGTCGCGCGTGCGGTCCAGCGACTGGCCGCTGCACTTGGAGCCGCATCCCGAGCTGGGACACTCCGGGCGCGTCGCCATGCGCATTTTTGCTGACGGCGAGCTGTTCGGGATCATCTGGGTCACCGACACCGCCAGTCCGTTGAATGACAGGGACTACGCAGCGATCAGGCAGGCGGCCGAGGTCGCGGCCGCGATTTTTTCACGGGGGCAGATTGCGACACGGCGAGAAGCAATGCTGCGCGCGGAGCTGCTCGAGGATGTGATCAAGGGCCGCATCTCCAACCCGGAGAATGTCCGGACGGTCGCGCTGTCGGTGGGCTGGAACGTCGATCGGCTGCAGCAGGCGCTGGTGGTTGCTATCGACGATTTCGAATCCTTCCGGTTGCGGCGCGCGGGGCGTTCTGGAGCGGCCTGGCGCTGGGAGCAGGAGCGGTTGATGGAGCTGGTCAAGCTGGAGGTGCTGGCGATTGATCCGGACGCGGTGGTCGGCATGCGCAGCTCCAGCGTCGTCATCTTGCTCGATGCCGGCTCCGAGCCCGCCTCTGAGCGCAAAGCCGCTGCAATGCGGCTGGCCGGGTCGATCGTTCGCCGCACGGCCGCATTCCTCGAGGATACCCGCGTCACCGTTGGCGTGGGCCGTGACTTTCCGTCCTTCGAGCACATGGCCGAGAGCTTCCGGCAGGCGGAGCTGGCGGTCGAGCTGGGACAAACCCTATGGGGTGGGAACCGTGCCCTGCATTACGACGACCTGGGTATTCACCGCGTGCTGTTCGCGCTCCGCGAGCACGAGGGGATGGTTCCGGCCGCCCTCCAGAACATCATCAGCCATGACCAGGAGCACGGCACCGACTACGTCCTCACGCTGGCGACCTACCTGCGGCATATGGGCCGCCTGCGGACGGCCGCGACGGAGCTCGGCATTCACCGCAACACCCTCGAGTACCGGATCGGACGAATCGCTCAGCTGGCGGAGCTGGATCTGGAGAACGCCGACAACCGGTTGGCGCTCGAGCTCGGCATCCGGCTCCTGGAGCTTGGCGGAGGGAACACGCGAACAACAACGCGGCACCCAGCGCCGGAGACGACGTAATCGCGTGAAAATCGACTGCGACGGTGTCCTGGCATCCTGGCCAGACTGGTCGTTATCATCCTGCAGAGCCTTCATCCACCGCTGGACTACAGCGGAGCGAAGAAGATGTCTTGATCCACCGGTGTGTTTCCATAAGCCCTGCGGTATGCATCGTGGTCCTCTTCACGATTGCTCTGGCGCTTTTGCTGTCAGGTTGCGGTGCTCCGACGGCGAAGGCACCACCGACGACCACGTTCGTCTCAAAGCGCTACGGCTACTCGATTGCCCTCCCCGGCCACTCCGCGCGTTGGTACAACCGCCCTGCTCTCGCGAATTGGACCAGCGGATCCATCGGGGGCATTGACTCGCCCGGATTTGACACCTTCACCGACCTAAAGTTGTCTCGGAACTACCTCCTCGCAGCAGTTCCGGGCAGATGGAGTCTCTCCCGGTGGACGGACTTCGCCATGTCGGCACGTTCTGAGATCTGTGGATTGCCGCGGTCGCTTCCGAGCTCGACGCTCGACGGAGCGCGGGCACGCGTGTTTACATGGTCGTGCACCGACGGCTACAGAATTATTGGCGCCACGGCACTTCATGCCGGCCGTGGCTACTTTATGCTCGTCATCTCGCCGATCGCGGATTCCCGCAGTGCCGACCTCGATGCCTTCCAGGCCACCCGACGTTCGTTTCGCTTTCGGCACGTGTAGCGGCTCAGCGCCGGAGAGGTGGTGAGCCCACAATCTCACCTGGTGACGACATCCTCAGAGGGCATCAGGTCAAATGTGCCGGCACCCAGCCGGGTCCGTGGAGCACAGCTCCCGGTGTAGCGCCTGTATGACGCCCATTCTCGAGCACGCGGGTTCCATTGACCCACACGTGGCGGATGCCGGCGGAGAGCTGATGCGGTTCCTCAAATGTTGCGCGATCGGCCACGGTTTCCGGATCGAACACGACCACGTCGGCATAGCAGCCGGGCTGCAGCAGACCGCGATCCCTGATGCCGAGTCGCTGTGCCACCGCCGACGACATCTTGCGCACGGCGTCCTCCAGCCAGATCACGCCCTCTTCCCGGACGTACTTTCCCAGCACCCGCGTGTAAGTGCCATAGGAACGCGGATGTGTCGGTCCCATGGCGACTGCCCAGGACGGATCGACGCCGCCCGCGTCGGTTGAGATCTTGATCCAGGGTTGCTGGAGCTGCAGGCGCAGGTTGTCCTCATTCATCATGAAGTACATAGTGCCGATGCGCTGCTCCTCGGCCACCAGCAAATCGGCCGCGGTCTCGATCCAGTCCTTTCCCTGCAGCGCCGCGATCTCGGACAGAGGCTTTCCCACGTATTCCTGGTGCTCCGGCTTGTAGAACTCGAGCGGGAAGACTCCCTCGGGGCCGGCCAGGGCGCCGAGCGCTTCCCAGCCGCCGGAGGGATTGAGTACCTCGGCCTTCGCTCGCGCTCGGGTCGCCGGGTCGCGCAGGTTCTCATAGAATTTCCCCTCGGCCGCCAGCCAGGGCGGGAAGACGGAGGAGAGGCCGGTGCCGCCGGCAAGATAGGGATACATGTCGGCGGTCACATCCTGGCCGTTGGCCCGCGCCTGGTTGATGCGCTCGATGGCCTCGGCCATCTTGGGCCAGTTGGCTTTGCCGGACGCCTTCAGATGGTAGATCTCCACCGGCAGCCCGGCCCGCGCGCCAATCTCGATGGTCTCGTCCAGCGCCTCCAGGAACTCGTCCGCCTCGGAGCGCATGTGCGTGATGTAGATGCCGCCATACGCTCCCACAACCTTGCACACCTCGACGAGCTCGTCGGTGCCGACGAAGGCGTCGGGCGGATAGATCAGGGCGTAGGCCACGCCGAAGGCGCCGTCTTCCATCGCACCGCGCATCACGCGCCGCATGGTCTCCAGCTCCTCCTCAGTCGCCGGCCCTTCCTCGAGTCCCCTGGCATAGGCGCGCAGCGTGCCGCCGCCGAGGAAGGAACCGATGTTGGGGGAGACTCCCTGTCCGGCCATGGCATCGAACCAATCACGGAAGCGGGTCCAGGTCTTCACCCGGTCACGCCAGGGAAGCAGCGCCTCGTGTTGCTCCCAGGGGAAGACTTCATGGTCTTCTCTGCCCCCGGCCGGCGCCGGGGTCCAGGCCTCGCCCATGATCTCAGTGGTCACCCCCTGCGTGATCTTCGACAGGCAACGGGGGTCGATCATGAGCGGGAGGATCGAATGGCTCTGAATGTCGATGAATCCGGGGCAGACCACCAGGCCGGTCGCGTCAACGACCTCGCCTGCCGCCGACGCGTCGGCCTTCCCTGCCGGCAGGATCGAGGCTATGCGATCTCCCTGGATGGCGACATCACCGTAGAACCAGGAATTCCCGGTGCCGTCCACCACCCGGGCGCCGCGAATGAGAACGTCGGTGTCCATTACTCTGTCACCCTGTCCAGGGGCAGTGCCCCTGCGTCGGCCGGGGACTCGGTTTTCGGTGTTGACCGGCCACCGGCATGCATGTACAGGCGGCCGTCGCCCCACCGCTCGAATACGACGGGCAGGCCGCGGGGAACTCCGGGGATCATCATCAGAAACACGCCTTCCTCCGCGCACGGCACCAGGTCGTAGGTTTGCGACTCGCCCTCGTTCATGCGGCCCAGTCGGTCTGTGATGGTCAGGGTGAGGCCGTCATCCTTCCGCGCGACGTCGAAGAACAAATCTCCGCGATCGTACGCGCCAAGGTACGGCTCGATGGGAACATCGGGCACCGTCGTCGGCGGCTCCAGATCCGGCGCCAAGCGGACGCCGAACCACTCGTCGAGGATGCGCCGGATCAGCGGCTGCACGCGGATCGAGCCGCGGTCGGAGTTGGTCAGGACGCCGAGGGCGGCATGCCTCCCCGGAATGAGATACAGCGCGCTGGTCTGAGCGTCGACGTTTCCTCCGTGGCCCGGGATCAGCTCGTCGCCGGAGGCAAACAGTTCAAATCCCAGCCCCCAGGCAGCGGCGAGGCCGTGGCGGGGCAGGGCGATCTGCGGCTCCTGCATCGAGGCCGCGACATCCGCCGAGAGCAGTCGGGCCCCGTCCGGACCGAGCCCTCCATCGAGATGCATGCGGGCGAAGGCGATCAGATCGCGCGCGCTGGCCGAAATCTCACCGCACGGCGCCGAGCCTCTATCGGCATCCCAGGTGTCGATCGGTGTGAGCTCGCCCTTCTCGACGTCGGTGCGGTGGCCAAGCGCGTGCAGCTTCGGCAGCACCTCCTCCGGCAACGTTACCGTGTCCTTCAGGCCCAGGGGCCCGGTGAGCTTCTCTCGCAGCGCGTCCTCCCATGACATGCCCAGGACATGCTCGACCAGCCGGCCCAGCACGTTATACCCGGCATTGGAGTAGGAGTGCGTGACGCCGGGGCTGAACAGCGGCTGCACGTCTGCCAGCCGCGCCACCCATCGCTGCAGCGCGTCCTCTCCACGCCCGGGCGGGAACTCGATGTCGCCGGAGATGCCGCTGGTGTGGGCGAGTAGCTGGCGGGGGGTGACGGCGGCGGTGTCCTCGGGACGCGCCAGTCGAAACTCCGGGAGCTGCTCGACGACCGGCCGATCGAGGTCCACACGCCCCTGATCCACCAGCTGCATGACCAGCGTTGCCGTATAGGTCTTGGTAATCGAGGCGATCCGGACGAGCGTTTCCGGCCGGACCGTTTCCCCGCTGAGCCCATTGGCGACGCCGCTGACCAGCTCGTGGATCTCTTCCCCATCCAGAATGCATAGGGATATCCCCGGCACGCGCTCGATCCCCTCGGCCGCGGTGAGGTGATCCAGCTGGGTCTGCAGCTCCTGGATCCTGGTGTCGGCGGTAACGGTCATTCCTCTGTCTCCCTGGCAACAGCCTCAAATCGGATCGGTTTGATCGAGTCCT
>JAICWV010000194.1 GCA_025966365.1 Chloroflexota bacterium | reverse complement strand
GGTGGCCTACCTTGCCTTCTTCCTGGTCCTGGTCGCCAGCGGCCTCTACCTCTGGAAGCGCGACCTCATGTGGGATCGCCTGGCGTCCTCCTGCGCCGAGCTGGGCGTGCTCTTTACCGCCCTGGCCATCGGCGTCGGTTCGCTCTGGGCCAAGCCCACCTGGGGCACCTACTGGACCTGGGACCCGCGGCTGACCACCACTGCCATTCTCTTCGTGATCTACGCCGGGTACCTGATGCTGCGGGCGCTGCAGCCGGACCCCATTGCCCGCGCCAAGCAGAGCGCCGTGATCGGTATCATCGGCTTTCTGGATATTCCCATCGTCCATATGTCGGTCACCTGGTGGCGCAGCCTGCACCAGGGTCCGACCCTCCGGCTGCTCCAGGACCCGCTTCTCGACGACCGCATGGAAGTGGCGCTGATGGTCAATATGCTTGCCTATGTCGTGCTGTTCGTCTTTCTGCTGGGGGTGCGGATGCGGCTGGCCGATCTGGAGCACCAGCGCGACGAGTTTCTCTGGCAGGAGGCGCAGCGTGTCTGAGTGGGGTTACGTGGCCGCCTCCTTTACCCTAGTCTGGGCAGCGCTGGTCATATATGCACTGATCCTGGCGCGGCGCGTTTCTCAGGCGCGGCAGGTGGATCAGCAGCTCCGGGAGACGGTTGAAGGGGAGGACACAGCGGCATGCGACGTCCAGCCCGCTCCCTGATTGCCGGGACCCTCGTCATCGCCGTGGCGCTCGGCTTTCTGGTCTACCAGGGACTTGCCAGCAGCCTGGTCTACTACATCACGCCCAGTGAATTACTGGCCAGAGGCGTGCATGCCGATGGGCAGCATTTCCGTCTGGGCGGGCAGGTGGTGCCGGGAACGGTCCATATCAACCGGACCATGAAAACGGTGCGCTTTCTCATGCGGGACCCGAAAGGGTCTATACACGTCACCAGTCAGGGCATCCCGCCGCCGCTCTTCCGGGCCGGCATGGGGGTCGTGGTCGAGGGCACGTGGACGGGCGCGCTCTTCCGTGCCACCGATCTACTGGTCAAACACTGCTCGACCTATCGCGCGCCGGAACCCGGACACGTGCCGCCGCCGGATAACTGCGTCACCTGATGACCGGCCTCCTCGGCCATCTGGCCGTCCTTCTCGCCTTGATTCTCGCCATTACCGGCGCCGTCCTCTCCTACAGGGCCGGCCGGCAACGCGATGAACGGCTGGCGGCGATCGGGCGCCGCTGCGCCGTCGGCGTTCTGGTTCTGGTCGCGGCGGCGGTGCTGCTGATGGAAGTGGCGCTGGTCGGCCATGACTTTTCCGTCCGCTATGTGGCCGATGAGGGAAGCCGCGAGACCCCGCTTTACTACACCATCATCTCCCTCTGGGGCGCGCTGGAGGGCTCAATCCTGTTCTGGGGCTTTCTCCTCTCTCTCTACACCGTCGCCTTTCTTCGCTTCACGCGGCGGCTGGACGATCTGATGCCCTACGCCACGGCCATCCTGCTGGGCATCTCCAGCTTCTTCCTCTTCGTCATCGCCTTTCCCGGCGACCCCTTCGCGCCCGTGCGTCCGGTGCCGGCCGACGGCAACGGCCCCAATGTCCTCCTGCAGAACAACCCTATGATGGGCATCCATCCGCCCTTGCTTTATCTGGGCTACGTGGGGCTGGCGGTGCCCTATGCCATCGCCATGGCGGCGCTGATCCGGGGTGGGCCGGAAACCGATACCCTCCGGCTCATCCGTCGCTGGTCGCTGGTGCCCTGGACCTTTCTCTCCCTCGGCATCATCGGCGGAATGTGGTGGGCGTACGCGGTGCTGGGCTGGGGCGGCTACTGGAGCTGGGATGCGGTGGAGAACGCCTCACTCATGCCCTGGCTGGTTACCACCGCCTTCTTGCACTCGCTGCAGGTCCAGGAGCGGCGCCGCATGCTCAAGACCTGGACTATCTCGCTCATCATCGCCGCCTTCCTCTTCAGCGTCCTGGGCACCTTCCTGACCCGGAGTGGCGTCATTGCCTCGGTCCACTCCTTCACGCAGTCGTCGATCGGCCCTATCTTCCTGGTTTTCTTCGCCGTCGTCCTGGTGGGTTCGCTCGGGCTGGTCTTTGCCCGCGGCCATGAGCTGGGTGCTCCGGCGGCGCTGGACGGCACCATCTGCCGCGAGACCGCCTTTCTCTTCAACAACCTGCTGCTGGTCGCCATAACCTTCACCGTCCTGCTGGGCACCATTTTCCCCTTGATTGCCGAGGCGCTGCAGGGCGCTCAGCTGTCGGTCGGCGCGCCGTATTTCAATCACGTGGCGGTTCCCATTGGCTTCGCTCTGCTCTTCCTCATGGGCGTAGGCCCGGCCCTGCCCTGGGGCGTGGCACGGCTGGAGGATCTCCAATATCGGCTGCTTCCGGCGGTGGCGGTTGGCGTCGCCGTCGTGCTGATGTTGTTACTGATCGGCGTGCGGGGCATCGGTGCCCTGGTGACATTCGGGGCCGCCGCCTTCGTCCTGACGGTCACCCTGGGTCGAATCCTTGAGGACGTGCGAGCGCGGCGGCGGAGCACCGGTGAAGGTCCAGTGGCGGGAGCGGGCCATCTCTTTGCCGCCAACCCGCGGCGGTACGGTGGGTACCTGGTTCACCTGGGCGTGCTCCTGGTCGTGGTGGGCATCGCCGCCTCCCAGGTCTACCAGGTACGGGCCGACGCGCTGCTCAAGCCTGGCCAGTCCATGCTGGTGGACGGCTACACGATTCGCTACGACGGCTTTCGTCCCCAGCCGCAGTCGAACCGGATGGTGCTGGGTGCTCAGGTATCGGCGTTCAGAGGGGGTCGTATGCTCGGCACCTTCACGCCCTCCCTGAATGTCTATCCGGGTCAGGCGGAGCCGGTCGTCACGCCCGCCGTGCGAGAGGAACCCTTCGACCTGGTTGCCGGCCTCTTCTCGGGTCGCAATCCGCTGCCTGATCTGGCGCCGCTGTTCCAGGGCCGCAACCCGTTCGAGGACCTGTACTTTG
The DNA here is from genome assembly GCA_025966365.1 of Chloroflexota bacterium. Lineage (GTDB taxonomy): Bacteria > Chloroflexota > UBA5177 > UBA5177 > UBA5177 > JAICWV01. The sequence goes on along the minus strand of JAICWV010000194.1, from coordinate 1,954 downwards.
TCTTGCAGGGCGTGGACGCGCACATGAAGCACCCGGCCACCAGTCCTGCCACCATTCAAGTCTTCGTGAACCCCATGGTTGGGTTCATCTGGCTGGGAGGCATCATTATCGGGCTGGGCGGCATCACGGCTCTGCTGCCGGCAGCGCGGCGAAGACGCGTTCCCGCGGAAGCGGCGCAGCCCACCCTGCTCGCTGAAGAGGTGACGGCATGAAGCGGGCTTTCTGGGCGCTTGTCATCGCCGTGCCACTGGTGGCGCTCCTGGCCGCGGGGTTTCAGCACGATCCCAACGCCGTCAAATCGCCTGTCGTCAACGGCCCGGCACCTGGCTTCGCTCTCAGGACGCTTGACGGGAAAGCGCTCTCCTCCCGCGAGTTGCGTGGGAAGCCGGTGATCGTCAACTTCTGGGCCTCCTGGTGTCTGGACTGTCAGTACGAGCATCCGGACCTGATGCGGGCCTGGAAAACATACGGCAACGCTGTTACCTTCGTCGGTATTGATTACCAGGATCAGGCGTCCGATGCGCGTTCGTTCCTCAAAAAATACGGCGGGGGCTGGACGCAACTGGTGGATCCTGACCAACACACGGCTATTGACTTCGGCGTTTACGGGGTGCCGGAGACGTATTTCATCGACCGGCACGGGGTGGTGCGCTACAAGGCCACCGGCCCGGTGACCTGGGATGTGATGACGCGCGAGATCAAGAGGATCACGGCATGAGACGCTGGCTAGGCTGGATCGCCATTGGATGGCTGCTGGTCCTGTGCGCCCTGGCCCTGGCCGCTTACGGCAGCGCGGCGCCCCGGACCTCGTTGACCGATCGGACCATGGCTATCGCGCGGGATCTCCGCTGCCTGGTGTGCCAGGGAGAGTCGGTCGCCGATTCCCCCTCGGGCTTCTCCCAGGGCATTCGGGGGGAGATCCGGCGGCGACTCCGGGCAGGTGAGAGCGCGAGCCAGATCGAGAATTTCCTGGTCTCCAGGTACGGTGACAAGATTCTGCTGGCCCCACCGGCGAGTGGGATCGGGAATCTGGCCTGGCTGGCCCCGCCGGCGCTGGTGCTCGCCGGAGTGGTGCTGCTGGTGATGCTGGTCCTGAATTGGCGGCAGCGAGGCCGGGCACCGGCGGCGGTGGTACTGGATGAGTATCTGGAGCGCGTTCGAGCCGAGATTGGCGCGGGTGCTCCTGCCACGGGCTCGGGAGAGCAATGAAAGACCCGGGCTTCTTCCTGGCCTTCTGGGCCGGTCTGCTCTCGTTCGTCTCGCCCTGCACGCTTCCCCTGCTGCCGGGCTACCTGGCCTTCATATCGGGCCTGGGCATGGAAGAGGTGCAGGCGCGCGAGAACACCGGAACCGTGCTGGGCGCAGCCGCACTCTTCGTGCTGGGCTTCTCGATTGTCTTCGTCGCCATCGGCGCTACCGCCAGCTATATCGGCTCCATGATTCATGGATACCTGCCCACGCTGGAGCGCATCGCCGGGGCCTTCATCATTCTCATGGCGCTCGTCCTCATCGGCCTGATCCAGGTTCCCGCGCTCTACCGAGACTGGCGCTTTCATGTCAATCGAGATTTCGGCATCTGGAGCGCCCTCCCGGTTGGCATGGCATTCGGGTTTGGCTGGGCTCCGTGCATCGGGCCGATTCTCGGATCCATCTATTTCATGGCGGCGACCGAAACGACGGTCCAGCAAGGGGCGCTGCTGCTCTTCGTCTATGCCCTGGGCCTGGGTATTCCGTTTCTGGCGGCGGCCCTCTTCGCCGAGCGTGCCTTCCAGTCCCTCGGATGGTTCAAGCGTCACTTCCGCGCCTTCAACCTGGCCGGCGCCGGGATTCTGCTGGTGATGGGAGCGTTTCTGGTGGCGGGCCGCTGGACGGCGCTGCTGGGTCCGCTCCTGCGCTGGTACGGCACGCACGGTCCCACCATCTGATGCGGCACGTCTCTTGCCTGTATAGACAT
>JAICWV010000063.1 GCA_025966365.1 Chloroflexota bacterium | reverse complement strand
GCGGCCTCACCATAGTTGCTGGTCAGTACACATGCCCGTGCACGCTGTGTGGCCGGTAGTGAGGCATAGACCCGCTCCACATCGCGCGTAAGGCTGTCCCAGCCAAACTGGTCGGCGAGCGACTCCGAAAAAGCCGGGTAGGCACGCGCCAGCGTGGCAGGTGGGAGGACGGGCAGGACGTCCGGCGCTATCAGGATACCGACCAGTGCCAGGACCACCAGGTAGGCGGGCCGTACCCAGGCAAACAGTGGCCGCAATTGCCGACGCCCGAACAGCACGGCCCCCGGGGCGAACAGGAGAGGGTAGGCGGGCGCGATGAAATACGCCTTGACGTGCAGGTAGGTGAGTATCAGGTAGAGAAAGACGAACGTCCAGCCCAGCAGTCGGTACCGTGCGCCCGCCGTGCGGAAGTAGAACAGCAGGCCGGCCACCGCCAGAGGAAAAGCGACCGGGTTCATCTGGACGATCTGGCTGGCGAAAAAGACTACCGCGCTGGTGCCGAAGCGGCCATAGTGGTGCCAGAATTCCCACGTCGGCCAGCCGTAGAGGGCGTTCCAGATCACGTATGGGAGCAGGCCCAGACTTGCAATGGCCGCGGCCAGCCACGGCCAGGGGGTCAGCAGGTGCCGCCGCTGTGGCGTGAGCAGCAACCCCAGGACCAGAGCGACGCAGAAGAAGAGCACCGTCAGTTTGGTGAGCAAAGCGATGGCGACCACCACGCCGACCAGCGGCCAGAGACGAGGCGAGTTCTGCCGCACGATGCGCAGCAGGATGAGACTGGCGACCCCCCACCAGAGCTCATCGAGCACATCCATCGAGAACATCGACCCAAATCCGTAGAGGATCACAGCGAAGAGCGTGGTCGCGGCTGCGATCAACTGCGCTGTTCTCCCTCCGCCAAGCTCGCGAGCCATGAGGCCCGTCACAACGATGAGGAGGGCGCATGCCAGTGCCGGGATGACATGGATTGCCACCAGGCTGTCACCGGCAATCACGCGCAGGAGTGCCGCCAGCCAGCCCATCATGAGCGGCTGATCGACATACCCCGCCTGAAGATGCCGCCCATCCGCGATGTAATACAGCTCGTCGCGATAGTACCCGTAGTTGTCCGCGATCAGCATGTGCGCCACGAAGGAGACCGCGGCGAGGGCCGCCAGGACTCCGGTGGCAGACTTCCTCAGCTCAGGAGCCGGCGGGCGCGGCCCGACCGCGGAAGCGTCGGGTGGAGCGTCAGACTCCCGTATCACCTCATCCCCATGTTCGTCAACCAGCCCCTATCCCGTAGACGTCAACACCATACGGCGTTGGTTGCCGCACGCGCACTGGTCGAAAGCATAGACCGGAAGCACGTTATGAGTACGAGTGAACCGCGCCGCGGCGAGAGTGAGCCGGACACCCGGCTCCCGGGCGATGCCGTACGCGAGCGCTCGGGTTTACCGGTTTTTCTTCCCGCGCAGGTCGTGACCCAGGATGCGCTTGCGCAGCCGCAGGCTCTCCGGTGTCACCTCGAGCAGCTCATCGTCGGCGATGAAATCGAGCGATTGCTCCAGGCTCAGAATCGTTGCCGGAGTCAGCCGGACCAGGATGTCGGACGTCGAGGAGCGGACGTTGGTCTTCTTCTTGTCCTTGCAGACGTTGATCACGATGTCGTCGCCGCGCGAGTTCATCCCCACGATCATTCCACCGTAGACGGGCGTGCCCGCCTCCACAAACGTGGTGCCGCGATCCTGGGCGTTGGAGAGACCGTAGGCAACCGCCTGTCCCTCTTCCAGCGCCACCAGGGCGCCCATCCGGTAGCTGGTGATATCTCCGGCCCAGGGCCGGTAGCCCAGGAAGAGGCTATTCATGGTCCCGTTGCCGCGGGTGGCAGTGAGGAACTCGTTGCGGAAGCCGATGAGGCCGCGGGTGGGGATGGTGAACTCGAAGCGCACCTCGCCGTTCTCCGACGACACCATATTTGTCATCAGTCCCTTCCGGGCCGCAATGGCCTGGGTGATAAAGCCGACGTTCTCGTCGGTCGTATCGATGACCAGCTCTTCAAACGGCTCGTAGGTGTGGCCGTCCACCTCACGGGTGATCACTTCCGGCCGCGAGACCTGGAACTCGTAGCCTTCCCGACGCATGGTCTCGACCAGAATGGCCAGGTGAAGCTCGCCCCGGCCGGATACAAGAAAGGTGTCTGCTCGTCCCGTGTCTTCCACGCGAAGCGCGACGTTGGTCTCCAGCTCCCGATAGAGCCGGTCACGCAATTGCCGTGAAGTGCCCATCTTGCCCTCGCGGCCGGCGAAGGGAGAGGTGTTCACCCCGATGGTCATACGCACTGTCGGCTCCTCGACCTCGATTCCCGGCAGCGCCTCCGGCACATCGGCCGCGGCGATGGTCTCGCCGATGGATGCGTCTTCGATGCCCGTCAGCGCCACGATATCTCCCGCCGACCCGATCTCGACCGGGAGCTTCTGCAGGCCCTCGAAGCTGTAGACGTTCACCACCTTCGAGTTTCGAACCGATCCGTGTCGTCCGAGCACGGCAACCGCATCGCCGGGCTGCACGTCGCCGCGGACGATACGGCCGATGGGGATGCGTCCCTGATAGGAATCGTACCCCAGCGTTGTGACCAGCATCTGGAACGATCCGTCACTGATCCGCGGCGCGGGAACCGATCGCACGATGGCCTCGAAAAGGACGCGCAGATCCTGCCCGGGATGGGCGGGATCGAGCGTGGCGATTCCCTGCTTGGCAACCGTGTAGACGACCGGAAATTCCAGCTGCTCCGGCTCGGAGGCGAGCTCCAGAAAGAGGTCCTGGGTACGCTCCACCACCTCGTCGAGGCGCGCGTTGGGACGGTCGATCTTGTTGATCACGACGATCGGCCGCAGCCCGAGCTCGAGCGCTTTGCGCAGCACGAAGCGCGTCTGCGGCATCGGGCCCTCGACGGCGTCCACCAGGAGCAGGCAGCCGTCCGCCATATTGAGCACGCGCTCCACCTCGCCGCCAAAGTCGGCATGGCCCGGGGTGTCGATAATGTTGATCTTGAAGTCCCCATACCGGACCGCAGTGTTCTTGGAGAGGATGGTTATGCCCTTCTCGCGCTCCAGATCGCTGGAGTCAAGGATGAGCGAGCCCGCCTGATCCGGCTGGCGAAAGACGTTGCTCTGCTTGAGCATGCCGTCAACCAATGTCGTCTTGCCGTGATCGACGTGCGCGATGATGGCAATGTTGCGAATATCGTTTCGAGTGGTCAAAGAAGCCTCAGATAAAAAGGGCAACCCGCTCGCGGGCTGCCCCTTATGCGTTCGTTTGTACGCCAAAGTATACCAAGTTGACGGAGCGCCGTGTGGTAGCTACATCACCGGCATCATCAGGATCGAATCCAGAACTAGATCCTTGCCGCCCGGCCCCGGCGCCACACCCGTGACCGGAACCATTCCCTCCTTGCCCTGGCACGCCGGACACTTGCCCAGCCCGCGCACCTGCTCGGGAATCAGCACATCGTCCTCGACGCTGATGTCGATGTCTTGCTCGTGCTTGCAATCAAAAACCGTATGAACCCGTGTCACATCCTGCCTCCGGCTGCGTCTCATGTAGAGCCTAATCGCTCTTTCACCGGACGCGCGACCTGGCGCCATCGGTCGGCCCGGGCGGACCGGGATTGCGTATGATCTAGGGCATTGCTCATGTCAGAGGTGCTCACAGACCGATTCATGTACCGGCTAGTCTTGACGGCGGGCGTGCTCGCCGCGCTCCTTCTTGGGTCCGCCGGCCCCTGGCGGGCGGTCCCGGCGGACGCATTGGCAACGCTCCACGTCGGTCCACCGGTCTCAGCTCCCGGATCCGCCGTCCGCGTGACCGGAACCGGGTTCGCCAGGAAGGGCCTGGTCGCGGTGTGGGCCGATTTCCGGACGCAAAGCGGCGTGCGCCGCTCCACGGTCACGGTACACAGCTCAACCATTGGGGTCATTGATGCCCAATTGCAGGTCCCGGCGGACGTGCAGCCGGGCACGTATTCGGTGATCGCCAGTGACTTTGGCGGGCATCGGGCCAGCGCTGCGCTGGAGGTGGTTGCCGGACTCACTCTGCATGTGGGAAGTGTCGCGCCCGTGGCGCAGGTGTCCGCCGGAAGCAGCCTGCTGATGACAGGCGCGGGGTTCGCGCCGGGAGCCCTGAGCATACAGGCAACCTTCCCCATGTATGTGGGCGCACCTGTCACGCTGCAGCGCAGCGCGCAGGCAGCAGCGGACGGAAGCTTCCCGGCTCTGTCGCTCCGGGTGCCGTACGGGGCGCGTTCCGGATCGGTCAGGGCCACGGACAGCATCGGACAGATCGCGACGGCCGCGGTCGCGGTTCAATATCACCCCTCGGTTGCCGTTCACCCCGCGCCTATACCGGTCCACGTTGCCTTCCAGGTCAACGGCAGTGGGTACATTCCAGGGAGCCGCATCAGCTTCACGTTTACCCGGCCGGGCACCGGGCGGCACGTCTATTCCGGCGCGACGACGGCCGGGCGGGCCGGGAGAATCCAGACCTGGGTACATCCTGGATCGTCGCTCGCAGCCGGCACCTACGTGCTGATAGCGTCTGGACTCGACGGGAGCCTGCTCGCGCGTGCTACCGTCACCGTCACCGCCGGCCCCAGCCTCTCGGCCAATCCCATCGCTCTCGCTGCCAGTGCTCGGGTCGTGATTCACGGGTTCCACTTCCCGCCCCAGGCGCGGGTGCGGGTCACAGCTCCATTCCGCATCCAGAGTGGCCGGACGCAGACGGTCAGCGTTCACGTCACGGCCGGACCTGCCGGCGCCTTTCTGGCGGCACTCCGCATCCCGAAGGGCGCGTCCGCGGGCCTCGTCCGCGTGCGAGCCCAGTCGCGAAGGACGTCGGCGGGTGTGAACGTCCAGGTCCTGCCACCGGCGCAACAGGTATCGGCGGCTCCCGCAACCGTGGTGGCGGGGGAAAGCATTGCCGTTGCCGGCGCGGGCTTCGCCCAGGGAGACAGTATCTCGGTGACTCTTACCGTGAATCTGAGCGATGGCACAGCCACCGAGCTGACCACCATCGCCTCGGCCGGGCTGCACGGCACCTTCAGCTCATCGCTCGACCTGCCGCCGGACACAGCACCGGGATCCTATCGTGTCACGGCCCGGAGCGACAGGACAGGCAGGACCTCCCGCACTTCGATAAAGGTCGCAGTCATTTCCCCTTCTATCCTGGCTCTGCCCCGCACGGCCGCACCCGGCACCTCCGTCACCGTGACCGGGTTCGGTTTCCCCTCCGGCGCCCCCGTGCAACTTTCCCTGGGACCGGGTGGCACGGGAACGGCCACAACCGACAACACCGGACGTTTCTTCGCGAGCCTCATCGTCCCGCCATTCACGGTGCCGGGCAAGGCAACCATCGGTGCCCAGAGCGGGTCGGCATCTGCGGCATCCTGGGTCATGGTGTCAGGCGGTCAGACCACACACGCCTATTTCCCATCGCTCTACACCGGCATCGGCTACCACGAGTACATCGCGCTGCTGAATCCCACCGAGACTGACGCCCACGTCACCATCTCGTACCTGCGCGCCGGGGCCTCGCCGCTGAAGGTCTCTCTGATCGCGGCTGCTCATTCCAGAACGACGCGCGATGTCAATGCGGATCTCGGTGCCAGGGTGTCCGCGGCTGCCGCGGTGACGGCTGACCAGCCGATCGTGGCGGAGAGATTGATGCGCCATCACGGCGATGTTGCCGTGGACAGCGGGGCTGCGGCGCCGTCACCTACCTGGTACTTCGCCTGGGGCAACACCAGTCACGGCTATCGAGAGTATCTCTCAGTCGAGAACCCGAATAAGCGTCCGACCACGGTCGCGTTTCTCTTCATGCCCGCGCATAGCCGGCAGTTCACGCTCTTCAAGACGGTCGGCGGCTCCTCGCGGCTGACCATCAACGTCGGCGCATACGTGCCGAACGACGCCATGTCGGTGAAGGTGACCTCCTCTCGATCCATCGTGGCCGGCCGCACGGCATTTATCGCCAACGGCGTATCCAGCAAGACCGGAGTGACTTCCGGAAGCAAGACCTGGTACTTCGCTGCGGGGCCGCGGCAGGAACACGCCGTGAACTGGATCTCAGTACTCAACCCCGGCCCCTCGGCAGCGGAGGTGTCCCTCAACGCCTATGGGGTTCACGGCAATCTGTTGGCAACGGTTAGGCAGCGAGTGGCTCCATACGCCCAGGAAGCAGTCCCGGTGGGCCGAATTGCGCAGCACTCCGATGTCTCGGCCGTGATCACCTCCAGTGCGCCAGTCATTGCCGAACAGACGACGTACGTGGGCTCGAAACATGACGTCACCACCGACGCCTTTGGGATGGCGGCGCCGGTACAGTCGGTGGCTTTTGCCGTCATGGGCACGCGGACTGCACCGGGCGAGTCCGACGCGCTGGACATCTACAATCCCTCCTCGTCGCCCGCGGTCGTGGTGCTGCAATTGATACGTGCCGGTGGTACAACTACGCAGCGGAGCGTGGTCGTCGCTCCTCACGCCCGCGAGATTCTCAATGTCTCCGGGCTCGTGGCCAACGCGCAATTGGGAGCGGTGCTCGAGTCCAGCGTTCCGGTGGCAGTGATGAACCGGTACTCGACCGACAAGGGTGTGGCGGGTGACACAAGCACGGGGATACAGGTCCCGGCGGGATAGGGAAAGGAGGAGGAAGATGCGCCTGGCATGCTATTCCGTGGATGGGGGACCAGACCGCGTCGGGGTGGTCGATGGAGACGCCGTCTACGGATTGGAAGGCATGCGATCGATCTCCGATCAGATCTCCTCCGCTTCGTTTCCCTCCCGATCGAGCGCGGGTGTTCCACTGTCCGATGTTGTTCTTCGGGCGCCTATTCCTCGCCCAGACATGAACGTCATCTGTCTGGGGCGAAATTACCGCGAGCACGCGGACGAGATGATGAGGGCCGGGCGGGACCGGCAGGAAAGCCCGGCGTTCTTCACCAAGGCGGTAACCAGCGTCATCGGACCTGCCGACGCCATTCCCTTCATCCCCTCGCTCTCGACACAGCTGGACTGGGAAGTTGAGCTGGCGGTGGTCATCGGGACGATGGCCCGCAACGTTTCGCGGAATGAAGCGCTTGCGCACGTCTTCGGCTATATGGTGCTCAACGACGTGTCGGCCCGGGACCTTCAATACGGCCACGGCGGGCAGTTCTTTTACGGCAAGAGTCTCGACGGCTCGTGTCCTACCGGCCCCTGGATCGTCACCGCGGACGAGATCCCCGACCCCCAGACGCTCGCGCTCCGCCTGCGCATCAACGGCGAAACCAAGCAGGAATCCTCGACGGCGCTGATGATCCTCGACGTCGCGGCCATCGTCGAGACGCTATCGAGGGCTATGACGCTCTTGCCGGGTCAGATCATCGCCACCGGGACTCCGCCGGGCGTCGGGTACGCCCGAAACCCGCCCGAGTTCCTGAGGCCAGGCGACATGATGGAGTCGGAGATCGAGGGCATAGGGACGCTGGCTAACAGAGTCACGTCCAGCTGACGCTCCGGCCTACGGCTCTCCTGCTACCCGTCGGTAGGCGAAACGCTGCTGGTATAGCAGATCGTCGTAGAGATCGAGTGTCCGGGCAGCCACGTTCTGCCAGCGATACCGGTGAGCTGCAATGCGTGCCTGCCGCCCGAGGCGATCGGCATCTCCCTGCGTCAGCACCGTCTCCAGCAGCCGGGCCAGCTCGTGGCGATCCCCCGGCGGGGCCAGGTAGCCGGTGAATCCGTGGCACACCGTTTCTGCAAGCCCGCCGACGCGGAATGCCACCACCGGCGTTCCACATGCCATGGCCTCAACCGCTGCCATCCCAAACGACTCGTAGGCGGAGGGCATGGCCAGCACATCGGCGGCCGAGTAGAAGCGAGGCAGATCCTCATGAGCGACGGTGCCCCGGATATCAACCACATCCTGAAGCCCGAGACGGGCGCTAGCAGCGCTGATCGAGCGGTGGGCGGCACGGTTCCCTCCGGTGCCGACAATGATCAGCCGCAGCGGCTCCGGCAGGCGGTCTCTTATCTCGGCCGCAGCCGAAAGCAACATGTGAAGCCCTTTGATCCTGTCGGCACGGCCCACGAAGAGCATCACGCGTCCCGGTTCAATTCCCAGCTCCTTACGGCTCTGGCGACGTCCGAGCGGGCGAAACAAGTCGAGATCGACCCCGGGAGGAATGACGTCGAACCGCTTTGGCGTCCGGCCGTAGAGCCGGGTCATATACGCCTCTTCCTCCGCGGTCGCGCCCACAATCGCGTCGGCGGACCCGATAACGCATCGCTCCCCGTCGCGCCGCAAGGCGGTATCCTGCCGGTCAGGGCCGCCGTGGTACAGCTCCTTGACCAGTGACAGGGTGTGGAACATATGCACGACGGGAACCGAGGCGTCGGGGCGGCACCGCGCTGCTACAAACCCTGAGAGCCAGTAATGGCTGTGCAAGACGTCGTACGAGCGCCTCTCGCGCAGCGTGAATTGTCGAAAGGCGTCGATTACCGCTGGGATGTGCATTGGAAGCACGCTCTTGGGCAGCGGTCTGGCCGGGCCTGCCTTCAGATTGACAACGCGTGCCCCGGACGGCAGTGTGAGGATCTCCGGTGCGGCGGGATCGGTCCGCCGCGTGAAGACGTCGACCTCGATGTCCTGTTGCGCAAGCTCATCGGCCAGCTTGCGCACGTAGATATTCATGCCTCCGGCGTGTTCCGTTCCCACCGGCGCCAGAGGCGACGAGTGGATGGACAGCAAGGCAACCTGGTTCGGCATGCGCGTCTTATCCTCGATAGGGAATGATCGGCTTTGTCACTCCATGCATGGCTCGTGCCAGCGCCGGACCCGTACTGAACGTGAAGTCATTGATGACCCACTGCCCGTTGAGCAGATCGAGATCCAGCAGGCTCCAGGGGCCAGGACGTGCCCAGCCCGACGTGAGCAGGGTGCCGTGGCCTGCACTATTGGGGCTGTAGGAGCGGCAGCGCACGTGCGAGCCCGACAGCCAGGTGGACATGATGCCGGGATCCGCGGTCTGACCCTCCCCGTCTCCCAGCATCCCCCAGCGAAGCCCGCTGTTGTACTGGTAGTGCATCAGGTGGCCGGTGAGTGCTCCCGCGTTACCGGCGGTCATGGCGCCGCAGAGAGTGCGAAGAAAGCTGGTGTAGGCAGGTGAAACCACGACGGTGGCCGTGGGCCTGGCCGGACCGGTTTTCGGCGTCGGCTGGTTTGCGGGCGCCGGTGTCGAGGTTACCACTGCCGTGGGCGATGCCGCGGACGTCCCACATCCGGTCAGGACCACGAGCAGGACGGCCAACACTGGGTTCCGGCGCACCAGGCGCTCCTTTCAGAAAGAGACGCAGGGCCACAGCGGCACCTGCGTCTCACCGTGTCGATTCTACCATTGCGCTAGACCAGCACTCGAAGCGCGCGTGGAAGGAGCCGCACCAGACAGCTCCCATTTCCGCCCAGCTCGCCGTCGAGGTCGAGACGTCCCGTGCCGTCCGTTTCAATCTCGGCCGAGGCCCCGCGGACGTGGATCACCTTCTCGTGCGCCAGGTGGACGCCGGGATAGATCTTCCAGATCTGCGTCGCCAGCTCCAGGCGCCGGAAGTCGCCGAGAATGAGGACATCGAGCACTCCGTCGTCCATCCGGGCCATGGGCGCGATCTTCATGCCACCCGCGAAGTACCGGCCGTTGGCCACGACCACGCTCACTGCCGTCCCACCGTAGATTGTCTCCCCGTCGACACGCACGCGAACCGGCAGATTGTCTTCACGGACGGCGGCGCCGAGCGCTGCCACCAGGAAGGAGGCGCGCCCCGGCCAGCTGTCACTCAAGCGCGCCTCGCGCGCGACCACGGCCGCCCCCAGCCCGGTTTCCATGAAGTTGATGAATACCCGCCCTTCGGCAGGGACCAGACCCACGTCCACACGCTGCTCCTGTCCGCGCACGATCCGCTCCGCCGCTGCCCGAACTCCCCGCTTTGCTCTGATATTCCGCGCGAAGTCCATTCCGGTGCCGGCAGGCACGACGGCGAGCCGGGATCGGCCGTCGATCTCAGTCCCGTTGAACAGGCCGTTGACGACCTCGTGAACGGTGCCGTCGCCGCCCACCGCCGCGAACGTTGTGTGACCGGCATCGAGGGCTTCCCTGGTCATGCTGCTGCCATCACCCGGCCGGCGCGTGACGCGGGTACGCGTGCCGATGCCGCGCCTATGCAGCTCGCGCTCCACGCGGTGCCATATCTGTTGGGCGCGGCCGTTCCCGGCCGCCGGGTTAACGATCCCGACAACGTCGTCCGTCATCAAATCTCACCGGCAAATGTATGCAATCATCGCACGGCCACGCTGTGACACATCCGGAGCTCCGGCAGCGTGCTGCAGAGACACGCCGATTCAAGGTGCCGATCGCGGTAACGGCTTGCTATCATGGAGCACCTTGAACGGCAAGGAAGGGTGGCCCGCGTGGCCAAGGGAACGGTTCAGGAACTGAACGAACAGACAATTGAACGCATCACGCGGGTGGTGCGCAGTCTCGTTGACGATCGGGTGGAGCGAGGAATCGAGCTCAACCGCCCGATGCACTGCGACAGTTGTGACCGGGACACGTCCCCGTCCGGTGCTGCCCTCTATGGCGCGTACAAACTCTGCAACGATTGTCTGCTCGATTTCACCCTATCCCTCGCCTCCGGCCGCGCCGAGAATATCGCCGACTTTATGACCAAGCGGGACGATACCCCCGCGCCGACGGACCTCAACACTCCAGCGGGATCGGTATCGGTCCGGCCGTTGCAGAGTCGCGATAAGCTGATGCCCAGCAACGAACCCTGTTAGCGGAGGACGTTACCGTGGCGCTATTGCGCTCCACTTCACCATTACGGCGCCGGGACCAGGACGCCGGCCGCGAGGAGCGCGCCGAAGTTCGGCGGCTCCAGGAGCGGCAAGAAAATGCCGAGCGCGCGACCCAGGAGTGGCTTTCCCTCTTGCGCGAGATGGAACGAAACGGCGAGACCGCTTCGACGCAGTACGACCGGTACTACAGGGCCTACCTCCAGGCAAAACAGCAACAGAAGTCGGTCGACCTCGAGTTGTTCAATCGGCGGCGCGGCCTGGTGGGATAGCGGTCCATGCGCGTTGTCATCATGGGGTGCGGGCGGACAGGGTCCTTGCTGGCGCGGCTCCTCACTGATGCTGGTCATGATGTCACCATCATCGATTGGCAGGAGAACGCCTTCGACCGGCTCCCGGAGGAGTTTCCTGGCGAAACCATTCTTGGTAACGGCGTCGATCAGGAGACCCTGACGCGGGCCGGCCTGGACACGGCGGACGTCTTCGTCGCCGCCACCAGCGGGGACAACCGCAATATCATGGCAGGCGAGATCGCCCTGAACCTTTTTCATGTCCCCAGGGTTATCAGCCGGGTGAAAGACCCCGACCGCGCCGGTATCTTCTCCAAGCTCGGCATCGAAGTGGATTGCCGTACCACTGCGGGCGTCGACGCCATCCTGAGCCAGGTGGGCGAGCAGGAGCTTCTGGGCGTCTGAGCGGCTAGGGAACCCGCTTCAGCCGCGGGTTTCGCTGCATGCCGGGCAGCCGGCCCAGTTTCGCCACGGGCTCGCCTTCGATTTCGCGAATGTCCGCGGTAAAGTCGATCGGGGCCGCCGCCGTGATGTAGCTTCCGACTCCATAGCCGTCTATCCGGGCACCCTCGTCACGGAAGCGGCGAATCCGCTCCGGGGTGATGCCGCCGCTCACCAGAATCTGAACGCGCTCATGCCCGGCCATATCCAGCCGCGCGCGAATTTCTCTGACCAGTCCCGGCGTAACTCCACCGCGTTCCGACGCGGTGTCCAGCCGTACCCCGCTCAAGTGATCGCCGAGCGCGTCGGCCACCCGCAACGTTTCCACTGCTTCGTCGTTAAACGTGTCCACCAGGACGATCCGCGGCACGTCCGGCGGCATGACCCGGTCGAAGTCCTGGGCCGCACGTACCGTGTCGCCGACGATGAGGATGTAGGCATGCGACATGGTGCCGGAGGGGACTGTCCCGGTCAGCGCAGCGCCGAGCGGCGTGGAGCACGCAACGCAGCCGCCTACCACGGCCGCGAAGTCCATGTGGCCCGAGACGTTGGGATGGATGTGCCTTGCCCCGAAAGAGATGACGGGCACCTCACCCGCGGCTTCAACGACCTGCGCCGCCGCGGTGGCCCAACCAGTCGAGGACGCCAGGAGGCCGAGGATCGCCGTCTCAAAGGGACCGAACTCGTCGTAGTGGCCGAACAGCTCCACCGCTGCCTCGCCCCGCGCGACCTTCTCTCCCTCCGCGAGAGACCAGATCTCCCCGGTGAAGCCGATCTGCTCCAGCAGCTGAACGACCTGGGAGACGCCGCACACGACCCCCGGCGCGCCGGGAAAGATCTCCATGCCAACGTGCGGGTTGAGACCAAGATCCCGCAGGATCTCGCGGCCGCGAAGGAAGTAGACGTCCGCGGTCTCGGCCGTGAGGATCTGGGGAATGAGGGGAAAGAGCGGGGTAGTCAGTGGAGGGGTGGACGTGCCTGTGGAGTCAGACTCGCTCATTCCCCGTAGCTGATGGCGACTTCGGTCAGACCCATGATCTCGTCGAAGACGGGGCCCTCGATGGTTTCCTCGGCGATCAGCCGCTCCGAGACCGTCACCAGTTTGTCCTTGTGCCGAACCAGGATCTCGCGTGCCACGCCGTACGCCTCATTGATAAGGTTCCGGATCTCGTTGTCGATCTCCTGGGCCACGGCCTCGCTGTAGTTGCGCTGCTCGCCGATCTCGCGCCCCAGGAACACCAGTTCCTCTTTCTTGCCGAAGGCGCGCGGCCCGAGCTTCTGGCTCATGCCGTATTGCGTCACCATCTGGCGCGAAAGGGCAGTGGCCCGCTCGATGTCGTTGGAAGCGCCGGTCGTGACCTCGCCGAAGATCAGCTGCTCGGCGGCATGGCCGCCCAGGGCAAAGGCCAGAGTCTCCTTGAATTGTGACTCCGTGTAGAGATAGCGGTCTTCGGTCGGCAGCAAGCGCGTGTAGCCGCCGGCAAGGCCGCGGGCGACGATGGTGATCTTGTGGACCGGATCGAGGTTGGGAAGCATGCGCGCGACCAGCGCGTGGCCGACTTCGTGGTACGCGGTAATCGCCTTTTCCTTGTCGCTGATGATCCGGCTCTTGCGCTCGGGGCCGGAGATGACGCGGTCAATCGCCTCTTCCAGCTCACCCATGCCGATTGCCTTTTTATTGCGGCGAGCAGAGAGGATGGCGGCTTCGTTGAGGAGGTTGCTCAGGTCGGCGCCGCTGAAGCCGGGAGTCTGCTTGGCCAGCGTCTGGAGGTTCACGTTCTTCTCGAAAGGCTTGCCGCGCGCGTGCACTTCCAGTACCTGCAGGCGGCCACGGATGTCGGGGTTGTCCAGAACGACCTGCCGGTCGAAGCGGCCCGGCCGCAACAGGGCGGGGTCGAGCACGTCGGGCCGGTTGGTGGCCGCGATCACTATAACGTTGGTGTTGGTGTCGAAGCCGTCCATCTCCACCAGGATCTGGTTCAGCGTCTGCTCGCGCTCGTCATGGCTTCCGCCCAGTCCGGCGCCTCGCTGCCGGCCCACGGCGTCAATCTCGTCCACGAAGACGATGCAGGGCGCGTTGCGTTTGGCCTGATCGAATAGGTCTCGGACGCGGCTGGCGCCGACGCCCACGAACATTTCCACGAACTCGGAGCCGCTGATGGAGAAGAAGGGCACGCCTGCCTCGCCCGCCACCGCGCGTGAGAGAAGTGTCTTGCCGGTGCCGGGAGGGCCGACCAGCAGGACGCCGCGGGGAATCCGCGCGCCCAGCGCGGCG
The DNA here is from genome assembly GCA_025966365.1 of Chloroflexota bacterium. Lineage (GTDB taxonomy): Bacteria > Chloroflexota > UBA5177 > UBA5177 > UBA5177 > JAICWV01. Next base: position 4,665 of record JAICWV010000063.1, on the reverse strand, counting down.
AACTTGTCGGGATACTTCAGGAACTCGACCACCTCGGCCAATTCCTGCTTCGCCTCCTCCACACCGGCGACATCAGCGAAAGTGATGGTTGGCCGGTTGCCCGCGAACATCCTCGCCCGGCTCTTGCCGAAGGACAACGCCTGATTGTTACTTCCCTGTGCCTGGCGCATCATGAAGAAGATGAGCGCTCCGAAGATCAGGATGGGAAGGAAGCTGAAGATCCCGGCAATCCAGTTGCCCAGCTGGCTCGGCTGGCTGTAGTGGATCTCGACGTTGTTCTGGAACGCGGTCGAGCCCGTGCGAACCCCGGCGTCTTTCAGAAAAGTGATGACGTCCTGGCCGCTGTTGATAGTCGTCGTGAACTTGCGTTCACTGTTAGCACCCTCCTGGAGGGTGACGCCGTTGCCGTCCTGGGTCAGGATGACGGTCTGCCCCTTCTGAACGTCTTGCGTAACTTTGCTCACCAGACTGTTCTTACCGGTCGCCGCGATCGACGTGTCTTTTCCACCGGTCCCCTTGAACACCTGAAAGGCGATCGCGAGGACGAACAGCATGATGATCAGCCAAATAAAGCTGTTACGAAACCACTTTCCATCCATGGGAAATCAAGAACTCCGAGGGGCTGCGCGGCCCACAAGAACAGGCAGTCAGTGCCGGGGAAACGTCGCAAGATTGTACCATGCTAAATTTGCCGGTTTGGCTTCCACACAAGGTGAAGTATATGCGCTGTATCGGGCGTCGCGGCGGCCCGACGGTCGAGCATCAGCCCGGGAATCCAGACGATGTGGCTGTCGTTGGCCACGATCGGAATCCGATCCCGATCGGCGCGCGGCACGCGCGCATCCACCATCACGTCCTGGACCTTGCGCGTGCCGTTTGAGCCGGAAGGCTTGATACGGTCGCCGGGACGGCGTGAGCGGATGAACAGATGCTCTCCAGCCGCCTCCGCATCGCAGAACGCGTGGAACGGACCGGCGACGGTCAGAAGACGGCCGACGTCGGCTCCAGTGATATCCCCGAGGCGTACCGCCGCCAGGGTTCCGGTCTCCGTGTCCACCGATCCGGGAACCTGAAGCGTGACCGGGGCCGGCGAAGTGACCCGGGGTGCAGGACCCACTCGCATGGTGGCCAGGAGATTTCCCACCTCGAGGTTGAGATTACGTGGAAGCTGGATGCTCATCGGTTCTCCGCGGCGCACCGCCTCGACCATGGCCGCGGTGTGTCGCCCGTCAATGTCGAATACGTCGCCGAGTATCATCCGGATCAGTCTGCGCCCCACCGCGGCGGCGAGCGCCGGATGGAGCGCTGCCCATCCCGCGCGGGAGATGCTTGCTGACCCACGCTCAACGGTTGCTCCAAGTGACGTTATGGCGCGATCTGCCTCGGCATCGATGAAGTCGGCGTCGCCGCGGAGAATGCGGGCGCTTCGCGCGAGCGTGGTGATCGCGCGCGGGTTGAGCTGCTGCAATGCCGGCATGACCTCGGCCCGCAGGCGATTGCGCGTGAACCGCCGATCGGCGTTGGAGCTATCGACCCGATACGGCTGCTCCCATTCTTCCAGCGCTTGAAGCACAGTGGCCCGGGATACCGAGAGGAAGGGTCGAATCAGCCGCGTTCTGCCGGCGTCCATTCCGGTCAATCCCGAGAGCCCGCTGCCGCGCAGGAGGTTGAGTAACACTGTCTCAGCCTGGTCGTCCTCGGTGTGTCCGGTGGCGACGAGATCGCCGCGCCAAACTGCACGCATGTCGGCGAGTGCCCTGTACCGTAGCCGCCGCGCCACCGCCTCCAGCGACGCCTCTCGCGCGGCCTCCGCCCGCGTGTCGACCCGCCGGAGCATCGCGGGAACTCCCAGCTCAGCCGCCAGCGCCCTGACGAAGGCTTCGTCGCCGTCCGATTCTTCGCCCCGAAGACCGTGATTGACGTGCGCGACTGCCAGGTCTCTGCCCACGACTACAAGAGCGCGGAGGAGCGCCACCGAGTCAGGACCGCCCGACACGGCGACCAGAATGCGTCCGGGCGGAACCGTGGCCACGGCGGCGCCCAGAGCGGCGATTGAGGGAGTTTCATTCATTGCGCGCCTCAATGGTGGCGCAACCAGCCTCACGCGTGCGAAGCCGGAAAGGGATCGGGACCGTAGAATGTCCTCGTGAACGACGACGAAGTCTCTATCGGTCCTCCTGGCCGGAGCTCTTACCGCTGCGTAACCGGCCACGATCTACCGGCCGGCGCTATTGCGGAGCTAACCGAGGTGGTGTCGCTGGACGGAGGCGCCATCGTGCGGCAGTGCCGCGAGCATGGCGCTCCCGTCGCCATCCGTGTCTCTCCTCCGGATCATGTCTAGGTCAGCACGCAGCATGCTCCTGGAGCGAGACGATGTCGTCACGGCGCTGGGCGGGGACGTGAATTTATTGCCCACGGGCGAGCGCTGGCAGGGGGCCATCGGCGAGGTTCTGCAGGCGGCGGCGGCCGACTCCGACTATGTTCGCTACGCTGGCTCGGTGGCCGACGGCGACGAGGAGCGGCCGGTTGCGGTCGGCTGCATGGTTCTCGTGTTTTCCAGCGCCGACATCGCGTCTCGGACCTTCGATTCGGTGGCGCAGGCCTCCCATCTCCGCTCGGAGCTGGAGGGCGCCCAGGTGGCCGTGGAAACAGTCCCGGGGGCGAACGGCCTGGTGAGCTATTGGGGATACGTGCAGCACGGGCCGGGTATGGCAGTGCTCGCCCTCGACACCCTGGCCCCACAGCAGGTCGCCATGCCCGAGTTCCGGTCGCTCATGAGCAAATCGGCAGAGAAGCTGGCGGAAGCCTGAGACTGTTGCCCTCTGGGGCGGTGCTGCGGGTACACTGGTGATGGTGCCCGGGCTCGGCACCATCACGTGGGCGCGCGCCCGTAGCTCAGTTGGATAGAGCGTTAGGTTGCGGACCTAAAGGCCGGGGGTTCGAATCCCTCCGGGCGTACCACACTCGCCATTGCGCAACTGTCCCCGAAGGTCAGAGGCACTAGCCGTACTCCCGCAATAGCTCGCGCGGACGGCTGTCTGCCGTTATCTGGGGTCGTGGAAGCGAGTCCGCGGACACGCCGGGAACATCGGTGCGGATGGTGGCAATGTCCTGGTAGAGATAGGCAGTATCTCGTCCGGTGGTCAGGATATCTCTCTGACGCGTGGGTACTTCGGAGAGGTTGCGGTAGATGCCATCGAGGCTCTCAAAGCGCGTGACCAGTCCCGACGCCGTCTTTGCTCCGATACCTGGCAGACCGGGGATATTGTCGGATGCATCGCCGGCCAGCGCTTTGAAACTGGTGACGCCGGACGGGGGCACGCCGATACGATCCCGGACCTCGTCGGTGCTGCCGATCATCCTCGCCTGCTTCCCCGGCACCAGAATGGCGATGCCGGGACGAACCAGCTGCAACAGGTCGCGGTCGGTGGAGACGACAAGGGCGTCCCTGCCCCGGTCGGAGATCTGAACGGCCAGCGTGCCCATGACGTCGTCCGCCTCGAACCCGGGTTGCAGGACGGCCGGGATGCCGAGTCGGGGCAGAAGGTCGCGGGCGATACCGACCTGCCGCTGAAAATCGTCGGCGTTCTCCCCGCCCATCGGGCCGCGCTGTGCCTGATAGCCGCCGTACCGCAGGTGGCGGAAGGTCGACACTTCGGGCACGTCAAATGCCGCGACCACGTGGTCGGGCCCGCGTTCACGAACTTCGCGAACGATGAAGGCCAGCATGCCGTACACGGCATTGATCGGCCGCTCATCGACTCCGGTGATAGTGCTGGGAAGGGACGCGAAGGAGCGAAAGAGAAGGTTGTAGGCGTCGAGCAGGAGCACTGGCACCGCTCATACTACTCAGTACCGCGGGTAGAATGATGGGCCTGTGGAGGGGGAACTGTGGCCGACGTTTTTGCGAGTATCGAGTGGCTCAGCCTGCATGTCAACGACCCCGATGTAGTTCTGGTGGATGTGCGGCAGCCGTTCTTTTATCAACAAGCGCATATTCCGGGGGCGGTGAGTCTGCCCTTGATGTTGCTGCCGGCCGGCAGCAACGGCGTGCCTGCCGCCGAGCCTCTGGCACGGAAGCTGGGCGAGTCCGGTATCGCTCCGGAGACACATGTGGTGGCGTACGACGACGGTGCGAGCAACGCCGCTGCCCGCCTGTACTGGGTGCTCACGTTGTACGGCCACGCTGCCGTCAGCATCCTCGACGGCGGCATTACCGCCTGGCGCCACGCCGGCCTCGACTGGGCCTATGACCAGTCACCAGTGTCGCCTGCTCCGTATCCGGTTCCCACCATGGATGCCTCGGTCGTCACCTCCACCGACGCGCTGAAGGCATCACTCGGCACGCCGGACACGGCCATCGTGGACACACGGAGCCCGGGTGAGTATCTGGGGCTGCGTCCCACCGCGCTGCGGAATGGGCATATCCCCGGTGCCGTCAACGTGGACTGGACCGCCAACTTCCGCGAGGACAACGGCATTGCCGTGAAGCAGGATCGGGACACCCTGCGCGATCTCTATCGAGAGGCGGGAGCCACGCCCGACAAGCAGGTAACAGTCTATTGCGCATCGGGCATGCGAGCCTCGGAAACCTTTGCCGTGCTCAGGAGCCTCGGCTATCCTCGCGTGGCCCTCTATGTGCCGGGCTGGAACGAGTGGGGCAAT
>JAICWV010000196.1 GCA_025966365.1 Chloroflexota bacterium | reverse complement strand
TTCCCCACGAGATTGCCGATCCGGGCCGCGAGGAGCGAATTGAGCGGCGCATCGCTGTGGACGGGCTGCTGCGCGATCCACTGCTGGTCGGCAGCGTCGCCGGAGTCGACGACTATATCCTTCTGGACGGCACCAATCGCCAGGTCGCGCTGGAACGGCTCGGTCTGCCTCTCGCCCTGGTTCAGGTCATTGACTACACCGATCCGGGGGCCATCGACCTGCGAACCTGGTGCCACTCCGCACCCATCACAGCGGCCGGACTTGCCGGAGACGCACGGCGTGTTCCGGGGCTCGAAATCATGCCCCTGTCTCCGCCGGACGCCCGGGATGCGCTGGCGGCAAGCGACACGCTCGCCGTCATCCTTGACCCACACCGGCGCTTCGTGGTGACGACGACCGGGACTCAAGCCGAGCGGGTGGCCGGGCTCCGGAGGTTTGTCGATCTCTACGAGCACCACATGACCCGGGTGGACTGCGATGTCGGCGCTCTCGAGGAGCAGGACGGCACGCGGGCGGATGGGGAGGACGGGGCGCTCATCGCCTTTCCCCCCATGACGCGAAGCCAGGTGGTGACCATGGCCACGGATGGTCTCCACATCCCCGCCGGGATCACGCGCCACGTGATTCTGGGCGGACGGGCGCTACGGGTCAACCTCCCATTGGACGTGCTTGCGCTGCCGGACGAAATGCGAGCCAATGAGATGCTGACCCGTCACATCGCGGCGCTCCACCCCCGCCTCTATGGCGAGCCGACGGTCCTGTTTGACAGCTAAACCAGATCGGAGTCGGTGACCGACTCGCCCGGCTTGATGGCGACGACATCCAGACCCTGGATGTCGCTGGCGGCGTCGATCAGCTCGTCCGGCGTTCCGGTCAGCACGGGCCAGGTGCCGTAGTGGATCGGGATAACTGTTTTCACGCCCAGCATGCGGAGTGCCTCGGCCGCCGCCGACGGATTCATGGTGAAATGACCGCCGATCGGCAGCATGGCGACGTCGGGCCTGTAGCGCGCCCCGATGTCGCGGAAGCCTTCGAAGAGGTCGGTGTCACCCGCGTGGTACAGCGTGAAGAGATCGGGGAAGCGGATCACATAGCCGGCCGGTGTTCCGCCGTCGGCGATGTGATCGCCGTCAACGATTCCCGAGCTGTGAATCGCGTTCACCATGCTGACCTCAATGCCGTTCCAGTTGACGGTGCCACCCTTGTTCATCTCAGTGACATTCTCAAGACCCTTTGAGCGGAGATAAAACCCGATCTCGAAGATGCAGATCACATGGCAGCCCGTCTGCTGGGCGATGGGAATCGCATCCGAAAAATGATCGTCGTGGCCATGCGTGATGAGCATGAGGTCGCACTTCTCGACGTGCTTCATGTTCTCCGGCGTGGCCGGATTGTCGGTCAGAAATGGATCGATCAGGATGGTATAGCCGCCGAACTCGATCCTGGTGGCGGCATGACCCAGCCAGGTCACCGTCACCTGTCCCTCAGTCGTCATCACTCCGTCCTCCCGCCCGGATGAGGGCCGCTTCCGGTAATGCCCGCGCGAGGCACCGTGCCTTCATACCGCGAGGGCGCTAACTCCGTAGGCGCCGCCGCAGAGCCATCTCGGCCAGGACGGTGGCGATCACGGCGACCAGCCATTGGGCAATGATGAGAATCCAGATACTCATGCGCTTCTCCCCACTATAGTGAGGAGCATCCCCAGCGACCAACGGGCTCATCCAACCATGAACACGTTCCTCTTCTCGATGCCGACACGCGTCATCTTCGGGCCGGGCTGCGTGGTGCAGACGGGGAAGGAAACGGCCGCGGCCGGGTCCAACGCCCTCCTGGTTACGGGAGGCACGTTTGCGCGGCGCAGCGGGCTCATCGACCATATCGAGCGCTCGCTCGAGGAAGCTGGAGTCTCGTTTACCCGATACGACGGCGTCGATACTCGCGCCACGGTCGATGCCATAGACGAGGGCGGCGCCGAAGCGCGGCGAGTGGGAGCGGACGTCGTGATCGGGATCGGCGGGGGGAGCGCGCTAGATGCCGCCAAAGGCATCGCCGTCGTCGCCGCATCCGGAGCGTCGATCTGGGACTATACCCGGCACCGTGCCGGTGAAGACCCGCGTCCGGCGACGCAGGCGCTGCCGACGGTACAGGTGCCGATCATCGCGTCCACCGGCTCCGAAACCAATGACACGACCGTGGTCCTGAACGAGCGAGAGCGCATGCGGGCTCCGATCAGCGCGCCCTGTCTCTTCGCTCGCAGCGCCATTGTCGATCCCAGCCTCACCTTCACCGTTCCAGCGCGTTTCACCGGTGTCGGCGCCATGAACATCGTCAGCCAGATGCTGGAGAGCTACCTGACCAGCGACGAGTTTGCTCCGACCGACCGCGTGACCGAGGGTGTCATGCGAACCGTCATGGACAGCCTTCCCCGGGCCCTCCGCCACTCCGAGGATCTGGATGCGCGTAGCAACCTCTCCTGGGCCAGCGCGCTCGCCTCCAGTGTGGCGCTCGCCGGCCGCGAGAACATCGCTCCTTTGCGAGCCATGGCGCACCCGATCACCGCCCATTTCGACGTCGACCACGGCTCGGTGGTCGCGGCCCTCTGGCCCAGCTATATGCGGTACGCGCTAAGCAACCGCTTCCGGCTTCCTCAGATTGGCCGTTACAAGCGCTACGCGCTTCTGGGCCGCCAGGTGTTCGGCGTTCATGAGACCGACGACGAGGTGGCGGCAGAGACCACGGCCCACCGCTTCCAGACCTGGCTGAGGGCCAGCGACATTCCGGTCAGTCTGCAAGCGCTGGGCATCACCGAGCTTCCGGTCGAACAGCTGGCGGAGGAGGCGGTACTGGTGTCTGGCAACGGGAAGCGCCTCCCCGGCCGGCTGTCCGCCACGGACATCGAGCACATGTACGAGGGCGCACTGCGCTCCTGAGAGGAGAAAACCTCTGGGATTCCAGACTGATTGCACATCGACGGGCGAGGACCGCTTCCTCTTCCACGGCTCCATCTCACCTCCGATTTACGAGGCATCCACCTTCGTCTTTCCCACCTACGAGGAGTTCGCCGGAGCGTTTCCGGACGCCGGAGAGGGCACCGGACGCAAACCCGTGTACACCCGCGGCCTGAACCCCACGGTGCAGGTGGTCGAGGAGAAGATCGCCCTCCTGGAGCGGGCCGGCGGAGCACGACTCCTCGGCTCAGGCATGGCGGCGATCACGGCCGCCATCCTGAGCGCCGCTCGCAATGGAGATCATGTGGTGGCGGTACGCAGCATCTACTCCAACGCGTACCGGCTGCTGAACGGCTACCTGCCGACCCTGGGCATTGCCACCACCTTTGCCGATTTCACCGATCTCGATGCCGTGGAGGCGGCCATTCGTCCCGAGACGCGCGTGCTCTATCTCGAATCACCGGGAAACCCGGGCATGCACATCGTCGACCTGGAGGCGGTGGCGCGGATGGCGCAGGAGCGCGGCCTCGTGACTGTCATCGACAACACCCTGGCCACTCCCTACAACCAGCGCCCGCTGGAGATGGGGGTCGATTTGGTGGTGCATAGCGTCAGCAAATATCTGGCCGGGCACAGCGATGTGGTGGCGGGTGCTGTGGCCGGCAGCGAGAAGCGCATGCGGGCGATCTCTGCCAACGAGATTCGAGACCTGGGAGGCATCATCGGTCCCTTCGAGGCCTGGTTGATCCTGCGCGGGATTCGGACGCTGGGGCTGCGGATGCAGGCGCACAATCACGCTGGACTCGCCGTCGCCTGCCGGTTGGCAGAGCGATCGGAGATCGAGCGCGTGCACTACGCGGGCCTGCCGTCCCACCCGCAGCACGCTCTCGCTTCCCGGCAGATGCGCGGGTTCAGCGGCCTCATGGGCGTCGTCGTTCGCGGGGGGATGCCGGCCGCTATCTCCTTCGCCAATGCACTCCGCCTGTTCGGGATCGGCGTGAGCTGGGGCGGCTTCGAGAGCCTCGCGCTCCCCATGAGCCCCGAGGATCCGGCGATGTCGCCGGAGCTGGGAATCGTACCTGGCTTCGTGCGACTCTCAATTGGATTGGAAGACGAAGCCGATCTGCTGGAAGATCTCGACAACGCACTGAGAGGCATCGGATGATTGAAGCCACCGGGCTGGACAGACTCACTTGCGCCCTGGTGGGCAAGCCGCGCTATCCCCTGGGGCAGCTACCCACCCCCCTGGATGAGGCACCCCGGCTGTCGGAGCGGCTGGGTTTACGCGTGTTGATCAAGCGGGACGATCAAACCGGGCTGGCACTTGGCGGCAACAAGGTCCGCAAGCTGGAGTTTCTCATCGGCGACGTGTTGGCATCCGGCGCCGACGTCGTTGTCACCACCGGCGGATCGCAATCGAACCACGCCCGCCTCACCGCTGCCGCCTGCCGCAAGGCGGGTCTCGCCTGCAGGCTCGTCCTCAATCGCGGGCCGCATAACGACGTTCAGGGAAACCTGCTGCTCGATCATTTGCTGGACGCGTCCGTGCAGTGGGTGGAAAGCGAAGACCCGGCCGACGCCGTACCCGCCATGCAGACGCTGGCAGATGAGCTTCGCGCCCAGGGGCACACTCCCTATGTCATCCCACGCGGCGGAAGCGTGCCGCAGGGCGCAACCGGCTATGCGGCCATGATCGCCGAGCTCATTCCCCAGCTGGACGCTCTTGACGTGATGCCGACTGCCCTCTATCTGGCTACCGGCTCCACGGGAACGCACTCGGGGACGATGGCCGGGCTGACCGCCGCCGGGTTTCCATTGCCGGTTCAGGGCATCAGCGTGAGCCGGCCATCCCCGCTCCAGGAGGCCAAGGTCCAGGAATTGTCGTCCGCCACACTCCATCACCTGGGCTTCGACGAGGACGTGCCCGCCGACCGCGTGCACGTGGACGACCGC
>JAICWV010000157.1 GCA_025966365.1 Chloroflexota bacterium | reverse complement strand
TTGGGTCTTGAATGGCAGCTCTACTTGAGCATGCCGTTCTTGATCTGGGGCATTCGGAGATTTGGAATCACACGGACGGTTGCCGTTGCAGTGACCTGCAACGTCCTCTACGGTCTCATCATGGGCCTCATGATCAGGCACGGCCTGATTGCCGGCAACGGATTACTGGCCAGAATCGTCCTGCCCAACCAGCTGTTCGGACGGTGGGCGGAGTTCGCGTTCGGCATGGTTGCAGCGGAGCTGTATGTCACCGGACGCATCAACCAGCTGATGTCTCGTGCCACGCTGATCGTCCCGCTGCTTATCCCGGCCTTCGCCGTGGCAGTCCTCTGGCATGGCATGAACGGGCTCGTCCTTGGCGCCGGACGTCACATTATGTACGGACTCGTTTTCTTCTGCCTGCTTTGCCTGGTCCTGAAGTCCGGCAACATCGTCAGCCGGATCGCAAGCTGGAAGCCGCTGGTCGTGTTGGGCACGATGTCCTACAGCCTCTATCTCGTCCACCAACCGATGGTTCAGGCCATGGCGTATGTCATACATATCCATGCGCACACAAGCCCGGAGATCACGTTCCTGGCCGTGTTCGCCCTGACACCTCTGATCCTCCTCACGGCCTGGGCGCTGTTCTACACGGTGGAGCGCCGCACTCTGACGGCAAAGAAGAAGCAGCCTGCTACCCAGGAGACCGCGGTTGTGTCCGGCGAGCAGGGAGCGGTCGCCGTCGCGGGGTAACCGGCACGGGGCCGGGCTGCGGCGAGTTATGCCGCCGGTACGGCGACCTTCATTCGCACGCCGTTCTCCAGCGTTACCGCCAGCGTTATCGCCGCCTTCTTCGTCAGCGGCGCTTTCAGCGCGTATGTGCCCGGCGTTGCCACGGGAATGAGCCGGCTATTCAAGCGCTTTGCCCCGGCATAGACATCGAAACCGGTGATGCCCACCTGACCCGCCATTCGCCACGTAACGCTGACGCCGACGAGACGGCCCTTTGTCACCAGGTAATGGCTCTTCCGGCTCTTCAGCTGAAGCCGTACCGGCATGTTGAGCGCGAATTCGGAGGTCGCGGGTGAATCGCCGGCCGACGTCGCTGTGGCCGTGACCTGCTGATGAGCCGGATTGACATGCTTCCCCGTAAGTGACAGCCTCCAGGTCCCCTTGGTCGCAACGACCCGCCCCAGGAAAGCGCTCGTCTCGCCGAAGCCACCGTCATTGCGCGCCGCGGATGCGCGATACAACTCGACTACGCAGCCCTTGCATGCCGTTCCGGAGACAGCCCTGGCCGTGACTTTGTGAATAACCGGGCATGGAGTTGAGTGGGAAGCGTAGTGGGCGAAGACCTGGCAGTTGGAAACGGCGCCGGGTGAAATGTCGATGCCAAGCCCGGCATTCTTGGTGATAATGTTCTCCCGGATCTGCACAGGAATGGCGATCCCTTGCGCATCGGTCCCGATCCCGATTCCCGACGTCCCATTCTCGGATATGAGATTCCCCTGGATCATGACGCCGAGGCCATACTGGCTCGCGGCGATGCCGAATCCGGCACTCCCGCTCACGCGGTTCCGTGCCGCGGGCGTCGAGCCGCCAATCGTCGTCTCGTGTACCTGGGTGAGTCTGATGCCTTCGGCATTTCCCTGCACCGCTCCACCAGGGGCGACGCCGATGAAGCTGCCTTCAATGACCGTGTTGTTCGTCTGGGTCGTGGAGATGGCGGGGCCGTTGTGAAAGTTGGTCATGGAGATTCCACGAATCGTATCGCCGGTCGTGCTCGACAGAGCGATGCCTCCCGCGAACATCGAGGTACCGTCAAGCTGGATGGTCAGGACGGCGTTGTCATCTGCTCCCGTCAACGAGCTTGTGCTGGGGGAGGATCCCGGCTGGGTGTAGCCGTCGATGGTGGTTGAGTTTGCAGTGAGGTTCAGGGTCCGGGTGAGCGAGATGGTACAGACCGGTACCGAGGTGGTACCGATCGCGGTTGGATGACACCCGGGATCACTTGCCGGGATATTGAACGCGATCTGCCGGCCCGATCCGACGCTGTTTGCCAGTCCCATGGCGCATCGGAGTGAGAAGCCCGGGTTCCCGGAGCCCTTGGGGCAAGGAGCGATGTCCGCCGTGGTGGTAACCACCAGGACCTGGGGAACCGGCGTAGCCGTCGGGACTGGAGTGCTGGTCGCTTTCGCCGTCGCCACCGCCGCTCGATAGTCGGACGCGGCCGCACTCTTCACCGGCGGCAATGCAGGGCTCGCTGTGACAACCGTGAGGGAGATCAACGCGACGCCGAGAGTGAGGACACGGAAGCGGGACATGTGCATCAGTGGAAATACTTCCTCGCTAGATCGTCAATGTGCCGTACTAGTCGCAAAGCGTAGTACATTCACAGGACCAATGCCAGTGGCATTTGCCTCAGTGCGTGCCGGCCACACGCTCAAGCCCAGACAGAAAGATCCCCCTGCCGGTCCTCGGACAGCGCGGCGTCCAGCGGCTGGAGTGTCATCTGGGCTGGGTCCACCCGGAAGCGCGCGAGACACTCATGGTAGGCGTGCCGGAAATGCCGGAGTCGCAGGAGCGACACCGGCAGCCGGTGCGGCGTCTTGTCTCGCAGCCAGTCCAGACTCGACTCCCGTGTGGCCATCCGTAGCCACTCCTCTCCCCGCACATCGCCTTGCAACGTGAGTTTCGCCGCCAGAGCCCCGTTGCCTCGCGCATAGTTCCGGGAGTGCCTGAGCCCCGCCCCCACGCCGTAGCGGGCGCCGTATGTGTGGTGGACGACGGCCCTGGGTGTGGAGCGCATGATGACCCCCAGCGCCTCGAGCCGGAGTTTGTAGTCCGTGTCCTCCCCGCTGGGGAAGAGCGCACCGGCTCCGAGGTACTCATCAAATGCGCCTGCTCGCTCCAGGACGTCGCGGCGCACTGCAAAGTTGCCTCCAATCCAGTCCCAGCCGGGCGGCGCCCGCCGCCCCATGGCGCGTGGATCGTAGACGGCGTCGGCGGGGCTGAGTGCCGGACAGGTTGCACGCGCTCGTCCGGCCATTTCAGGCGCGAGCAGTGCGCCGCCGACGAGCCCCACCTCGGGGGCCTCCGCGAAGCAGTTGGCCAGGACGGCGAGCCAGTCGGAGCTCGCCTCGCAATCGTCATCGGTCATCGCAATAACCTCACCGCGCGAGAGCGCGATGGCCGCATTGCGAGCTCGTGACAGGCCACGCCTGGGCAGATGCATGTAGCGCACGCGGCCGTCCATACCCGCCACCTGCTCGACCCGGGGCTGGAGATCCGCATCCTGTCCCTGCCCCACCACAATCAACTCCCAGTCGGTCCACGTCTGGCGGAGTATGGACGCAACAGCGTCCACCACGGTGGTCGGGCGCATCGCCGGGATGCAGACGGAGATCAACATTGGCTGAGCGTAGCATCCTGCAGCCACTCGATGTCTGCTCGGCGGGTGGCAACCGCGGGATGCTTGCAAGTGCATCTTGCGCCGTCGCCGGCCATGGTCGAGAATGCTTGCAAACTATCCCGGGGGGACACGCGCATGCTGGCCACGAAGCTCCATTCGCCGCCGGCTCTCAAGGCTGTTTCTGGGCCGGCTGCACCGGAAAGGCGTGAGTTCGTGCAGAAGGCGATGCGCGCGTTGGACGGTTTGCACGGCTAATGGGCAAAAGGCGCATTGTCCAGAATCTCTTGATCGTGGCTGCTGGCCAGGCCGTGACCTGGACGGTGAGTATCGGCCATCTTGTCCTGGTCAGCCGCTATCTCGGGCCCGTGCGACTGGGAGAATTTGTGCTGGCCAGCTCCATCACCACCGTTCTCGGGCTGCTGGTCGGGCTGGGCATGGATATCTACATCGTGCGCGCCATCGCCCGCACGCCCGAGCGCGGGAACGTCATCATCACGTCGGCTCTGCTGGTACGCGGCAGCCTCTCACTCTTCATTCCCGTCGCGGTATATCTCTACGCCCATCTGGTCAACCTGAACCCGGTGACGAGCGAAGCAGCATACATCCTGGGGATCGGCACCATCATGACGCAGTTCAGTGGGGTGCTGGTGGCAACCTTTCAGGGACACGAGAAGATGTCCTTTACGGCCCTTGGAAACGTCCTGTTCAACTGCGCGCAGCTCGCCTTGACGATCCTGGTCATTCTCATGAACACGGGTGTCATTGCGTTTGCGGTGAACAACGCACTGCTGGCGTCACTCGTGCTGGCGCTCAACGTCTACTGGGCACGGAGATTCGTGCGGCTGACCAGGCACGTAACAAGGCACGACATCCGGGAGGTGGTCACCGGGTCCTTCGCCTTCTGCGCAGGCAATCTCTTTCAGACGTTCTACGCCAGCATTGATTCGGTCATTCTTGGTTTGCTCGCCGGCAACCGGCCGGTCGCGTTCTACGGGGCGGCCAATCGTCTGGCAGGCATTCCGATGGTCCTACCTCAGGTCCTCGGTCAGGTCACATTGCCGCTGCTATCCCGACTGGGGATACAACCAGGGCGAGACTTTGAACAGGCATCCCGCAAGACGGTAGCGTTGCTGATCACAGCCTCCGTGCCGCTCGTCGTCGGCGTGGCAACCTTCGCAGGACCCGGCATCCGCATCATCTTCGGTGGGTCCTTTGGTCCTGCCGTCCCGGTCCTGGTGATTCTGAGTCTCTGCATCCCGTTTACATTCCTCGATATGCAGTGTTACCAGGTGCTTGCCGCTCACAACCAGGAACGACGGTGGACGCTGATCATGGGCATCAGCTGCGTCATCAACCCTCTGCTGAATCTCGCCCTGATTCCCCTAGCGGTAACGCACTGGCACAGCGGCGCCATCGGTGCCGCGCTGGCCCTGTTGGCGACCGAGGCGTTGATGACCGTCTACGGCGCCTACATTTTGCGGCGCATTTTTGTCCACGCGGTGGTGGGCCGGGCTGTGGTTGGAGCACTCATCGGAGGGGCGGCGCAGGCAACACTTCTCTGGTTCATCGGCACGCAGCCGCTGCCGGTGATGCTCCTCGCCGAGGTGCTTGCGGCCGGTCTCTATCTCGCGGTTGCCATCGTCCTGCGAGCGCTGCCGTTCCAGGATGTCGTCTACCTCTGGGATACGCTCCGGCGCCGCTCCGAGCAACCGGCCGCGGCGTAGCGCATGCGGGTAGATTCGCCCTGGGGCAGATGAGCCGCCCGGCGTGCCTTGCCGGGAGAGGCTCCGCGTAGCCGAGGGATGCTGTCGTTCAAGAGGCGCTCGCCCCGATACTCCATCAGGTGGGCGGACGCACTCCGGACACGGCGTACGACTCGGAGAAGAGAAGACTGGCCAGCCGAAGCGGGGCAGGCAAGGCATTCGCAAGGCGCCAGGCGAGCGCAAAGAGGATGAGAAAGAACGGCTCGAGGGGGCCGGGCACGATGGGGTATTGCTTGGTGCCGCGCATGAAGATGGGCAGGCCATAGATGACCGGACGCACCTTTACCTGTTGCAGTCCATGCTCCGAGAAGAGCTGCGCCAGCTCAGTGGGAGGCAGATACACCTGCCAGAAGGGATGCTCGTCCGGTTGCTCCCTGGCAAGCACCCGACGAAGAAAACGCCTGGCCAGGCGGCCCACGGTCAGGTATCGACCGGTTCCACGATAGACGGAAATCGGCGTTTTGGTGATTATCACGGCGCGGCCGCCTGGCGCTACCGCATCGAGATACCGGGAGATGACAGACTTCCAGTCCTCGAAGTACTCGACGACTCGTACGCTGAACACCGCATCGTACGTCTGCTCCAGAGGGAACTGGGCGGCGTCCGAGTGGACAAAGGTCACGTTGCCGGCTCCAGCATAGCCGCGGGCCTGCCGGATCATCTCATCCGAAATATCAACGGCAGTGAGGCGCTCCACGAGCGGAGCCACTTCACGGGTCCAGGTTCCCGGTCCGCATCCGATTTCCAGCACATGCTCGCCGGGGTCCGACGTCAGCTCCTGCAGCAATACGGTTCGGGTCAGGGCGTACTCGTAGCGTGTGAGACGTGTCTTGAACCAGCGCTGCTGCTGGTAGTACGAGGAGGCGTCGTCGAAGATTCGCTTGTTATGCCGGTGAGGAATGATGGCGGTTGCCGGCTGACGCTGAGCCGGAGGCGCTTCAGGGTTCATCTTATCGGTCACGAGGCATCCCTTACTGTGTCGAATTGAGTGGTGAGACCTCCGTCTGCCGGAGCGAGATCGGTTCGGTGGTCTCTGCTCGAGGGCTCGGCAGCGGTAATCCAGGGCGCGGCCGCCGACAGAACATGGTCCGGATGGATGGAGTTGAGCCCGGCAAGTCCGACATGCTCGGCGATCTGACACTCGCTCAGTCGACCCCAGATGCCGAGTGGGCACCAGGATACCGACGACTCCGAACATTCTCGTACAACCGTCATGGCCTCGCCGGACTCGGGTCCCGTCCAGGTAAGTGGCTCCAGCCCAACCAGATTGACAACTGGGGTTCTCATCGCGAGCCCTACTTGCGAGGCAGCACTGTTCACGCAGAGAAGCACACTGCAGCGACGAACCAGCTCGGCATATCCAAGAAGTGACGTGGCACCGGTCGCGATGATCGGCTGCCTGCGCATGCGGGCAGCGATCTCTTCGGCCAGTGGTTGCTCATCGGCGCTGCCGGTGATCACCACCTGAACTCCGTAGTGCTCCATGAGCGCATCCGCGACGCTGGCCCAGCGGTCATTGTGCCAGCGCTGGCAGGCCCAATGTGAGCCGGGGTGCAGCCCAATAAGAGGAACGCCTTGCGGGATGGTCTTTGTCAGAGCATCCGCTTCGGCCCGAGCGGAGGGTGTGGGCCAGAGTTGCAGATGGTGGTCTTGCACATCGATGCCAAGCGCCGCCATGACTTTGCGATTCTCATCCCGGAAGGAGATGATGCCTTCGTACGACTCGGCGGCGTGCGTGAGCCAGCGGGGTGGATGGCGGTCATGATACCCGGCTCGGTACTGTGCTCCGGAGAGATAGGCGAGGCACGAGAAGAACCACGACCGGGCGTGGAGGACCACGACCATGTCGTAGCGGCCCCGGATGCGAGCGGTGAGGCCGGCCAGGCGCACAAGCTGCTCGACGCGTTGCAAGCGGGTGCCTTTCCACTTGAAGTCATGGATGGTTCGCACGCGATCGACATACGGGCACGCGGTCCACAGATCAGACACCTGCTCGACCACGAACAAATGAATCTCGGCACCTGGGTAGGAGCGTCGTAACTCCGCCAGACACGGGCCGGCAGGCAGGGAATCTGCCGTATGGCCGTAGGCCGTGACCAGAATGCGCTGAACCTTTTCAGCCGGAGGCGTACGCCTCCAGTCCGGCACATGAGTTGTCGCGGAGGCAGACATCGTCTCCGAGCGTCCTTCCCCTTGTCGTACTCTCTCTCGCTCGCTGCGCATAGACAAAGCGGTTGAAGCATACACTGCCGACCGCTAAACCTCAATAGGCAAATGCATTAGGGGTGCAGCCCAAGATGTTGCAGCGGGGAGGCTGGAGGTGTCGGGGCGATGTGCAATCGCCGTGCTCGGGCCGATGTACAGATTGGAGATGTAGGGGCGATGTGCACTCGGCTGAGATGGGGTGCCCATTGCCAATGGCTGAGATGTACGGGCGATGTGCAATCCGCTGAAATGTAGGGGCGATGTGCAATCGCCCGCCGCTCCACAGAGCGGCTTTGGTGCATGCATCTCCAGAGCCATGCCGTTGCGTCATAGGTGTGGTCGGGGCCGGTCCCCCGATTCCACTCGCCGTGGTCCGGCGGATGTGCCAACTGGGTTGGAGATGTAGGGGGGATGTGCAATCGGCTGAAATGTAGGGGCGATGTGCATTTGCCCGCCGCTCCACAGAGCGGCTTCGGTGTATGCAT
>JAICWV010000123.1 GCA_025966365.1 Chloroflexota bacterium | reverse complement strand
GGTGATTGGAGCCCGCTACGACACCATGGACCCGAAGCACATGGAACAGATGGCGGCGAGTCTACCCAACGGCCGCTACCTCTACTGCCCGGAGGGGAGCCACCTGGCCATGTACGACGACCAGGAAGTCTACTTCCAGGGGCTCATCCGGTTCATCAAGGACGTGGACGCGGGACGCCAGGGTTGACCCGGGGGACCAGGGGGTAGCCACCGAGTAGGGGTGCCAGGTATCCGGGAAACCCTTGAGGGCGTGGGCAGCCCTCGTGTTCGAGCGCGTGGCGCGATTGTTACACTGCGCCCGTGGACTTTGAATTCAGCGGCGAGATCTGGTTCTGGAAAGGTCCGGCGCCCTGGTACTTCGTCACCGTGCCGGACGAGGACTGCGCCGAGCTTGAGGCGGCCTCGCCGGTGGTGAGCTACGGTTGGGGCATGATCCCGGTCACGGCCCGGATCGGGAGAACCGCGTGGAAGACGTCGCTCTGGCCCAAAGACGGACGGTACATCGTGCCGCTGAAGGCCGACGTGCGCCGCGCCGAACGGCTCACGCTCGGAGCCGCCGTCACGGTCCGTCTATCCCTCGACGTCTAACCAGACGCTCCGGGTGTCTGCAGTGCTGACACAACGTGTAGGGGCAATTTGCAAATCGCCCGCCGGCCCGCAGGCCGACTTCTGGGGTCGCCTACCAGCAGGTACTGCCAGCCGAGCTGATCATCGGTCGGGGCCGGGCCCACCGCGGGTGAAAGCGAAACTTCCGGGACCCGCTGGGGATCCCGCCCGCAGGTGGGAAGAACGTCGCCCCGTGTTAGTTGCACGCCGCTCCTATAGCGCCCTCAACTCCCGGCTATGCTAGGTGCGTGCCCTGGAACCCCGACCGTTACCATCAGTTCTCGGCGCAGCGCGCCCAGCCCTTTGAAGACCTGCTCGCGCTCATACATCTTCGAGAGGGCATGCGTGTGGTGGATCTGGGGGCGGGCACCGGGGAGCTGACAGCCCGGCTGGCCGGCGCGCTTCCCGGCAGTGATGTCCTCGGCATCGATACCTCGCCCGAGATGCTGGCCCGGGCGCACGAGCTGGAGCGGCCCGGCCTGCGCTTCCAGGAGGGAGATCTCGGCGCCCTGGGCGGCACCTGGGACCTCGTCTTCAGCCACGCCGCCATCCAGTGGGTACTGGACCATCCCCGGCTGGTGCCGCACCTCTTTGAGATAGTGGCGCCGGGTGGCCAGATCGCCGTCCAGCTTCCCTCCAACCACGACCACATCTCGCATCGTCTCATCAGGACCACGGCCGGCGAGGAGCCCTTTCGCACCGCGCTGGACGGCTGGACGCGCCCATCGCCCGTGCTTTCCATCGAGGAATACGCCGAGCTTCTCTACACCGTAGGCGCCGAGGATATCACGGTCTTCGAAAAGGTCTATCCGCACGTTATGGCCGATGCAGATGCCGTGGCGGACTGGACCTCCGGCACCGCCCTGGTACCCTACATGGAACGCCTGCCGGAAGAACTCCGCGCGCCGTTCATGGAGCGATACCGCGCGCAGTTGCGCACCGCCATGCCGGAGAGCCCCGTGTTCTACGGGTTTCGGCGCACCATTTTCTCCGCGCGTAAGCCGTAATACAACAAATGTCCCCGCACCCCTACGGGCGCGGGGACATTGCTGAGACCTAGTGGGTGTGCGTCTGGTCGACGCTGCCGCGCCAGGCGCCGGTGGGCGCGCCGCGGCTCTCGATGAAGTTCTTGAAGTTCTCGAGATCCTGCTCCACCTGCCGGTCGTCAAATCCGAGGGCGCTGCCGGCCTTCTCCGTGATACCCTGCGGCTGCCAGTCCAGCTGGACCGTCACGCGGGTCTCATCCTGGCCCAGGCGGTGGAACGTAACCACGCCGGAGTTGGGCTGGCCGGAGGTGCTCTTCCAGGCCACGCGCTCGTCCGGGACCTGCTCCGTGATCACAGCATCCCACTCTTCCGTCTTGCCGTTCACATCCGCCACCCAATGAAGATGGGTATTGTCCGTCTGGGTGACGCTCTTCACGCCCTCCATGAACTGGGGGAACGACTCGAACTGCGTCCACTGGTCGTACGCCGTCCGCACGGGAACATTCACGTCGATCGATTTCGTGACAGTGGTCATTGCGGTCTCCTTCTGCTTGTGTATCAGCGACCGGATGTCGCCTCCATAGATAGTTGTGCACGTGTCGTGCCAGGCGAAGAGAGACGAGCTCCGGCCGTCCTCGGTGCAGGCATGGTTCCTGCACGATGCAGTCAGACGGACCGGCACACTTCCTGCCGAATCACTGAGGGAGATTACCAAGGAGGACCCAGGCATGAAAAAGTTCTTTCTCGCTCTCGTCGCCGGCATCGGGCTCGAGTATTTTCTCGATCCGAAAGACGGCACGAAGCGCCGCGCTATGCTCATGAATCAGCTCGGCCCGGTGACAGACTCGGTCGCCGGCGGGATGGGCCCGATCAAGGGCATGATGCCCCACGGCCATGACAACAACAATCCCGACGACAAGACCCTCAAGGATCGCGTGGAGAGCGAAGTACTGCGCGATCCCAAGTTCGGCCAGGCCCCGATCAACTTCAACGTCGAGAACGGCATCGTCGTCATCCACGGTGAGCTGCCGACACAGGCCGATATCGATCAACTCGTGAGCCAGGTGCAGGGCATCCGCAACGTCCAGGGCGTTGAGAACCTCCTCCACCTCCCCGGGACTATCGCCCCCAACAAGCTGAGCGCCATCGAAGCGTCATAGACACGCGCAGTACCGTATCGACAGGAGCCCGGGCGGTTGCCCGGGCTCCTGTCTCTGTCCGCGGCGGCATGCATCCTGCACCACCTGCCACAGACGACGCGAACGGAGAGGACACGCATCATGACTGACACGCCCAGCGTGGACAACACGCAGGACCCCTTGCAGAAGCCCGAGGGCGAGCACCCCTTCTGGCAGGATCTCAACCCCGACTTCCTGAAGGGCGAGAACTACGGCGACCAGGGACCACACCCGGAGAAGACGGCCCACACCGCCTACGACGTGAAGGATCTGCACGACCGCCTGAGCGCCATAAACGACGAGGACCTCAAGAAGATTCCGGTCATGCCGGCCGGCAGCCGCCTGGAGCAGGGCGCGACGTACATCGACATGCGGCAGAGCCATCCTCAGGAATTCACCGCCACCGGCAACATGTCGGCCACCGAGAACAACTGGTACGTGCCCAAGTCATCAGTTCCGTACTGGATCTGGAACGTCCTGATCGGGGTGGAGAACCCGGAGCGGGTCGACCAGGCCGGCGGGCGCGGGTAGGGGATCATCGTGGTCGAGGAGAACAGCAGCGTCCAGCGGCAGCCAGACGCCTACAACGCCATCCCTGATCCCGAGACCAGTGCGTCGGTCCAGGACGGCAGCAGTGCCTCCGAGCCGGGGTCCGATATTCCCAACGATATGGGCTCAACCGATCTCGGCTCCGGCCTCACCGCCGGCGGCACCGGCACCAGCGTCAACACCGAGGGCGATATCACCAAAGGCGGGTATGCCGGAGACTACGGCACCCACGGCGACACCACCGGCGGCCAGTCGAGCCAGGACATCGGCACCGTCGGCGAGGGCATTCCCCCCAAGCCGGAAGGGGACTTCGAGGTCTAAATCGGAATCCGCACCGTGAACGTCGAGCTCCGACCCACGTCGCTGGTCACGGTGATCGTGCCACCATGCTGCTGCACGATTTGTAGTGCCGTCGCCAATCCGATTCCCGTGCCTCCAATCTCTTTCGCGTTGGCTGCGCGATAGAAGCGGTCGAAGACCCGCGGGAGGTCTGCGGCGGGAATACCGATGCCCTGGTCTGAGACGGCCAGGACCGCGAAATCGGAGCTTCCCGTGCTGTCGCGATCCAACACCAGCCGGATCGCGCTCTCGTCGGGACTGTACTTGGCGGCATTGGAGAGCAGATTGCCGAGCACCCGCTCGATCCTGGTGGCGTCCACGCGGGCGGGCAGCGATAGAACGTGGGGCTCGACAGCAATGGGCCGCCCCAGGGCCGTGCGCTGTTCCGCTGCGACTTCCTGTGCCAGCGTCACCAGATCCACATCCTCGCGGTTGAGCATCAGCAGCCGCCCGTCACGCATGTTGACCAGGTCGGACAGGTCGTTGATGAGGAGGGTCATCCGGGTGACGGAGACATTGATCGCGTCCAGTCCCTCGGCGACGCGCTCCATTGCCGGGTCCTCCATCTTCTCCACGCGGCGGCGCAGCATTTGCGCCCGCGCTTTGATGGCGGCAAGCGGGTTCCTCAGGTCGTGCGAGACGGAGGAGAGAAACTCATCGCGCGCCCGGATCGTCTCCTCCAGCTCCTCGACCCGCCGCACCGCCTCCGCCGGAGCGGCAATGGTGACCGCTCCTGCCCGCTGGCCCAGATCGCGGAGCGATGCGACGATCAGCACGTCCTCCCCACGCATTGCCGCCAGCGTGAGCTCGATATCCACGGTGTCTCCGCCGCGGGTCAGCGCAGGAACCCGGATAGGGTGGCCGATGATGCGGGAAATGCCGGTGCGGATAAAGCGCTCGAACGCTTCCTCGTGACGGGCGCGGTAGGTCGGTGGAATGATGTCGGAGAGCGGCCGCCCGATCAGCTCGCCGGGCGGCCAGCCCAGGAGCGCGGAGGCAGCAGCGTTGGCGTAGACCAACCGGTTGCCGGCGTCAGATGCAACCACAGGGTCGGCAAGCGCATCAAGAACGGCGGCGTGGTCGAGCGAGATCGCAGCCGGTACTGTCCCCTCCTCCCGCGTTGCACCACCCGTCATCATGCACCGTTATCAGCATAGTCGCTTTACGGCGAGGCCGACTTCTCGTGCGTCAACAGGAGAAGCGCGGGCGTCTTGCCGCCCACCAGAGCGGTGTGGATGCTGTTGCCCAGGTAGACGCGCCCATCGCGACCGCGGTCGATGCCCCCCATCACCACCAGGTCGTAGGCACCGGCGCGAAGCTCATCCACGATTGCCTGGCCCGCATTGTCAGCCGTCACCGTATGGGTATCAACCTCCACATTCAACCGCCTGATCCGGAACTCCAGCTCGTCCAGCACGCCACCGGCACGGTCCACCGCCTCTCTCTTCCCCGATCCCCGGTCGGTCCTGGCTTCGACCACCGGATGCACGATGTGCATCAGGATGACCTGCGCGCCACACGATTCGGCAAGGGATGCCGCGATATCTCCAGCCGCCATGGAGTATTCGAGCCCGTTGGTAGGCACCAGGATGCGCGACAGAGCACCGCAATTGAAGTGTTCCGACCGATCGTCGACCGCCACCAGCACATCGGCATCCGCCTCGTCGATGATCCGGTCCTGCATCCGGCCCAGAGAGAGCGCGCCTTTGGTGTCGGGCGGTTTGGCTCCGATGGCGATGAGGTCGTAATCCTTTGAGACGTCCAGGATGCGCGCGACGATGTCGGCCGCACCCACGCTCTCTTCCGTCACCTCCACCGTCTTGAGGGTCCCTGCTTCTCCGATCCGGTCCCGCGCTTCCTGCGCCTTCACCGAGCGGTTCTGCGAGCCCGACTTGACTTCGACTTCGGTGATGTCGAAAATCTGTCCCTGACGGTGCTTGGCAACCGCGATGCTCTCCACCACACTTGCCGCCAGCGACCCGCGCAGCTGCTTACTGATCGGAACCAGCACCCGCTCGACCCTGGGCACATAGGACCTGCTGCTGGCCTCTTCCGCCTCGAGCCGCTTGTGCTCCTTCTCCGTCGGCGGCGCCCGACGCTCCAGGAAGCCGATCAGCGCCGGGGAGAAGAGCACGGTAATGATTGCCACCACGGCATACATGGTGTAAGCGGTGGCGGTGAGGAGCCCCAGCGTCGTGCCCACGACCGCCACCACCACATCCGTTCCGCCCTTCAGATTCACCCCGGCGCCGACAATGGCGGCTGCCCAGGGGCGGGTCCCGCCCAGAAGGGCGCCGAGGGCGCCGAACCCCATCTTCACCACGGTCGCGACGACGAGCAGGAGGAGGACAGTTTCGATGGCGCTCACCGATCCCAGCTGGAGAATGTCCACGCGCATGCCGGCCAGGGCGAAGAAGATCGGCCCGAAGACCGCCACCGTGAGCATCTGCAGTCCGTCCATGAGCTTCTCGTTGGTCCGGGGGGAACGGCCCAGAATGACGCCCACCACGAAAGCGCCCAGAAGGGCGTGCAGTCCCAGGGCCTGAGTGGCGGCGGCGGCCACGAAGACAAGAGCCAGGACCAGCGTCACCTGGCCGCGGATAATGCCGGTCGCGTCCTGGACGCGCCGCATGGTCCAGAAGACAAATCGGCGGCCGACCGTCAGAGCCACCAGGAAGACTGCAAGCGCGTAGGCCGTGTGCAAGAGTCCCGCTATGACCGGCGAGGAGCTGTGCAGGGAGGAGGCGACGGCGACCAGGAGCCAGACGACGACCTCGCTGGCCACGCCCGCCGCCACGATAATCTGGGCGTATTCGCGGCGCATCGAGCCCCGCTCGATCAGGATCTTGGCGGCCACACTGACGCCGGTCACCGAAAGGACGATGCCCAGATAGACCCCGCTCGGCGGTACCCGATGCAGGACCAGCGCCGCGAACACGGTGCCTGCCAGCAGCGAGGGGACGACGGCAAAGGCGGCCGTCAGGGCGCCGGGGCGCGCGAGCCCCTTGAGAAGGTCAAGGTCGACCTCGAGCCCCGCCATCAGCAGCAGCAGAATGGCGCCGATCCACGAAAAGCCGGAGAGGATCAGCCCCACCGTCGGATTCAGCAGGAGGGTGTGATAGACGGAGGGCGCCAGCGCGCCGAAGACGGACGGGCCCAGGAGGAAGCCGGCAAAGAGCTCCCCCAGCACTTCCGGCTGTCCAACCCGGCGGGCAATCTCCGCCATCGCCCGAGCCAGGACCAGGATCACCGCCAGCGCCAATAAAGCCGTGAGCAGATCCGTTTCCGAAAGCGTCCGCATCGGCTCGATCCCCCTCCTTTCCTTCCCCCGCTCGCCGGCCACCCTTCGGCTTCGCCGCCGACGTTACGCAAGTATCGTGCCGCATCTACTGGCATGAAATGTGCATCCGGTAGAAGCCAGCGGAGAGGACCAGATCGCGGGCGATGCCCCGGGGTCCTCTCGCATTCGTTTGTTTCCGGCGGAGGATGTGATGAGCGAAAAGACCATGCTGGAGAACCTGCCCAGGCAGATGCCTGCCCAGCAGCAGGGACAGCCGGGCATTGAGAGCGAGATGACGCCCAGGCCCGTCGAGGACGATCCCAACTACAAAGGCAGCGGCAAGCTGCAAGATAAAGTGGCGATCATTACCGGCGGCGACAGTGGCATCGGCCGGGCGGCCGCGATCTGCTTCGCCAAGGAGGGCACCGATGTCGCCATCGTCTACCTCGACGAGGACCAGGACGCCCAGACCACCCAGCAGAAGATCCAGCAGTATGGCCGCAAGGCGATCCTCATCAAGGGTGATGTCACCCAGGAATCCTTCTGCGAGCAGGCAGTTCAACAGACCGTGCAGCAGTTCGGCAAGCTCGATATCCTGGTGAACAACGCTGCCCAGCAGTTCGTGCAGAAGACCATCGAGGACATTTCGGAGCAGCAGCTCGAGAAGACGTTCGCGACCAACATCTTCGGCTACTTCTTCATGGCCAAAGCGGCGCTGAAGCACATTCCCGAGCACGGTTCTATTGTCAATACCACCTCCATCACCGCCTACCAGGGCAGTCCGGAGCTGATCGACTACGCCTCGACCAAGGGCGCCATCGTCGCCTTCACCCGGTCGCTGGCCGTCAACCTGGCGCAGAAGAAGATCCGCGTCAATGCCGTCGCTCCTGGACCGATCTGGACCCCGCTGATCCCGGCCACCATGCCGGAGCAGAAGGTGACATCCTTCGGGAAGGACACCCCGCTCGGGCGCGCCGGTCAGCCCTATGAACTGGGCCCGGCATATGTCTACCTGGCCTCGGACATCGACTCCTCCTACGTGACCGGTCAGGTCATGCACGTCGACGGCGGCGAGTTCCGCAGCAGTTGACCGCGAAGGACATACACCGCGTTGCACGGGATGACTTCGGCTACGCGGAGCTGAAGCCCGGCCAGGAAGAGGCGATATCCTCCATCCTGGCCGGGCGCGACACCCTGGCCGTCATTCCTACCGGCGGGGGGAAGTCTGCCATCTACCAGATCGCCTCCGCCCTGTTTGACGGTCCCACTGTGGTCATCTCGCCGCTCATCGCCCTCCAGCGCGACCAGGTGGAGGCAATAGAGGGAATGGACGTCGGCGGCGCGGCCGTGGTGAACTCGACGGAAGGAAAGGGCGAGCGCGAGGACGCCATCGAGGGGTTCCGGGAGCACGACGTCAACTTCCTCTTCATGGCCCCCGAACAATTCAACGACGAAACGCTGCTGGATGAGCTTCGCGAGGCGAAACCGGCGCTCTTCGTCGTGGACGAGGCCCATGCCGTCAGTGAGTGGGGCCACGACTTCCGTCCCGACTATCTCCGGCTGGGCGCGGTCATCGAGGCGCTCGGCCATCCCACCGTCCTGGCCCTGACTGCCACCGCCTCACCCCCCACCCGGGATGACATCGTCCGGCAGCTCGGCATGCACGATCCGGCAGTGGTGGTGCGCGGCTTCGACCGTCCCAACATCTGGCTGGGCGTGGAGCGCTATCACGACGAGCGGGCCAAGCGGGACGCGCTGCTGGAAGGGGTGGAGGCGGCGGAGCGTCCCGGCATCGTCTACGCCGCCACCAAGAAGCACGCCGAGGAGATCGCGGAAGACCTTCGGGAGCGCGGCATACGGGCAGCGCACTACCATGCGGGCATGCCGGCGAAGGCACGGCGCGAGACCCAGGATGACTTTATGAACGACGACATCGAGGTCATCGTGGCCACCATCGCCTTCGGCATGGGAATCGACAAGTCGAACGTCCGCTTCGTCTTCCACTACGACATCAGCGACTCCATCGACTCCTACTATCAGGAGATCGGGCGTGCCGGAAGGGACGGGGAGCCGGCCCGTGCCCTCCTCTTCTACCGCCCCGAAGACCTCGCCCTCCACCGCTTCTTCGCCGGGGGTGGCAAGGTGGATATCGAGGAGATGGAGACAGTGGCACGGGCAGTCGACGAGGCCGAAGGCCCCGTCTCTCCCGGCGATCTCCGGGACGAGACCGAGCTTTCCGCCGCCAAGGTCTCGACCGCCGTCACCCGGCTGGAGGAGGCAGGGATGATCGAGACCCTCTCCACGGGCGAGCTCGTCGAGGAGCGTCACGTCGACATCGAAGGAGCGGCGGTGGAGGCGGTGGAGTCCGAGGAGCGGTATCGGGAGTTCGAGCGCTCGCGCATCGATATGATGCGCGGGTACGCCGAGGAGTATGGGTGCCGCCGCGAGTACATCCTCAATTACTTCGGCGAGGCGTATGACGCGCCCTGCGGCAATTGCGATAACTGCGAGGCCGGCCACGGCGTCCAGTCGGCCGAAGAGGCTGTGTTTCCCATCAACACGCGGGTGGTCCACCAGACCCTGGGCCCGGGACTGGTCGAGCGCTACGAGGGCGACACCATGGTGGTCCTGTTCGACGAGGGGGGCTACAAGATGCTGGCCACCGATCTGGTAGTCGGAACCGGCGTTCTTACCGCGGAGCCTGCGGGCTGAAGAGGCTCAGGAACCCGCGCGTCAGGACATGGAGCCGGGCGTCCGCCAGGGCCGTATCGCTGCGAAAGTCGTCCTGAGGCAGAGCATAGCCTCCTTCGAAGAGGACGTTGTCGAGCACCATCAGGCGCCATTTGAAGCTGTAGGAGACTCCACCTCGACTCAGCGGCGCGCCTGCCGGGGCCGTCATCACCACGTCTTTGCAGGCGGTGACCGCATGTGACGGGTGGCAGCGGGCTGTGGTTGCCGTTGTTGGAAGGGAGCCGATCACCGCGTGCATCGCCTGGCCGGCGCCGGCTTGAGACGCATAGTAGCTGCCGAGATAGGCGATGAAGAAGGACGCATCGCTGCCGAAGTTCTCGGCGGCGTATTGGTAGTAGAGGCCAAGAGCGCGCATGGTGGTGTAGGTGGGACCGGTGCATGATGGCGTGCAGCCGTGGAGAAAGAGACCCTGCATGGTGTTGGTGCCGGCAGCGGCCGGTGTCACGCGCCTGTCCATCACCAGCTCCTGCCCGGCCTCGACCAGGAGGTACCTGCGCGGTATGCGGAGCGCGCCGGCACGGTCCTTCGAGGCCATCGCGGGGAGGGATATGGTCAGAAGGGCGGCGATGAGGGCCAGGAGTGCGGCTCGAGGCATCAGATACGCGCCTACCGGTGAGGTTGCCCTACTATGCCAGAGTTGACACGCTCTCACGGCACGCGAGGTGAATGTGGAGAACGCTCCTCCGGAGATAGGACCGAAGACGGAGGGACGCGAGGGGCAGTTGCAAGCGCTCTTCGCGGAGCTGATCGGCACCCTCGGGCTGACCTTTGTCGCAGCCGGAGCAGATGCCATCGCAGCGGCGAGCCACGACGCGCTCACGCAGGCGGCGGCGCTGATCGCTCCCGGACTGTTGGTGATGGCCATGATCTATGCCATCGGCGATCTCTCCGGCGCCCATATCAACCCAGCTGTCACCCTCGGCTTCGCGGCACGCGGGGCATTTCCCTGGCGGCATGTCCTGCCCTACTGGGCAGTGCAGCTGGCGGGCGCCCTCCTGGCGGCAGCCCTCGTCCATTTCCTCTTCGGTGGGGCCGGACACGGAGGGGTAACGGTTCCGCACGGTGTCAGGGGGACGTCGCTGGCGATCGAGATTATCCTGACTTTCTTTCTGGTCTTCGTCATTCTGAACACGGCCACCGGGCACAAACTGCTCGGTCCCAACG
>JAICWV010000104.1 GCA_025966365.1 Chloroflexota bacterium | reverse complement strand
ATCGCCCCTACATTTCAGGCTCGCGTTTGGAAATCGCCCATACACCCCCTATCCAGCGATTGCACATCGCCGCGACGTCTCAGGCCCACGATGGCACATCGTCCCGACATTCAATCCAGAGGGTGTAAATCGCCCCTACATTTCGGCGGGTGGTGTCTCCACTGGACACGGAGGCTCGGGACCTCGGTGGAGGAATCGTTTCACACGACGCTCCAGCTCCCGCCGGGGCAGGAGGATCCGGCGGCCGCAGGTGTCGCAGGTCAGGCCAATGTCGGCGCCCAGCCGGACCACGGTCCATGCGTATCCACCGCAGGGGTGGGGCTTCCGAAGCTGAACGCGGTCGCCGACACGGAACTCAACCGGCTCGGTCACCGCGCCATGTCTCCGCCGCCAGTCTCTTCGCTGCCTCGCCGGCCGCTTCGGCGAAGTCCGCTTCCACCGAAGCAAAGATAATCTCCCGCGATACAGAGGCAAGCGCATTCTGCCCGTGCCGGTTGGCTCCTGCCCGGATCGACGCCAACACGGATGCGCCCTGGGCGCCGATTCCCGGCATCAACAGGAGTAGATCATCGGAGAGGGCCCGCACGTCCCGGAGAGAACCGGGGTAGGTGGCGCCCACCACAAGACCGATCTCTCCGGGAGTCTGCCGCCCCATCGATTCGCGCGCAACCCGCATATAAAGAGGTACGCCGTCTGTTTCCAGGTCCTGGAAGTCCCTGGCCCCCGGATTGGAGGTGCGGCAGAGGACAAAGACCGCTCGGGTCTCATTGCTGACGAAGGGTATGATCGCGTCCCAACCGAGATAGGGATTGACGGTGACGGCGTCGAAGCCGAGGACCTCGAAAATGGCCCGGGCATAAGCGCGGCCGGTGTTGGCGATGTCGCCGCGCTTGGCGTCGGCAATAACGGGAATGCCCGCCGGGATAGCCGACCGAACCGCTTCAAGAGCGCGCCAGCCGCCCGCCCCGGCCTCCTCGAAAAAGGCGAAATTGATCTTGTAAGCGGTGGCCGAGCCCGAGGTTGCCTGAATAATCTCCCGGCAGAATTGCGTCATTCCCGCCGCGCCGGGAGAAAGCCCGGCGGGCAGTTTTTCCATCGACGGGTCGAGTCCGACGCAGAGCCAGCCATGGATGGTGGAGGCCCGCTCGCGCACCCGGTCACCAAAGTTCAGCCCTTTACTTAAATCGGCTGAATCAGTTACCATAAGTACGCGTGGCTACCTCCCAGAGTGTGCAGAAAATCCGTGGCGGGCGCGGTTCCACCTGCCACGCGCATAGTTGACCGAGTCTTGCCTTCGTGGTATAGTATAAGTTCGCGGTCGGATTTTGGCACTTGTCGCCTGGCAAGTGCCGTTGCCTGTTGTTTTTCCTAATTTCTCCCCAGTCCACCCCCAAGGAGTCTGAATGGCTGTAGAAGTCGCTGGAGATCGACGCCTGTCTTTTTCCCGGTTCAGTGAGGTACTTCCCCTCCCGAATCTTATCCAGATGCAACTGGATTCGTTCAGGTGGTTCCAGACCGAAGGAATCCGGGAACTGTTTGAGGAAATATCGCCTATTACGGACTTCGCGGGCAAGATGTCGCTCGAATTCATCGTGCCCGACGAGCCGTTTGGGAAGCCGAAGTACACGGAGGCCGATTGCCGCCTGCGTGACATGACCTATTCCGCCCCGCTGACGGTCAAGGCCCGCCTGGTCAAAAAGGTGACGGCTGAGGGCGAGCCGCTGGGCGAGATTACGGAGCAGGAAGTCTTCATGGGAGACTTCCCGCTGATGACCGACCAGGGCACCTTCATCATCAACGGCGCCGAGCGCGTCGTGGTCAGCCAGCTGGTCCGCTCCCCCGGTGTCTACTTCACCGCGGACGAAGACGGTGCCACCGGCCGCGGGCTCTGGGGCGCGAAGCTGATTCCGAATCGCGGGGCCTGGCTGGAGTTCGAGACCAGCAACAAGGACGTGATGACGGTCAAGGTCGACAGGAAGCGCAAGATCCCGGTCACAACCCTCCTGCGTGCCGTCGGATACGGCACTGACGAGGAGCTGCGCGAGGCGCTGGGGGACATCAGTGTCGACGACGAGCACCCGTTCCTGGACGCCACCCTGGAGCGCGACCCAACCCATTCCCACGAGGAAGGCCTCGTGGAGATGTACAAGAAGCTGCGTCCTGGCGACCCGCCCACCCTGGAGAACGCCCGCAGCCTCATCAGCTCGCTGTTCTTCAACGATCGGCGCTACAGCCTCAACCGGGTCGGCCGCTACAAGCTAAACCGCCGGCTGGGCGTTTCGGAAGAGACGGGTCCCCAGATCCTGACCAAGGAAGACCTGCTTGGAATCGTCCGTGAGATGATCCGGGCTAACAACGGAAGCGGTAAGCGAGACGACATCGACCACCTCGGCAACCGCCGGGTGCGCGCGGTCGGCGAGCTGCTCCAGAACCAGTTCCGGATCGGGCTGCTACGCATGGAGCGCGTGGTCAAGGAGCGCATGACGATTCAGGATGTGGAGTCGGCCAAGCCGAACGCCCTGATCAACATCCGCCCCGTGGTCGCGGCCATGAAGGAGTTCTTCGGCGGCAGCCAGCTCTCCCAGTTCATGGACCAGACCAATCCCCTGGCCGAGCTCACCCACAAGCGGCGCCTTTCCGCCCTCGGACCGGGAGGCCTCTCCCGCGAGCGCGCCGGATTCGATGTTCGCGACGTGCACCACTCGCACTACGGGCGCATCTGTCCCATCGAGACCCCGGAGGGCCCGAACATCGGCCTGATCGGCTCGCTGGCGACCTATGCGCGGACCAACGCCTACGGCTTCATCGAGACACCGTACCGCCGCGTCTACCACGGACTTCCTCTTGGCGATGCGCGGCTCAGCGGCCGCCAGGTCCGGGAAGACGTACTCAACGGCTCCGGCAAGACGGTGGTGGCCGCGGGCACGACCGTGGACGACAAGGTGATGAAGAGCCTCACGTCGGCGGGAGTGGCGGAAGTTCCGGTACGTCCGTTCGCCTCCACCGACATCGTCTACCTCACGGCTGACGAGGAAGAGAACTACGCGATCGCCCAGGCCAACGCCACCCTGAACGAGCGTGACGAGTTCGTGGACGATCACGTGTCGGTTCGCGAAGGCGAGGGATTTGCGGTTGAGCTTCCTACCCGGATCCACTACATGGACGTCTCGCCGCGCCAGCTGGTCAGCGTGGCCACGTCCCTTATTCCGTTCCTGGAGCACGACGACGCCAACCGCGCGCTGATGGGCTCGAACATGCAGCGGCAGGCGGTTCCCCTGCTCACTCCCGAGTCACCGTACGTCGGCACCGGCACCGAGCGGCGCGCAGCCTATGACTCGGGACAGCTGGTTCTGGCGCGCACGGATGGTCAAGTCACCAACGTGACCGGCCGCGAGATCGTCATTGTGGACGATACCGACCACGGAGCCGAGCATCGATACCTGCTGCGGAAGTTCGTGCGCTCGAACCAGGGCACAACCATCAACCAGCGCCCGATCGTCAGCAAGGGTCAGCGCATCAAGCGCGGCGACGTGCTGGCAGACAGTTCCTCAACCGACCAGGGTGAGCTGGCGCTCGGTCAGAACATCCTGGTGGCCTTCATGCTCTGGGAAGGCGGCAACTTCGAAGACGCCATCCTGATCAGCGAGGACCTGGTCCGTCAGGACAAGTTCACCTCCATCCACATGGAGAAGCATGAGGTGGACGCCCGCGACACCAAGCTGGGCCCTGAGGAGATCACCCGTGATATTCCAAACGTCGGCGAGGAAGGGTTGAAGAACCTCGACGAGCGCGGAATTGTGTATCTCGGCGCCGAGGTCGAGCCCGGTGACATTCTGGTGGGCAAGATCACTCCCAAAGGGGAGACCGAGCTGACGGCCGAGGAGCGCCTGCTGCGCGCCATCTTCGGTGAG
This sequence comes from Chloroflexota bacterium, assembly GCA_025966365.1. GTDB lineage: Bacteria > Chloroflexota > UBA5177 > UBA5177 > UBA5177 > JAICWV01. The sequence continues at coordinate 8,764 of JAICWV010000104.1, read as the reverse complement.
AAAGCACGTGAGGTCAAGGACACCTCTCTGCGGGTCCCGCAGGGGGAGCGCGGCAAGGTCGTGGATGTCAAAGTCTTCAGCCGCGAAGCCGGTGACGAGCTTCCGCCGGGCGTCAACCAACTGGTGCGTGTGAGCATCGCTCAGAAGCGGAAGATCTCGGAGGGCGACAAAATGGCCGGACGCCACGGAAACAAGGGCGTCATCTCCAAGATCGTGCCGAAGGAAGACATGCCCTTCCTGGTCGATGGGACCGGGGTGGACATGATCCTGAATCCGCTGGGCGTGCCGTCCCGAATGAATATCGGTCAGGTGCTGGAGACGCATCTGGGCTGGGCGGCTGCCGAGCTCGGCTACAAGGCTGCGACGCCGGTATTCAATGGAGCGACGGAAGATCAGATCGTGCAGCAGCTGGACAAGGCGGCCCTGCCGAGTACCGGAAAGATGGAGCTGTACGACGGACGAACCGGCGATCGCTTCGATCAGGAAGTGACGGTCGGCCAGATCTACATGCTCAAGCTTGCACATCTGGTTGAGGACAAGATCCACGCCCGCTCCACGGGCCCGTACTCGCTGGTCACGCAGCAGCCGCTGGGTGGTAAGGCGCAGTTCGGTGGCCAGCGCTTCGGCGAGATGGAGGTCTGGGCGCTCGAGGCGTACGGCGCCGCGCACATCCTCCAGGAGCTCCTGACGGTGAAGTCCGATGACGTGATCGGCCGCGTCAAGACGTACGAGGCGATTGTCAAGGGTGAGAGCATCCTGGAGCCTGGCGTGCCGGAGTCATTCAAGGTGCTCGTCAAAGAGCTTCAGAGCCTGGCGCTTTCCGTCGAGGTCCTGAACGAGGATGAAGAAGAAGTTCACATCGCCGATGAGGCCGGCACCGATCAGATGCCGAGCCTGGAGGTGAACATCACCGGGTTTGAGAAGGGCGACTAGTAGCTGTCGGGAATGAGCTGCGGGCTTTGAGGGGCGCGCTTCGTACTCCTCACAGCTCAATGCTCACGGCTCAAGGCTTCCCTGGAGGGAACATTGTTAGAAGTAAACGACTTTAACGCGATTCGGATCAGCCTGGCGTCGCCGGAGCAGATCCGCGGTTGGTCGTACGGCGAGGTTACCAAGCCGGAAACGATCAACTACCGGACGCTCAAGCCCGAGAAGGACGGCCTCTTCTGCGAGCGCATCTTCGGTCCGACCAAGGACTGGGAGTGCTACTGCGGTAAATACAAGCGGGTGCGATACAAGGGAATCATCTGCGATAAGTGCGGGGTTGAGGTCGCTCGCGCCAAGGTGCGGCGCGAGCGCATGGGCCACATTGAGCTGGCATCCCCTGTGAGCCATATCTGGTACTTCAAGGGCACGCCGAGCCGGCTTGGCCTCTTGCTCGACATCTCGCCCCGGAACCTGGAGCGCATCCTGTACTTCGCGCTGTATATCGTCACCCGGGTGCACGAGGGCGAGAAGGAGCGCGAGCTGGCGCGTATTCGCGATCAGGAAGAGACGCGCGTTGCCGAGATTGAAAGCGGAGTCAGCGGCCGGGCCGAGGAGCTGGCTCAGGATCTCCATGCCATTGACATCGAGCGCGTCACCGCTCTGGAGGAGCTGGAGGGCCGCCGTACTGAAGCCATCAACCAGGTTTCGGCCAGCGGCGTTGACCCGCAGGCCGCCCTGGCTCGTGTCGAAGAGCTGGAGACGCAGTTCACGGCGGAGCGCGAAGCGCTGGACAAGCAGTTCGACGACCGACATGAGGAGCTGCAGCGCTCGGCCGATGCTGAGATGGCGCAGGCGCGGACCGGCATCGACGATCAGATCGCTGCCGTTCGCGATGACACTGCCAAGCGCATCGAGGAGATCGAAACCATCAAGCCGATGACGCTCCTCAACGAGGCGCAGTTCCGCGATCTCAAGGACAAGTACGGCTACCTGTTCGACGCCGGAATGGGCGCCGAGGCGATCCGCGACATCATCCTGCAGATCAACCTCGACGACCTGGCGGTCGAGCTTCGCAATGAGATTCGTAACTCGAGTCAGTCCAGCCAGCGGCGCAAAAAGGCCACCAAGCGTCTCCGCGTGGTGGAGAACTTCCGCAAGTCGGGCCAGCAGCCCGAGTGGATGATCATGACGGTACTTCCCGTCATTCCCCCGGACCTGCGCCCCATGGTCCAGCTCGACGGCGGCCGGTTCGCGACCAGCGATCTGAACGACCTCTACCGCCGCGTCATCAACCGGAATAACCGGCTGAAGCGGCTGATGGAGCTTGGGGCTCCGGAGATCATCATCCGGAACGAGAAGCGCATGCTCCAGGAAGCGACCGACGCTCTGATCGACAACGGACGGCGCGGACGCGCTGTGAACGGCTCCGGAAACCACAAGCTCAAGAGCCTGTCCGACATGCTCAAGGGCAAACAGGGCCGGTTCCGCCAGAACCTGCTGGGTAAGCGTGTCGACTACTCGGGCCGCTCCGTCATCGTGGTCGGTCCGGACCTGAAGTTGAACCAGTGCGGGCTGCCCAAGAAGATGGCCCTGGAGTTGTTCAAGCCGTTCGTCATGCGCAAGCTGGTCGAGCGCGGCTTCGCCCACAACATCAAGAGCGCCAAGCGCATCGTCGAGCGGGTCCGGCCCGAGGTGTGGGATGTCCTCGAGGAGGTCATCAAGGATCACCCGGTACTGCTGAACCGTGCTCCCACGCTGCATCGCCTCGGCATCCAGGCGTTCGACGCCGTCCTGGTCGAGGGGAGCGCGATCCAGATTCATCCGCTGGTTACCACCGCCTTCAACGCCGACTTTGACGGCGACCAGATGGCGGTGCACGTACCACTGTCTCGGGCCGCTCAGAAGGAGGCTCGGGAGCGCATGATGAGCAACCGGAACCTCCTGTCCCCGGCCAACGGGGAGCCGATCGTCAACCCGACCAAGGACATGGTCCTCGGCTGTTTCTACCTGACCAATCTGAAAGAGGGAGCGCTCGGGTCGGGCATGGTCTTCGCGACCTTCGACGAGGCGCTGCAGGCATTCGAGCTTGGGCGCGTCTCACTGCACGCTCCCGTCTTTGTCGGGATCCCGCAGCATCTGACCCGGAACGGCCACGTGGCCACCAGCGCCGGTATCGTGAATACCGGCGATCTGGAGCCCCTTCCGGACAGCCATCGGGCCCTCGGACTGCGGACCACCGTCGGCCGCATCATTTTCAACGAGGCGCTGCCTGAGGACATTCCTTTCAAGAATGAGATTCAGGACAAAGGCTCGCTCCGTGATGTGGTGGCCGAAGTGTACGCCTACCACGGGCAGGAGAAGACGGCGGCAGTGGCGGACGAGATCAAGCGTCTCGGCTTCCATTACGCCACGCACTCCGGCATCACCATGAGCGTTTCGGACATCACCATTCCCACACAGAAGCCGGAGATCCTGCGCCGGGCGGAGACCCAGGTGCTCCAGATTCAGGAGCAATTCGAGGAAGGTCTGATCACCGACGAGGAGCGCTACCGCAAGGCGGTCGATGCCTGGACCCAGGCGAGCCAGGAAGTTGAGGACGCCGTGACCGGCGCTCTCGACCCGCATGGGCCCATCTACATGATGTCGGTCTCAGGCGCGGCCAAGGGTGGGTTCACCCAGGTGCGTCAGATTGCGGGCATGCGCGGCCTCATGGCCGACCCGTCCGGCAAGATCATCGAGCTGCCCATTCTCTCCAACTTCCGCGAAGGATTGACGGTGCTGGAGTACTTCATCTCCACCCACGGTGCCCGCAAGGGACTGGCGGATACCGCGCTGCGTACCGCAGAATCCGGCTACCTGACCCGTCGGTTGATCGACGTGGCCCAGGACGTGATCATTCGGGAAGAGGACTGCGGCACGTCGGCGGGGGTCGCGCTGCGAGAGGAGCCTGAGTCCGACCAGATTCTGGAGCCGCTCAACAAGCGTCTGATCGGCCGCTATACCGCGGCCCCGTTCTACGACCCCGAGACCGGCACCCTGATTCTCGACGCCAACACATCGATCGACCCAGCCATCGCCGAAGAGGTCGCCGGCGTGCTGGCAAAGCATCCGCAAGCGTCCATCATCGTGCGGTCCCCGCTGACCTGCGCCGCCAAGCACGGTCTCTGCCGCTACTGCTACGGCTGGAGCCTCGCTACTGGAGGTCTGGTTGACCTCGGCGAGGCGGTCGGCATCATTGCCGCCCAGTCCATCGGCGAGCCGGGCACGCAGTTGACCATGCGTACCTTCCATACCGGTGGTGTTGCCGGGTCCGACATTACCCAGGGGCTGCCGCGAGTCGAGGAGCTCTTCGAGGCGCGTGTTCCCAAAGAGGTGGCTCTGATCTCCGAGATCGACGGCATCGTCAAGGTCGAGCGAGAAGAGACCGAGACCCGCATCACAGTGTCCTCGACGGAAGAAGAAGCCACGGAGCGGATCGCACTGCCCGCCGGGTACAGCATGGCTGTCGCCAGCGGCGAGCTGGTCCAACCCGGCACGGTTGTGGCCAAGGCGAGCAAGCGCGGCAAGAAGGCCGAGGCGCTGCCCGAGATCGTGGCCTCCACAGCGGGTCGGGTTTCGGAGCGCGAAGGCAACCTCATCGTGGCGCCTGAGCCCATGGAGACGCGGACCTACAGCACGGGACCGCTCGCTCGACTGCGCATTGCCGACGGCCAGACGATTACCGCCGGAACGCAGTTGACAGAAGGCTCCTCCAACCCACAGGACATCCTGCGGGTGATGGGTCGCGAGTCCGTCCAGCTGTTCCTGGTGGAAGAGGTCCAGAAGGTCTACCGAACTCAGGGCGTGAGCATCCACGACAAGCACGTGGAAGTCATCGTGCGTCAGATGCTGCGTAAGGTGCGGGTTGACACGCCGGGCGACACCGAGATGCTGCCCGGTGAGATGGTCGATCGCTTCAAGTACGAGTCGATCAACGCCGCGGTACTCGCCCAGGGCGGTGAGCCCGCAACCGCGACCACGGTTCTGCTGGGCGTGACCAAGGCCTCCCTCACCACTGAGAGCTTCCTGGCTGCTGCCTCCTTCCAGGACACCACCAAGGTGCTGACCGACGCCGCCATCGCCGGGCAGATCGACCGCCTGGTCGGCCTGAAGGAGAACGTGATCATCGGCAAGCTGATCCCGGCCGGCACCGGGCTGCTCGCCCGCCAGCAGGCGCGGCAGCAGCTGATGATGGGCGAGCCGGACGAGCTCGAGGTGGAGGAGATCAACGAGCTGGCCGACTTTGGCGAAGGCGAACCGGACGATCTTACCGCAGCGCCCGAGGCCGAGCTGGTTGACGTTGCCGTCGGGGACGGCGCCGTTGACCGGGCAGATATTGATTGATATACTAATGGAGCGCGGCCCCCAGATGTTGGGGGCTGCGCTCAGTTCGTAACGTAGGAGAACGATCTTGCCGACAATCAGCCAGTTGGTGCGCAAGGGCCGGAAGCCGGTGCAGAAGCGCTCGAAGGCTCCCGATCTGCAGTTTGCGTACAACACGCTGCGGCAGAAGCGGCTGAAGCTCGATGGGGCGCCTCAGAAGCGTGGCGTGTGCACGAAAGTCAGCACGCGCACGCCGAAGAAGCCGAACTCCGCGCTGCGCAAGATTGCGAGGGTTCGCCTGAGCAACAACCGAGAAGTCACGGCGTATATTCCGGGCGAGGGCCACAACCTTCAGGAGCACTCGGTGGTCCTGATCCGCGGCGGCCGTGTCAGGGATCTCCCGGGCGTTCGGTATCATATAGTCCGTGGCACGCTTGATGCTGCGGGAGTCAACAACCGCAAGCAGGGTCGCTCAAAGTACGGGGCCAAGCGTCCGAAGGCTTAAGCTTCCAAGCTGAGATGGTTGATACGCGGGCCGCATAGCCCGACGTCAACAAGTTAATCAATCTTGAGGCACTGCCCGCATGCACGGCAGTGCCTCGTCACGTGTCAGACGCTCCCGCACCGATTAGGACGGGAGACGGGAAAACCAGGAGGAAAACGTGCCCAGGCGTGCGAAAGTTTCGCGGCGTATTCCGGCTCCCGATCCCGTGTATGGTAGCCGGCGAGTTGCAAAGTTTATTAACAACCTGATGCATGACGGGAAAAAGACCGTCGCGCAGAAAGTGCTCTACCAGGCGTTCAATCAGATCGAGGAGCGCACGCGCCGCAATCCCTCGGACATTTTCGAGACGGCGATGCGCAATGCGACCCCGATGCTAGAGGTCAAGCCTCGACGTGTCGGCGGCTCGACGTATCAGGTGCCGGTAGAGATTCGCGGCGATCGCCGCAGTGCTCTGGCGATGCGCTGGCTCATTCAGTCGGCCAGGAAGCGCGCCGGCCGGTCCATGGCTGAGAAGCTTGCTGCCGAGATCCTCGACGCCTCCAACGGCGTCGGGGCCACGATCAAGAAAAAGGAGGACACGCACCGCATGGCGGAAGCGAACCGGGCCTTCGCGCACTACCGGTTCTAACCCCGCGGCTGCCTGTCATAAGGAATGACACAAGAGTTCCCACTCGAACGAACCCGAAATATCGGAATCATCGCGCATATCGACGCGGGCAAAACCACGACGACGGAGCGCATTCTTTTCTATACCCGGAAGATCCACAAGGTTGGTGAGGTCCACGAAGGAGCCGCCACCATGGACTGGATGGAGCAGGAGCGGGAGCGGGGTATTACCATCACCTCTGCCGCGACCACGTCTTTCTGGAACGACCACCGGATCAACATCATTGACACGCCCGGTCACGTCGACTTCACCGTCGAGGTGGAGCGGTCCCTGCGCGTCCTGGACGGCGGCGTGGTCGTTCTCGACGCTGTTGCCGGCGTGGAGCCGCAGTCGGAGACGGTGTGGCGCCAGGCCGACAAGTACAGCGTTCCGCGCATCGTCTTCGTCAACAAGATGGATCGCACCGGTGCCGATTTCGACCGGTGTGTCCAGATGATTGAGGACCGTCTCGGCGCCCACACCCTGGTTATTCAGCTACCCATCGGCAGCCAGGCCGACTTCGCGGGAATCGTCGATCTCATCACCATGCGCTCCATCATCTACACCGATGACCTCGGTACCGAGCAGAGCGACAGCGCGATCCCCGAGGACATGACTGCGGCCGCGGATCAGGCCCGGGAGAGGCTTTTCGACCAGCTGTCTCACCTTGATGAGGAGTTCGAGCTGCTGTATTTGGGTCACCTCGAAGACGGCGCTGAGATCGCAGCTGAGGACATCAAGGCAGCTCTGCGTCGCGCCACCATCTTCGGCAAGGGAGATCGGCGAGGCGTGCCGGTGCTGTGCGGTTCCTCACTGAAGAACAAGGGCGTCCAGCTGATGCTGGACGCGGTCGTCGACTACCTCCCCTCGCCGCTGGACATCCCGCCGGTCGAAGGGATGAACCCGAAGACCGATCAGACCGAGACCCGCGAGGCACGCGACAGCGAGCCCTTTGCCGGTCTGGCCTTCAAGATCGTTGCCGACCCGTACGTCGGCCGCCTGGCCTACTGCCGCATTTACTCCGGCAAAATGACGTCCGGCTCGTACGTGCTCAATACCGTCAAGGATAACCGGGAGCGGGTGGGCCGGCTGCTGCGGATGCATGCCAATCACCGGGAGGACATCGCCGAGGCCGGAGCGGGCGATATTGTCGCCATCGTCGGGCTCAAGAACACATTTACCGGCGACACCCTCTGTTCGCCCGATCACCCCATTCTGCTCGAGGCAATCGAGTTCCCTGAGCCGGTCATCGACGTGGCCGTCGAGCCGAAGACGAAGGCGGACACCGACAAGATGTCGGAAGCGCTCCACCGCCTCTCCGAGGAGGACCCAACCTTCCGGCTTCGTCTGGATCACGAGACCAACCAGACCATCATCTCCGGCATGGGAGAGCTTCACCTCGACATCATTGTCGATCGCATGCTTCGCGAGTTCAAAGTGCAGGCGAATGTCGGTAAGCCTCAGGTCGCTTACAAAGAGACCATCACGCGTCCGGCGAAAGCCGAAGGGCGGTTCATTAGACAGACCGGCGGACGCGGCCAGTTCGGTGATGTGTGGCTCGAGCTGGAACCGCTCGAGCCCGGGTCCGGCTTTGAATTCGTCAACAAGATCGTGGGTGGTGTCGTCCCACGTGAATACATCCCGGCCGTTGAGGCGGGCGTGAAGGAAGCGCTGGACCGTGGCATCGTGGCCGGTTACCCCGTGCTCGATATTCGCGCCACCATTTACGACGGCTCGTACCACGAGGTGGACTCCTCGGAAATGGCCTTCAAGATCGCCGGCTCAATGGCGTTCCAGGCCGCGGCGGAGAAGGCCGGGCCAGCCATCCTCGAGCCGATCATGAAGGTCGAGGTGACGACGCCTGAGGAATATATGGGCGACATCATCGGCGACCTGACTGCGCGACGCGGACACCTCCAGGGAACTGACGTGCGCGGCATCGTCACCGTTATCAGGGCCGAGGTGCCGCTGGCCGAGATGTTTGGCTACGCCACCACCATTCGGTCGATGACACAGGGACGCGCCTCCTACGCCATGGAGCCGTCACACTACGCCAAGGTTCCGGCAAACATCGCCGAAGAGATCAAAAAGAAGAACAGTGCACAAGCAGAGGCCGTGGCAGGCCGCAGGTAATCCATCTGCGGCCGCTCTGGCCGCGTTCTATAGAGGACGGAAAGAACAGAAATGGCAAAGGCAAAATTCGAGCGCAACAAGCCGCATTTGAACGTGGGAACGATCGGCCACATCGACCACGGGAAGACGACGCTAACGGCCGCGATCACCAAAGTGCTGGCGGATCAGGGGTTGGCGGAGAAGCGGAACTT
>JAICWV010000003.1 GCA_025966365.1 Chloroflexota bacterium | reverse complement strand
GATCCTCGAGAGGCTGCGGGAGATCCCAGTGATACAGAGTGACAAACGGCTCGATTCCGGCCTCGAGCAGGACATCGACGAGTGCGTCATAGAAGGACGCGCCGGCCTCGTTGGCGGACCCCGTGCCCTGGGGAAGCACTCTGGGCCAGGCGATGGAGAAGCGATAGCCGTTGAGGCCGAGCTGGCTCATGAGCGCAACATCCTGGCGGAAGCGGTGGTAGTGATCGTCGGCCACGGCTCCCGTTTCGCCGTTACGCACATTGCCCGGCTCAGCGCAGAAGGTGTCCCAGATGCTCCGGCCCCGGCCATCCTCGTCCACCGCTCCCTCGATCTGATACGCAGCAGTGGCGCTGCCCCACACGAATTCGGGAGCGAAGCGAGTGTCACTCATCGCGACCGCCGCTGGAGGGAAGGGCGTGGGACCTGTTCGCGTGCCGCCACATGTTCACCATCGGTCTCATTATCGTCCCATAGGGCACGAGCAACCGAGTCCCGCCGCGGCGTGTACGACAGCTCAGAGCCCGGCAAGGAGTACCAGCCGGGCTTCCACCAGGAGCGCGCGATCGAACAGGTAGAGCGCCGCCGCGTACGTGGCGGCGCCGCCGATGATGGACAGCGCGAGAGCGGCCACATCCAGGCCGCCGGTTCCGGCCACCACTGCGGTTTCCACGGCGACGGTAACCGACGCCATGCAGGCAGTTGCCAGGATCGGCGAGCGGATGCTGGCCCAGACCTGCCTTGGCGTCACGTCGAGAACGACGAAAACCAAGCCAAGCGCCGCCGGGATCTCCAATACCGTCACGGGAATGTACCCCAGCGCCAGGCCCACCACGCCATGGTGCGCGCCGACAATCATCGACGGGACCAGTACCACCAGCTTGCAGCCGTTATAGAGGGGCACCAGCCATGGCTTCCCAACCGCCTTGTATCCCTCGAAAAAGACCCCCAGCAGGGTCCTGACGGCCGCATAGACGCCCAGGACGGAGAGGACGACGAAGGACGCGCGGTAGGGAGCGAATCGGTGGCCGAGGACCGGCACGATCAGCACCGGCGCGACGCAGGCGAGCAGCACACCCGCCGGTAGCATAACAATCGACACTTGCTGCAATCCGGTAAGCAGTTTGGCGTGTAGCTGTTCGGAGTCGTCCCGAACCCGGCTGAGTGTCGGAAAGACGACGTTCCCCACGAGCACAGTGAGAATGCCCGCCATCATGAAGGCGAGCGTCCAGCTGGTGGAATAGAACCCGATATCCCGTGCGCGACGAATGATGCGGCCACCGACAAACAGGTCCGCGTTTTGAGACAGATAGAGAAGCGAAAGGCCGGCTCCCACCCATACGCCGTAGCTCAGAATCTTGCGCGCGACGTCACGGTTAATCCGAATCCCCGGGCGGAAAGGGTGAATGAGCCATAGCAGCACCGCGCCGGCCGCGGCACTCGCGACTTCCCGCGCTACCAGTGCACCGACGCCGAAGCCCCACACGGCAAACAGCACCGCCACCATTCCTGCCACCGAGACCTGACCTACCGGGGGCACCGCCCTTGCCCGAAAGTTCAGGTCTCGCAGTAGCAAGAAGTAGTGCACCGACGCCAGCGATGCGAAGATATACGCGATCGAGAGCACCCGCACGACCCCCTCGATGGCAGGGTGACGAAAGTACTCGGCGGCGGGAGCAGCGATCAGCTGTAGCAGCAGCGCGATCACAACCGCGGCGATCATATTGAGCGTCCAGGCGGTGTCGGCGATGACCGGGGTCAGTTCCCGCTCGAAGACCAGTGCAGGGCCGGTACCGAAGCTGCGAAACGTGTCCAGAAGCTTGTACGGGGTGAACGCGAGATCGAAGATGCCGGACGCTGCCGGGCCAAGATAGCGGCGCAGCGCCACCGTGATGATGGCTCCGATCAAGCGCGGAATGCCCAGGGCGACGACGACCCAGACCACGCCCTGCGCCGCCGGAAACCGGTTGGGCGAGCGAAGGACCGCGTCGGGGCGGTTCATCGAGCGCCGAGGGCCGCCCGGACTCGCGGTTCGACCGACTCGCTGATTTCGATGGCGAAAGCGCCCAGGTAACGGGAAAACCGGCGGGAAGCGGATCGCACCGCCGCCAGCAGATCCACCGTCACTCGTACATCCTCTTCCCACCACCAGCGCGCAATTCGCCATGTTCCGTTCTCGAAGCGCGAATCGATCCGAGCCACAAACCGGTCACCCCATAGCACCGGGAGCACGTAATACCCCCACCGGCGATCCTGCGGTTTCTTGTATACCTCCCAGATATAGTCGAATCCGAAAATCTCGCGCACCGCTCGCCGGTCCCACAGAAGACTGTCGAGCGGTCCCAGGAATCTGACCAACCGGACCACCGGCCCACCGCCGAGGTAGGGCACCGCTGACGCGGGCAGGTGGAAGGGAACCTGGCGCGGTCCCACGCGGGCCGGAATGAGGTCCCCCGCGTCCACGAGCTCGCGGACGGCGCGGTCGCGGTCAGGGCGAGCGCCGCACACGCTCCAGATTTCGGCCGGCGCGCCCGGACGCAGGAGACCCGCCGTTTGATGCCTGCGCAACACGACCCAGCGAAAGTATGCGCTGAGATCCTGGCTACCGGGCTGAGAGCGGTACGGCTCAGGAATGACATGCTCCGGCCGATGATAATAGTGACGCCCCGCCACCCGGTGATGGGTCACCAGCTCACCCCTGGCCCACAGTGCACGCAGGACTCTCTTCACCACCGTCGGCCCATACCAGGTGTGCCGTCCGGGCGCCTGCGTCCGGTCTTCGAAGTCAATCGACGACATCGGGCCACGCGCGTCAAGTTCACGGAAGACAGCGCCAACCGTATCCGGGTACTCTCCGAGAATCTGCCGGTCGTGCCACGGATGAAACCGGTCGCGGATGGGATGGCGGTGCGGCCAGTCGGACACCGGGACGAGGCAGGCTTGCTTGTCCCAGGCATCATAGGCGACGCGGTCACGGTAGGTCGGCGCGAGCCAGCCGTGGACGCGATACCCCGGCACACGCGCCTGAAGTACCAGATCCACATTCCGACCCACAGGATTGAGCGGATCGTACTGAATGCTTCCAAGCCGGTCGAAGACACCTGGAATGTCGGAGCGCTCTAGCTGGTACGCGACGAGGATGCGCGTCGCCTCGGCGAGGGACAGGGAAAGGACCACCGAACAGGATAGCGCGTGGCGTCAGGGACTGAACCGCGGGTCAAGGCTGTCGCGAACGCCGTCGCCGAGCACGTTGAACCCGAATACAACCAGAAAAATGGCGAGACCGGGCCAGATAGCCAGGTTGTAGTCCAGAAATATGTAACTCTGCGCGTCGGTCAGCATGACGCCCCACGACGGCGTCGGCGGCGCCACGCCAAGGCCCAGAAAAGCCAGCCCGGCCTCGGCGAGTACCGCGCCGGCCATGCTGACCGATGTGAGTACCAGGAGCGGAGGCATGGAATTGGGCAGAATGTGGCGCAGAATAATGCGCCGGTCGCGGGTTCCGATGGCGCGGCAGGCCAGGATGTAGTCCTGGGTGCCGACGCGGAGAACCTCGCCTCGGACGATGCGAATGAAGGCCGGTGAAAAGCCGATGCCGATCGCAATCATGGCATTGATGAAGGAAATGCCGAGAGTGGCCTCCAGCGCCAGGGCCAGGATGAGAAAGGGAAACGATTGTACGGCATCCACGATACGCATGATGATCCACTCACCCAGGATGCCCCGGTAATACCCGGCGATGAGACCGATAGGGAGACCGATGATGAGAGCGATGAGGACGGCGATGACGGACGCGGCCATCGAGATCCGTGCGCCGAAGATGATGCGTGACAGCATGTCCCGGCCCAGTTGGTCGGTCCCCATGAAGTGAGCCCGGCTTGGCTGACTGTAGAGGCTGCTGTAGTCCTGGTATTGGGGGTCGTAGGGAGATATCAGCGGCGCAGTGAGCGCCGCCAGAAGCATGATCAGAATGATGGCCGCGCCTATGAGCGCGAGTTTGTTGTGGGCGAATCGACGCAGAAAGATCCGCGTGGGAGATTCGCTGCGAACGATGGTGAGGCCCAGATCGTCGCCGGTCTCCACGATCAGGAGAGGCGAGCGATCTTCGAGTTCCCGACTCATATGCGGATCCTCGGATCGAGCACTCCGTACAGAATATCGACGAGGAGGTTGACCAGGACCACCAGGAGCGCGGATACGAGAACCGCGCCCTGGACGGTGATAAAGTCCCGCTCGAATATCGCGGTCACGATGAGCCTGCCGAATCCCGGAATCGAAAAGAGGGTTTCGGTGATGACCAATCCGCCGAGGAGTCCGGCAATCAGGAGACCAGACTGCGTGATAACCGGAACCAGCGCGTTGCGAAGTCCGTGAGCGAAGACCACCGTTCGCAGCGCGAGTCCTTTCCCGCGGGCTGTCCGGATGTAGTCCTGACCCAGCACCTCCAGCAAGCTGGAACGCATCATTCGCATCAACACCGCGGACTCACGTACGCCGGTGGCGACGGCGGGCAGGACCATGGCCCGGAGATTAGCGCCGGGGTCGTGGGTAAAGGCCACGTACCCGGACGACGGGAGCCAGCCCAGCTTCAGGGCAAATAGGATGATCATCAGCATGGCCAGCCAGAATCCCGGAACGCTCATGCCAAGAAATGCGAACAGGGTGGCGAGATAGTCGACCGCGCGGCCCCGGTATACCGCCGAGATAATGCCGGTGGGAATCGCGATCAGAATAGCGACGATAAATGACGCCAGAGCCAGCTCACCGGTGACTGGCAGTCGCTGCTGGATCTCTGCCGACACCGGAGTTTCGTCCGTGAGCGAGCGTCCAAGGTTTCCGTGCAGAACGTTTCCCAGCCAGTTGGCGTACTGAACTGGAAGCGATTGATCGAGCCCCAACCGGTGACGCATGGCAATTTTCGCCTGGGGAGTGGCCTCCTGCCCCAAAACGACCGTCGCCACATCACCGGGAATCAGGTGGATCAGGGAGAAGACCATGATGGTGACCAGCAGGAGAATCGGAATGGTAAGGATGATTCGCCTGATGAGAAACGTCACGGTCTTCTCCCCGTGATGGGTATCTAGGCTACTTCTTCGAAATCCGGTACGCGCGGATGATCCCGTCCGGCACGTACTCGAAACCGGTGAGCTTGCTGCTGTAGGCAAAGACGTTGTTGCCGTGGTAGGTGAACACGTACGGCACGTCCTTGTGCAGGATGGACATCACCTGGTCGTAGAGTGCCCTTCGCTTGCTCGACTTCAAGGTCTTGCGCGCCTTCGCCAGCAGAGAGTCCACGGTGGCATTGCTGTAGGCCTCGTAGTTGTTCTTGCTCCCGGTCACGAAGAAGTCGTAAATGTTCTGGTCCGGGTCGGGACGGCCCGACCAACCAAGGTCCATCGCCTGGAAGTTGTGCTTTCCACCGTCACTCAGCAGCGTGCCGAAATCTTCCGGCTGGATGTTCATCGTGATGCCGGCGAGTTTCAGGTTGCTCTGGATGAAAGCGGCTTCTTGCTGGGCGATGGTGCTTCCGGATGCGATCTTCAAGGTGAACGTCGGGTTGGAGATGCCGGACTTCGCTACCAGTTGCTTTGCCTTCTTGACGTCCGGCTTTGGTGCGATGTCGTTCTTGTCGTGGCCAAGCACACCAGCCCCGAAAGGCGACCATGCAGCCCGAACCGTGTTCTGGTAGACAACCCGGGCCAGCCCCTTTCGGTTCACCGCTGCGTCGATGGCTTGTCGCAGATCACGGTTATTCAGCGGAGCCGCCGTCACGTTGAGATAGATGCCGAAGTAGCTGATGCTCGACTTGTTTACCACGGTGAACTTCTTCTGCCCTTTCAGGACGGCAAGGGCCGTCGGGGGCGGGATGATGAAATCGAGCTCACCTGACTCGAGATTGACGAGCGCAGAGTTCGCGTCGGTGAAGATCTTGAACACCAGGTTTTTGGTCTTCGGAAGTCCCTTCTTCCAGTAGTGGGTGTTCGCCGTCAGGTCAATGTGGTCTGCCTTGACGCGGTCCACGAACTTGTACGGTCCGCTGCAAACGGGGTTGTTGCGGAATCCGGTCTCACCCTCGTCCTGGACTGCTTTCGGCGAGACGATCATGCCGGAGCGGTCGGTGAGGATCGACAGGAACGGCGCGAATGGAGTTGTCAGTGCGATTTTGAGGGTGTACTTCCCGGTTACCGTGATGTTCTGGATGTACTGGACCTCAAGTGCGCGCAGGGAAGCCGGTTGGCGGTAACGGTCGAGGTTGAATTTCACCGCATTGGCATCCAGCGGCGTTCCATCCGTGAACTTGATGCCCTTATGCAGCGTCAGCGTGTACGTCTTGCCGTTCTTGGATGTGGTCACCTTCTGCACTAGGTCTCCGACGATTTTTCCCCTGGCATTGAGGTCGAAGAGCTTGTCACAGAGGTTGTTGAGCACCTGCCGATCTACCAGTGCCGTCGAGTAGGACGGATCCAGACTTGGAGGATCGGCATTCAGCTGAATGACGAGCGTGCCATTGCTCGCCTTCGCCGGCCCCCGCGGGCTTGCCGCGTGCCCGAGCGACGCCGGCAAGGCGATTCCGGCAATAACCAGTAACGGTAGGACGCGGCCTACCAAGCGAGAAATCCTCATGGTCTTCTCCTCCCGACACTATGGATTTCCGATGGGCCCGGGGTGCCTTCTCTAGGAATATAGCCCTTAGCAAGCAGATACGCAGGGAAGATACAAAATGGGGCGAGGACCTGCCGGCCCGTCCGGACCAGGCTTCTCCCGGCGGCAGTCCGAGGATCGCGTTTCAGTCGTACTCATTGGATCGTCAAGTCGGGCCTTTCGACCCATGCGCCGGCGCGGGAAAGCGGGGTATTCTCGCGCAAGGAGAATTCATTGGGCCCGCTCGCGTACGTCATATCTGATTACCCGATCCTCTCGACGGGTATTCGCCGCTCCCTCGAGGGAAGCCACACCGTCGTCGACCTGACCTGGGCCGACCGCGAGAAGTGCCTGCACGGTGACGCTGGCCTCGTCGTCCTCGACGTGACCGGGGTCCTGGCGCAGGACGTGCTCTTACTTCTGGCCAGCCTGGTCTCGCCGGTACGGATCGCCGTCTCGTCGCTGGATCGCAATGAGGTCGATATGTACCTGGTGGACCCGTCCGGGCTGTCCAGGCTGGACGGGCTCCCCAGTCTCCTGTCCCTTACGGCCTGAGCATTCGGCTGGGAACCCCCCGGATCTCCCATTTTCCCGGCCCAGAAACGAACAACGGCCCCATCGGGGCCGAATTCTGTTCGGAGGGCGGTGCCTGCCGGCGAAGTGTGAATATCGGGCTTCGCCGGCAGGCGGGACGGAAAGGAGAAGGACTAGGTAATGAGGACCCGGGTGGCCGGTGGCCACCCGTCGGTAATCCCCCACCTCCACAGATTACCTGGGCATACGATACCCATCGGCGGCCGTTACGTACAGCCCCGTCCGCCGGCACCTGGTGGTGCCACGCGCGTTATGTCGAGCGCTTTTTGTGGTGTCGGGGCCCGCAGATCGGCAGCGGCGGATCCTTTACCACCACTCATCCACCGCTGCCACCCCAATTGACAGAGCCGTCCACAACTTCCTCCACAGAGTTTTGCACATGCACAAATTCGCGATGCTGTCAAGTTGACCCGGGTCCGAGCGTGCTTTACGCTTTGAGTGCGTGCTGAGTCCCGCCTATGAGGCGGACAAGCGGCCGGGCCACCTCGGTCCGGCCGCTCTCTCTGTCCTGCATAATCGGGAAGGATGCCGAAAAACAGTCAGGCTCGCCGCTCCCCCTCTACCGTGAGCGTCACATTGACCGCGGAGGAGATAGAAGACCTGGCGCAACTGGCGGCATACTACCAGCGTTCCATGGGATTCATGCGCCACGTTGTGCGGCTCACCTCTCCGGGACCGATCCGCCAGAGGTTTGACTTCGTCGCCGAAGAAAGTCGGTGGCTCGGTGCCTTCGTCGAGTCGGTCCGCGATCAGGGCGCGGGCGGGACCCGCGAGGTTGCGTTCACTCCGCGCTCGCTGGTGGCGTTCTGGGGCAGAGCGCTGTCCAGTCTGAACTCGAAACGATCCAGGCGCCGCCTGTCGGCGGCGCAGCTTGCCGCACGAGAGGTGCTGGCCGGAAAACTGGGTCGAGCCACCGAGAAGCTGTGGCTGCGAGACCCGGGCATCGTCGCCGGTGAGATCGCCACCCGGCGAGCACCCGAAGCCGGCTGGATGCGCGAGCAGCTGGAAGGGCCGAACGACTAGAGCAGGTGCGCGGTGCCGAGGACGACGTAGAGCAAGAAGATCAGGCCGATGGTCATTCCCAGGCCGAACCCAAAGAGGAGTATCTGACGCTCTTCACCCATCCGAACACCGGCGTCAGCCGGGGAGACGGCGTCTGGCTCCGCTTCCGCCAGTGCCGGGCCGCCGAGGTCCGTCCTCGTCTCCATGCGTCATCCTCCCTTGCGCCGTTCGCGTCGCTCGATATTAGTCTATCGGCTGCGTTGCAGGTGCCGTGCCAGGCCCTGTCGCCGTGTCCAGACCATAGAGCGCGCCCTTCAGCACCTTGAGCGCCAGCAGGGCGCATTTGAGCCTGGCAGGTGAGATCGACGGTATCCCGAGCTCTTCCAGCACGTCCTCGCGATCCAGGCCCGCAATGGTCTCCGTGGACTCTCCCGTGATTCGGTCCAGCAGCAGCTCAGCTGAGGCCTGGCTGATGGCGCATCCGCGGCCGTCGAACCGGGCATCCACAACGCGTCCATCCTCCACACGGAGTTCGATATGAAGCGTGTCTCCACACAGTGGGTTCTCATCCTCGAAGGAGTGCGACGGCCGGTCGATGCGGCCCCGGAGACGCGGATTGCGGTAAGCGTCGTGAATGATCTCGGTGTACAGCGTGCTCATGCCCGCAGCACCTGCTGCGCGACGCCGATGCCGGAAATCAGTTGGTTCACATCGGCTTCGTCGTTGTACACGTAAAAGCTGGCGCGCGTGGTCGCCGCCAGTCCCAGGCGGTCATGGAGCGGCTGCGCGCAATGGTGCCCGGCCCGAACTGCGATACCCTGCTCGTCCAGGACGGAGGCGAGATCGTGCGGATGGATTCCGTCGACGGCGAAAGCCACCAGGGCGCCCCGTTCTCGCGGCCCGACAATATTCACGCCCGGTACGCTTTCGAGCGCCCTCAGGGCGTAGTTCGCCAGCACCATGTCATGGGCCGCAATTCGGTCCATGCCGAGGTCACGCAGGTATCCAACCGCAGCCGCCAGACCTACGGCGTCGCCGACGCTGGGAGTGCCGGCTTCGAACTTCCAGGGCAGCTCGTTCCAGCTGGATCCTTGTAACCTCACCCGCCGGATCATCTCTCCACCGCCAAGAAACGGCGGCATGGCATCGAGGACGCTTTTCCGCCCATACAGGACGCCGATACCCATCGGTCCCAGCATCTTGTGGCCCGTCACAACCAGAAAATCCACCTCCAGCTCCCGCACGTCCACGGTAACGTGCGGTGCTGCCTGCGCGGCATCCACCAGGTAGAGCGCTCCGGCGCTGTGCGCCATCGCCGCGACCCGCCCAACCGGCACCACCGTGCCCAGCACATTGGAGATAAATGTCGTAGCGACCATCCGGACCCGCCCATCCGACAGGTGGTTTTCCAGACTTTCGAGATCGAGCGATCCGTCTTCATGCAGCGCGGCATAACGCAATTCCGCTCCGGTGGCCTCCGCCACGATTTGCCACGGCACCAGGTTGCTGTGGTGTTCCATCTCCGTCAGCAGGAGCGCATCTCCTGCGCACAGGTTGGCCCGACCCCAGGCATTCGCCACGAGGTTGATTCCCTCCGTAGCATTCCGCACGAATATTGTCTCTTCCGGCGTTGCGCCGATAAAGGAGGCAAGCACCGAGCGGGCAGTCTCGTAGTGGGCGGTCGCTTCCTCGGCGAGCTCGTACACTCCCCGATGCACATTGGCGTTGTGGAAGCGATAGTAGTCGTCGAGGGCGCGCAGGACCACTTCGGGCTTCTGCGATGTCGCCGCGCTGTCCAGGTAGACGAGCGGCCGGTCGTGCATGGACCGGGTCAGGAGCGGAAAGTCCTTCCGAACGGTCGTGACGTCAAGCGGTGTCGAGGTGTCGAGGGCTGTTGTCATCGACTCATTATGGGCGCCTGCACGCGAGAAACCTAACTCAGCTGGGGCCGTGCCAGGGCCGGCGGATTACGGGCAAGCCAGGTCCGGTAAGTTGCCGTCGGCCGTGAACTCGACCTCCTCCGGACCGCCCTCAAACTCGATCTCAGGATTCGCCTCCGCCTCCTCCAGCAGCGCCTGTGAGACCCACATCGTCTCCAGATGAAGGGTGTCTCTTATCCGCACCATGCGGGGGGCGCGGCCGATGGTGTTGCATGTGAGAATCGCGGCCTGAAATGCGCGCCGGTCGGACGGAAGGATCATCGGAATCTTGACCGGGCCTGGAACGGTGGAAGTGAGCGCGTTCGGATAGGTGGCGGCCAGAGAGACACGCCTGGCGGCGCGTATGGTTGTGAAATCAGCGGTTCCCAGCCCGTTGGCATTTCCTGCTGAGGCCGTGTCGAGATCAAGCACGACTTGCTTGTTCACCAGCGGTCCCCCGGACGCGTCGGGAGTCGGATAGCGGCCGGTGACATTGGGGTCGGCTCCGTCTCCACTGATGTTCTTGCCAATGCGGTCGATAACAAGAATGTCAAACCGGTTAAAAGGGAGGCGGGGCATGGCCGCCCGCGCCTCGTCCAGCAATCCTGGCTCCTCCTGCATGATCCGCGATGCCGGAAGGATCACAAGCTTGAAGGGCTCGTCGCGGGCATTTTCGAGAACGGCGACCGCCATCACCACCCGCGACCTGGCCAGGACGATCTCGGCCATCGCCGGCACCATGCGACTCATCGCTCCGAACCCTCGCGCGTGGGTGGAAGCCGCCCCGCTCTGCTTGCCCAGCCCGATGGCCAGCATTTTCGCCACCCCGCTCTCGTATGGTCCACGAAAGGCCGTGTGCGGCTTGATGCGCACGATCGGGACAATACCGTCCGCTCCGGCAGCAAGACGGTCCAGATACACAGTTGCTCCCTCAGCCGTCTTGCCGAGCCGCACGGTGTCCATCTGAGAGCGAATGGGAGCGCCGGCAACCTCCTCGGTGACGCCGAGACGTGTCAGCACCTCTTGCTGGCCCTCAGCGGTGGCGCCACCATGACTTCCCATGGCCGGGACAATAAAGGGCGTCGCCCCGCACGCCTTGATCTCGGCCACCACCGCGGCGACGATCTCCGGAAGCCGGGCAATCCCCCGGCTCCCGACGGCCACCGCGATACGCTCGCCCGGGCGAAACGCGACCCCGTCTCCGGCGTTTTGCATCTCCGACCGAATGCGCGCTCCCACATCCGTCAGCGCGGACGGGGTTGATTGCCGGTAGCGGATACACGACATCGCAGGAACGGGCACGCCATCCAGCAGGGTCGCCAGGATCCCCTCCGGGATTTCGAATGAGACCTCCATACCCCCAGGATAGTCCCCCGTTACCGGACCGTGAGTCCGCAGGACCGTATAATTCTCCACAGTTCTATACGTTCGCCGTTCGGTTCGGGCGCGCATGCACACGCCGTCAGCGAAGGTCCCACCGCAGGTTCAAAGCCGGCACGGTCGACGCACGGCGCTGTCCCCGGACGTTATGCCACAGAAAGCCGAGAGGTGAGTAAACCTCCACGTTATGAACCGCGCCTGGCGGAGCCGGAAATTGCCGCATCCTGGGCGCGGCGGGATGTGTATGCCTTCCACCGCGGCTCCGCCGAAGCCGTTTACGCAATCGATACTCCCCCGCCGTCGGTCTCGGGCAACCTGCACCTTGGCAATGTGTACTCCTACAGCCACACCGACTTCATCGCTCGATACCGCCGCATGCGCGGCGAAAACGTCTTCTATCCCATGGGATTTGACGACAACGGCCTTCCCAGTGAGCGCCTGGTCGAGCGTGAGCTGGGCATCACGCCGGCTGACGTGGGTCGGAAGGAATTCATCGAGGCGTGCCTGCAAACGACCCGTACCTTTGCCGAGCGGTATCGTGCCGTCTGGGAGCGCCTGGGGCTCTCGATCGACTGGAAGTACACCTATCACACCATCGACGCGGACGCGCGGAGAGCTGCGCAAGCTGCCTTTCTTGCCCTCATGAGAGATGACAGCGCATACAGGCGCGAAGCTCCGGTGATCTGGTGTCCGCTCTGTCGCACCGCCATCGCCCAGGCAGAGGTGGACGACCTGGACCGCGAGACAGAGTTCGTAACTCTTTCCTTTCGTACCCTGGCCGGCCGGGAGCTGCCTGTCGCCACCACGCGGCCGGAGCTTCTTCCCGCCTGCGTGGCCGTGTTCGTCCATCCCGGTGACGAGCGGTATGCGGCGTTCGTCGGCCAGAGTGTCACCGTTCCGCTCACGGGTGAGTCGGTGGCGGTGTATACCGACCAGAAAGCACAGCCCGACAAGGGGACCGGCGCCGTCATGTGCTGCACCTTCGGAGATCCCACCGACATCGAGTGGTGGTATGAACGCAACCTGCCCTTGAAGCCGATACTGACCCCGGAAGGCCGGCTTGGATCGTCGGCGGGAAACCTTTCCGGGCTGGAGGTGGCCGACGCCAGGCGCCGTGCCATTGAGGGCGCGCAGGACACCGGTCTGCTCCTCGCGACCCGTCCCGCGGAACAAACCGTCCGGGTGCACGAGCGCTGCGGGACCGCGGTCGAGTACCTCGTGACCCGCCAATGGTTTATCCGGGTACTTGATCGCAAAGAGGAGCTACTGGCCGCGGGTGACGCAATCCGGTGGGTGCCGGCTGCCATGCAATCGCGCTACCGTGACTGGATCGAAAACCTGCGCTGGGACTGGCTGATCTCCCGGCAGCGGACGTACGGGGTTCCCTTTCCCATCTGGTATTGCTCCTGCGGTCAAATCCTGACGCCCGACGAGAGCGAGCTGCCAATCGATCCGACCATCACGCCGCCGCGTCCGTGCCGCTGCGGAAGCACGGAGTGGATGCCCGAGACCGACGTGATGGACACGTGGGCGACGTCCTCACTGACGCCCCAGATTGCCGGCCGGCAGCTCGAAGATCCACCCCTCTACCGCGACGTATTTCCGATGGCCCTCCGGCCGCAGGCGCACGAGATTATTCGAACATGGGCTTTCTACACCATCGTTCAGTCCCTGTACGGCTCAGGCATGGCTCCGTGGAAAACGATCATGATTTCGGGCTGGGGCCTGGCGCCGGAGGGGGAAGGAAAGATCAGCAAGAGCAAGGGCGGTGGCCCGATGTCCCCGATGGCCATGCTCGACCAGTGGTCGGCCGACGCGATTCGCTACTGGGCGGCCAGCACCGGCCCGGGAAAGGACACGGTGATCAGTGAGGACAAGATTGCCGCCGGCTCCAAACTGGCCACCAAGCTGTGGAATGTGGGAATGTTCGGACGTAGGTTTTTACAGGACTACCGGCCACCCCATGCCTGCCCTCGGCTGTCTGCCGCAGACGCCTGGATTCTCACCTCACTCGAGGCCCTGATCGAGCGCTGCACCACCGCGATGGACGAGTACGACTACGCGACGGCGAAGAACGATATCGAGATCTTCTTCTGGCACGACCTGGCCGACAACTATCTGGAGATGGCGAAGGGACGGCTCTATGACCTGAATGATCCCCTTGCCGGGGCAGCGCGGTACACGCTCTACAATCTGCTTCTCACGGTTCTCAAGCTCTTTGCCCCCTTTCTTCCGTTCGTTACCGACGCCGTGTACCGAGAAGTGTTCCAGGACTCGTCCTGGCCCACTTCCATTCACGGCACCCGCTGGCCCCGTCCCGTCCCCGACTGGCGCAATCCTCAGGCGGAAGCGGCAGGACGGGCCCTACTGGACATCGCGGCAGCAGTACGCCGGTATAAGAGCGATCGCGGCATGTCGCTTGGAGCCCCGGTTCCGAGACTGCTTGTGGAAGTCCAGTCCTCGATCGTTCCAACACTCTCTGAGTCCGCTGCAGACATACGAAGCGTGACCCGGGCGCAGGATGTCCGGTTGGTGCCGACCGCGGAGCCAGGGACTGTCGTCTCCATTCCTGAGGACTGACATCCAGGCACGGTGCAGGCGGGAATTGCCATAATCGCTTTACATTGTGCTCTTGAACATTTAGTATCGTGTTACAGGGACATGGATACTCGTGGTGCGTTCGAGGAAGAGGAATACCGTGAGAGGGCGGAGTTCTATCGCGCCCTTCACGAGTTCCTGAGACGGGCAGATGAACGGGCGCGAAAGCAGGGACTGACATCGCAACAGTTTGTACTTATGCTCGCGGTTCGAGGACACGGGAAATACCCTGCGGTGTCCATCAGCAATATCTCAGACTCGCTCAAGCTGCAGCAGTCGTCCACCTCCCTCCTGGTTGAGCGCTGCGTCAAGCGAGGCCTGGTGTGGCGTACCGAGGACCCCACGGACCGCCGGCGCGCGTTGGTGCGCCTGAGTGACGATGGTCAGGCCCTGCTGGACGACATCATGGAAGCCAACCGGCGGGATCTGGGGCGCCTGGAGTCCTCGCTCTTCAGCGCCGCTTTGCAGGACGTCATCAAACCCGATGAGGACGAGGTGCCTGCCTGAGAGACGGTCAGGCGGTTTCCTGCGCCAGCGGTCCCTTGATCTCCTCCGGATGCGTGACGCCTGGTACTTCCGCGAAGTGGCATGCGGCCCAGTGCCCGGGCGACTTCTCCTCGAACGCGGGCGCAACCTGACCGCAGATGGGGCGAGCCTTGAAGCACCGGGTGTGGAAGGGGCAGGCGGGCGGAGGATTGACCGGGCTGGGCATGTCGCCCTTGAGGATGATCCGTTCCTTCTTTCGTTCCTGGATCGGATCAGGCAGCGGAATGGCCGACATGAGCGCCTGAGTGTACGGATGGAGCGGCTCCGCATACAACGTGTCGGCCCCGGCCAACTCGACCAGATGACCGAGGTACATCACCGCAACGCGGTCGCTAATGTGACGCACGACGCTCAGGTTATGAGCGACGAACAGGAACGTGAGTCCAAACTCGGACTGGAGCTGCTCGAGCAGGTTCAGGATCTGCGCCTGAATTGAGACATCAAGGGCCGAAACGGGCTCGTCCGCGACAACGAACTTCGGTCGCAGTGCCAGGGCCCGGGCAATGCCAACGCGCTGCCGCTGGCCGCCACTGAACTCGTGGGGGTAGCGATTGATGTGGTCGGGGTTAAGTCCCACGATGCGCAGCAATTCCTGCACCTGGGTCTTCTGCTCGCGCTTACTGCCCATGTCAAAGTTGACCAGAGGCTCCGACACGATCTGAAAGACCGTCATGCGCGGATCCAGCGACCCGAACGGGTCCTGGAAAATCATCTGCATCTGTCGGCGCAGGGGACGCACCTGCCCGGCGCTCATCCGGGTGATGTCAGTGCCTTCGAATTCGACACTCCCCGCGGTAATGGGCAGGAGCTTGAGAATGGCGCGGCCGAGGGTCGTCTTCCCCGATCCGCTCTCTCCCACCAGGCCCAGTGTCTCGCCTTCATAGACCTGAAGGTTGACGTCGTTGACTGCGTGGACAGCGCCGACCTGACGCCCGAGGAAACCTCCCTTGATGGGAAAGTGGATGCTCAGATTGCGGATATCGACGATAGAGTTGTGCCCGTTCACGCTGCTGCCTCTTTCACCGGATTCCAGCAGGCAGCCAGATGGCCCTGTCCTCCGGTCACGGGATCGAGCGGAGGCATCTGCTGGCGACACACCGGTAGGACGTTCGGGCACCGCGGCGCGAACGGGCATCCGGGGCCCAGGGTCAGCAGGTCAGGCGGCGCTCCCGGTATAGGGACCAGGGGCTCGTCGCGTGGTTGATCCATCCGAGGAATCGACTGAAGCAGCATATGCGTGTACGGATGCTGGCCGCGGTAAAAGATGCTTTCCAGGGACCCTGTCTCCACCACGTACCCGGCGTACATCACTGCCACCCGGTCGGCCATGCCCGCCACGACTCCAAGATCGTGGGTGATCAAAATGACCGAGGACCCGAACTCTCGGGAGAGCTCCCGCATTAGATCCAGAATCTGTGCCTGGATCGTCACGTCCAGAGCCGTCGTCGGTTCGTCGGCGATGAGCAGGTCCGGGTTGGTAGCCAGCGCGATGGCAATCATGACCCGCTGTCGCATGCCGCCGCTGAACTGGAAGGGGTAATCGCCCAGCCTTGCCTTGGCGCTGGGAATACCCACCTTCTCCAGCATCTCGCGGGCACGCTCGTACGACTCTTTCTTGTTGAGCCCCATGTGTTCCTGAACCGTCTCGGCAATCTGCCGGCCGATGGTCAGCAGCGGATTCAGTGAGGTCATCGGATCCTGGAAGATCATCGAGATGTCCCCGCCTCGAATCTCTCGCATGCGGCTTTCGGACACGCTGTGATCAACGCGCCGGGTGCTGCCGTTATCCCGCTGGGTTTCAATATCGACGATCGGGATATCGCGGAATATGATCTTTCCGCCCTCGAAGCGCCCCGGCGGCCGGGGAATCAGGCGCATGATGGATAGCGCGGTGACACTCTTCCCACTGCCCGATTCGCCGACGATCCCCAGCGTCTCGCCCTTGGCGAGCTCGATATTGACTCCCTGAACGGCGCGAACAACGCCGGCGTGGGTCTGGAAATACGTTCTCAGGTTCTCGATACGAAGGAGAGGGCCTCCGTCACGAGTCTCCGCACTCTCACTCATGTATCAGCTCATCCTCAGCGGGCAACATGACCGGAATTTAGTCTTATCGTACTTCATATCGCCTGCTTCTTCTGTGTTATGGAAAGAGAGGTGTTTCGGGAGGGCGCGGTCATACGCCGAGCGGCTTCTCTTCCCCTGCTGGTGGAACTTGTGCCGGCTCCTGGTCTCCCCCCGGCCGCCAACGAAGATTGGGCTTTCGGGCCGCCCGTGCTTCGTCCAGCCGGCCCACCGGCGCTGAGTGCGGCGCGGAGGTGACCACCTCCGGATTCACCTCCGCTTCGGCCGCGATGGCCCGCATGGCATCAACAAACGCGTCCAGCGTGTCCTTGTTCTCGGTCTCCGTGGGCTCGATCATCAGGGCCTCGTCCACGATGAGCGGGAAGTACACCGTGGGTGAGTGAAACCCGTAGTCCATCAATCGCTTGGCGAGGTCCAACGTCCGCACGCCGTGCTCTCTGAGACCGCGACCGGAAAGCACCACCTCGTGCATGTTGGTCCCCGGGTACGCCTGGGGGTACAGGTCGTTGAGCCTGGCGCGGACATAGTTTGCAGCGAGCACCGCGTCACGGCTTACCTGCCCCAGGCCGTCACTGCCCATCCGCCGGATGTAGGTGAACGCGCGGACCAGCATGCCGAAATTACCGTAGAAACTCCGCACCTTACCGATCGACTCGGGTCGATCGGCGTCGAGGATATAGACTCCGTCCCGGCGGGTGGGTACCGGCACGGGAAGATATCCGGCAAGAAATTGCTTGACCCCGACCGGGCCGGCCCCCGGCCCGCCTCCGCCGTGAGGGGTGGTAAAGGTCTTGTGGAGATTCAGATGGACGACGTCGAAGCCCATATCGCCCGGGCGGGCCACTCCCATAATGGCGTTCATGTTCGCGCCGTCGTAATACATCAGCCCACCAGCCCGGTGGACGATGTCGGCCATTTCGACGACATCTTCCTCGAACAGGCCGAGCGTGCTCGGATTGGTGAGCATCAGGGCAGCCGTCCGCTCGTTGACAAGCGAGCGAAGCTCCTCGATATTGACCCGCCCTCGCTCGTCGGTGCCCACCGTAACCAACTGCGCCCCGATCATGGCCGCACTGGCCGGGTTGGTGCCGTGGGAGGAGTTGGGAGCGATGATCTGGTCACGCATCTCTCCCCGCGCGCGGTGGTAGGCCTGAATGATAAAGAGACCAGTCAGCTCACCGTGAGCTCCCGCGGCGGGCTGGAGCGTGAATGCATCCATTCCTGAGATCGCGGCCAGGAGCTCCTGAAGCTCAACCATGAGCCGTAGCGCGCCCTGCACCGTGCTCTGCGCCTGTAACGGGTGGATGTCTTTCCAGCCGGGCTGGCTCACGGCGACTTCATTGATCTTGGGGTTGTACTTCATCGTGCATGAGCCCAACGGATAGAAGCCGCTGTCGATGCTGTAGTTGAGCTTGGAGAGATGGGTGAAATGCCGGACGACGTCGGGCTCGGACAGCTC
Organism: Chloroflexota bacterium; assembly: GCA_025966365.1. Classification (GTDB taxonomy): domain Bacteria; phylum Chloroflexota; class UBA5177; order UBA5177; family UBA5177; genus JAICWV01. Next base: position 40,603 of record JAICWV010000003.1, on the reverse strand, counting down.
AGGCAGCTGCGCCGGTGTTTTGCGGAGGTACGGTTCGGGGATGAGCTCCGTGAGCGGCACCTCGGGAACATCGAGCGCCGGCAGGCTATACGCTTTCCGGCCTGGTGAGCTCAGCTCGAAGATCAGCGGCTCGGTCACGATGCCCCTCCCGTGGCGCCGGCCACAAATTCTGCTGCCGTCTGCGGTTGCAGCTGGTGGAGTGTTGTAACCAAATCGTCGATCTGTTGGCGCGAGTTCATCTCGGTGAAAGCGAGCAAGAGACAGTCACCCATGTCCCCTGACACGGTGCCCAGGTCCACACCGCCGACGATCCCTCTGGACAGCAGAAATCGATTGACCTCGGCAGCGGGAACAGGCGCACGCAGCGTGAACTCGTTGAAGAACGGGGCCTCAAATGCCAGGGAGAAACCCGGAATCTCCACCAGCCGTCCGGCCGCGTAGTGCGCGCGCTGGACGCACTGATTGGCGAGGTCCCGGATGCCCTGTTTGCCCATCAGCGACAGGTAGACGGTGGCTGCCAGTGCCATCAGCTGATGATTCGTGCAGATGTTGGAGGTTGCTTTTTCCCTCCGGATATGCTGCTCGCGCGCCTGCAACGTCAGGACGAATCCGCGCTTCCCCGTGTTGTCGACCGTCTCCCCCGCGATCCGGCCGGGGAGCCTGCGTTCCAGGCCGGCACGGGTCGCCATGATTCCGAGGTACGGCCCGCCGTAGCTGAGGGGAATGCCGAAGGGCTGCCCACATCCCACGGCAACGTCCGCCGAGTACTCTCCCGGCGGGGTGAGGAGAGCGTACGAGAGCGGGTTTCCGACCACGATCACCAGCGCTCCGTGAGCGTGGGCCGCGTCGGTCAATTGCGGCATCCGCTCCAGCGCACCCCAAAAGTTCGGAGATTGCACGATAACCCCAGCAATTGTGTCGTCGAGAGCGGCCTCGAGGTCAGCGGGGTCAAGCGTCCAGGTTTCCGGAATGTCGAGAACCTCGAAATCCTGCGCATGCATGTAAGTCTCGATCACTTTTCGATACTCGGGATTCAGTCCGCCGAGCACAGCGACCCGTTCCCGCCTCGTTTGATTGATGGCGATGGTACACGCTTCGGTGATGGCGGTGGCCGCATCGTAGAGGGAAGCATTGGAGATATCCAGCCCGGTCAGCTCGGCCACCATCGTCTGGTACTCATACATCGCCTGAAGCGTGCCCTGACTCACCTCGGCTTGATACGGCGTGTACGAGGTATAGAACTCCGACCGGCCCGTAATGGCGCCGACCGCCGCGGGTATGTAGTGGTGATAGGCGCCGCCGCCCAGAAAGCCGGGGTGCGTGTCCAGATTCAGATTTTCGGACGCGAGCGATTGCAGGAGCCGAAGTACCTCCATCTCACTTATGCCCTGAGGGATGGGAAGGGGACCGCTGCGCAAGCCCTCCGGCACATTGGAGAAGAGGTCGTCAACCGACTCGACCCCGATAGCCCGGAGCATCTCATCGCGCTCTTCAGGCGTGTGGGGAAGATACGACATTAATGGCGATCCTTTGTAGACTGCTCGTAGTCCTGAGCCGAGAGCAGTGAATCGTAGTCTCCTGGATTATCGGGCCGGAATCGAAGCATCCAGCCCAGCCCGTAGGGCTCCTCATTGACCAGTCCCGGATTCTGGTCCAGGTCTGCGTTGGCGGCGGCAACAGTTCCGGCGAGCGGAAAATACAGGTCGGACACCGCCTTCACAGATTCGATCTCGCCATAGGTCTGGCCGGCATCGTAGTGATTCCCGCTCTCGGGCAGCTGAAGATAGACAACGTCTCCCAACTGCTCCGCTGCAAAGGAGGTGATCCCGGAGACCATTTCGTCTCCCTCGCGGCGGACCCACTCATCGGATGTGGTGTAGCGAAGGTCGTCTGGATAGTCTCCTGCCATCATCGGGCTCCTTCTCGACGGTATAACGGCTTCTTTACTACCCGCGCGGGGTGCCGCTCGCCCCGCACCTCGATCTCCAGCTGCGTTCCGGGTTTCGCATACTCAGCACGAACATACCCCAGGCCGACCCCCCGCCCGAATGTCGGGGAAAAGGTTCCGCTGGTCAGCTCGCCGACCTGCTCCCCTCCGGCCCAGACTGTGTAATGCGGGCGAGGTATAGCCCGGTCCATCATCTCTACCTGCACCAGCCGGCGCGAGAGCCCGGCCGCCTTCTGACTCTCCATCACCTCTCGCCCCAGGAAGTCCCGCGGACCAAACTTCACGGTCCATCCCAGACCCGCTTCCAGTGGAGATGTGGTGGCGTCGATGTCGTTCCCGTAGAGCATGTACGCGGCCTCCAGTCGTAGCGTGTCCCTCGCTCCCAGTCCCACCGGCACCAGACCGGCCCCAGCTTCCCGCAACGCCGTCCATACCGCTGGTGCCTCACGGGCGGAGACATAGAGCTCGAAGCCGTCTTCACCCGTGTACCCGGTCCGCGATATCACGCTCCCGATACCGGCAACCTGCCCCTCTACAAAGTGGTAGTAGGGTATGCCGGTCAGATCAGTCTCCGTCAGCGGCTGCAGGATCTTCTCCGCGCGCGGACCCTGGATAGCGATGAGCGCGGTTGCATCGCTCTCGTCCCGCAACTCGACTCCTTCGGGGAGATGCTTGCTAATCCAATCGAAGTCTTTCTCGATGTTGGCCGCATTGACCACCAGCATCAGATGATCTGCAAATCGATACACAAGGAGATCGTCCACGATGCCGCCATCAGGGTAGGTCATGGGCGTATAGCGCACCTGTCCGACCCCGAGATCGGCGATGTCATTGGTGACAAGTCCATCGATCGCCTGCACGGCGCCCGGACCCGAGACCCGAAACTCGCCCATGTGCGAGAGGTCAAAGAGCCCGGCTGCCTCGCGTACCGCCCGGTGCTCCGGGATGATGCCCGTGTACTGCAGGGGCATGACGTATCCCCCGAAAGGGACCATCCGCGCTCCGGCCTGTACGTGCTCGGCGTAGAGCGGCGTCCTTTTCTCCACCCGTCCCTCATACCAGCGGCCCCAATACCAGCACTGGAGCCAAATTAGCGGATCATTCTATCAGAGCGCCGTGCCTGGTCCATCGGTTCACGGCATCACATGGGCCTGCTGATCCCACGTCCAGTCTCGAATCTCGGGCGCATCCTCCAGATGCTCCTCGGCGTAGTCACTCGCTCTGGCGATCTGGTTCTCCAGCTGGGCGATCAGTCCGGGCGCCTGATAGCGAATGCGGGTGGCACGCCGCAGCGCTTCGATAGCGAGATGGTAGCGGCTCATGCCGTTGAGAATGACCATGTAGAACGGGGTGGTCGTGGTGCCCTGCTCCTTGTAGCCGCGCACATGGAACCGCTCGGCATTGACGCGGCCATGGAGGATCTCGTGCATGGCCCGCTGGTAGCCGTGAAAGGCGAAGATCACCGGCCGATCGGCCGTAAACAGGTTGACGAATTCTGTCTCGTTCATGCCGTGCGGATGTTCCTCGGGCGGGAAGAGGGTCATGAGATCCACCACGTTGACTACCCGCAGCCGTAGTTCAGGGACATGGCGCCGCAGCCAGTCCGCGGCCGCCAGGGTTTCCATGGCGGGGATATCACCGGCGCAAGCGAGGACCACGTCGGGCTCGACGCCCTGCTCGTTGCCCGCCCATGACCAGATCGATGCGCCGCGCGTGCAGTGGTCAATGGCATCCCCGATTGGCAGGTACTGAAGTTGCGGCTGCTTATCAATCACGATCAGATTCACATAGTTCCGGCTGCGGAAGCAGTGGTCTGCCACGGAAAGCAGGCAATTGGCATCGGGGGGAAGGTAGATGCGGGCAACGGTCCCGCGCTTGGACAGCATGACGTCAATAAGCCCGGGGCCCTGGTGGCTGAAGCCGTTATGGTCGTTCCGCCAGCAGGTGGACGTGAGCATGATGTTGAGCGACGGCACGGGATTCCGCCAGGAGAGCTGAATTGCCTCCTGCAGCCACTTCGTGTGCTGAACCGTCATCGAGGCGGAAACCATGGCAAACGCTTCGTAGGTCACGTAGAGGCCGTGGCGGCCCGTCAAGTTGTAGCCCTCCAGCCAGCCCTCGCACAGATGCTCGCTCAGCACCTCCATGATGCGTCCATCTGGAGCGAGTTTGTCGTCGATGGAGACCGTGGGCCCGACGAAGCACCTGTTCTCGACCTCAAAGACCGCGCCCAGGCGGTTGGAGTTGAGTTCATCGGGACAGGTTATGCGGAAACCGGTGGCATCGGCGTTCAGGGAGAAAGTATCCCGCAGCATCATTCCCAGCCGGCGAGGGGACTCGAGATACTCACTGGCCGGGCGTGTGATGTCCACCGCGTAATCGCGGAAATCGGGAAGGTTGAGATCCACGGTGGGCCGGCCGTTGGCATGTGGATTGGCTCCCATGCGTCTGTCACCTTCAGGTGACAGCTCTGCCAGCTCCGGGACAAGGCGACCTTCCCGGTCGAACTGCTCGTCGGGACCGTAGCTGCGCATCCACTCTTCGAGCATCCGCAGCTGCTCCGGGTCGGTTTTGACGTCGGCCAGCGGAACCTGGTGCGCGCGGAACGTTCCCTCTACCGGCACGCCGCCCACTTCCAGCGGGCCGGTCCACCCTTTCGGGGTCCGCATGACGATTGCCGGCCAGCGCGGCCGATCCGACACCCCATGGGCGCGTGCCTCGTTCTGGATCGCGCGGATCCTCTCATAGCAGGTATCCAGCGTGGCAGCCAATTGCTGGTGAACCCGGGCCGGGTCATCCCCTTCAACGAAGAACACCTCGTAGCTGTTGCTTTCGATCAGCTGGCGCACGTCATCATCTGAGCTCCGTCCCAGCACGGTGGGGCTTGCGATCTTGTAGCCATTGAGGTGCAGGATTGGCAGGACCGCTCCGTCGCGTGCCGGATTGAGGAAGTAGGTACTCTTCCAGGACGCGGCCAGCGGGCCGGTCTCCGCTTCGCCATCGCCCACCACCGCCACCACCAGGAGGTCCGGATTGTCCCAGGCGGCGCCAAATGCGTGAGTAAGGACGTATCCGAGCTCCCCTCCCTCGTGGATGGATCCGGGGGTCTGCACGCTCACATGGCTGGGAATGCCGCCCGGGGTGGAAAATCGGCGGAACAGGTGCCGCATTCCTTCCACGTCTTGAGTGACGGTCGGGTAGATCTCCGAATACGTCCCTTCCAGATACACGTTGGATACGATGGCCGGACCACCGTGTCCCGGTCCCGCCAGGTACATGATGTTGGCATCTCGCTCTGTAATCAGACGGTTCAGGTGGACGTAAATCAGGCTGAGGCCCGGAGAGGTGCCCCAGTGTCCAAGCAATCGGGGCTTGATGTCCTCCGACCGCAGCGGATAGCGGAGGAGTGGATTCGACAGAAGATAGATCTGGCCGACAGTCAGGTAGTTAGCGGCCATCCAGTAGCGATTCATGAGCTCGAGCTGTGTCGAGCTCAGCGGTCCTTCGACCGGCGCCAGTTCCGCTACTGCTCCATTCGACTCGACCTGGCTGGAGATGCGCGTATCAAATGCGTACATGGTCCGGCCCGTTCTCCCTACTCAAAATTTCTGCCGTATGCCGGGCAATCACTGCCTCTTCGTCCGTGTGCATGACGCGCACGGTCATGCCGCTCTGGCTCGAGATGACGGGCGCATTCTCCTGGTTCCGCTCGTCGTCCAGGGATATTCCCAGAAAGCCGAGCTGAGAACAGATGCGCCTGCGTACCTCCGCTCCATGTTCGCCTATTCCCCCCGTGAACACCACACCGTCCAGTCCTCCCATTGCCGCCGCCATCGACACCACAAATTTGCGAGCGACATAGCAGTACACATCAACCGCCAGATTGGCCCGCGTATTCGTCGCCGCCGCCTCCAGTAGCGCTCGCATGTCGCTGCTCATGCCGGACAGTCCGAGCAGTCCGGATTCACGGTTGAGCATGCCTCGAACGGCGGGAGGAGCGAGTCCTCGCGACTCCAGCAGGTAGAGAACCGCACTGGGATCAACATCTCCCGACCGCGTACCCATGACCAACCCGCTGGTGGGGCTGAACCCCATGGTCGTGTCTGTGCTCCGGCCCCGGTATATCGCGGCGATGCTCGAGCCATTGCCGAGGTGCGCGACGACGACACGTTCCGGCAGATCCCCAAGCCCCCGGAGCTGGGTAACGATCGATTCGTACGACAGGCCGTGGAACCCGTAGCGCACGATGCCCTCGTCCGCCAGGTCAACTGGGAGCCCATAGAGCTGGGCAACCCGGGGCATGGCGCGGTGAAATGCCGTATCAAAGGCCGCGACGTGCAACGCCTCCGGGAAGGCTTCCTGCATCGTCTGGATAGCGGCGAGTGCTTGCGGGAGATGCTCGGGGTCGATGGGCACCAAACCGCGCAGCTCGGACAGCAGATCGGGCGTCACCGCTTGTGGGCCGGCGTGGTGAGGGCCGCCGTGCACGATCCGGTGACCAACTGCCTCCGGATGCGCAAAACCCTGAGCGGCAGCCACCCTGACCACAGCCTTTATCGCCGCTTCAAACCCCGCACCAGCCAGCGTGCGCTCGTCGATCAACAATCCGTCGCCATCCGACACCCGCACCCCGGCGCCGACGCCGACGTGCTCAATCGAAATGCGGCAGAGCGGAATTTCGACGCGCGTCGCATCATACACCGCAGCCTTGACGCTGGAGGAGCCGGCGTTGATCGTGATCAGCGCGTCCTGGGTGCCCTGTACCGTCACTGGCGAGCAATGGAGCGAAAGTCAATCACCTCATACCAGGCCTCCTCGCTACTCGTCTGCTCAACCTCATTCAAACGATCGCGGGTCGACTTGAACACATCAGTGTTGTGCCACGCTTCCCAGTCAGCACGGCTCTCCCAGGTCCCGATCACCACGCGCTTATTGGCCGCGTCGAGCGGAATCACGAGCTGAATTGCGACCCAGCCGGGCTGGTTGGGCGCGTCCTCCAGCCGATCGCGAAAGGCCGCGTCCCACCGCGGCTCCTGCCCCGACGTGATCTCAATCTCCGTGACAACCGTCATCATGGTTCCATCCCTCCTACTTCTTTGTTCAGCCTGCACACCGATTATCCTGGGTTGGACAGTCATGGCCAGGGAACGATTACGCACACGGCGTGAAGCAGCGCTCGAAATTGAGGAGCAACTCCTCCAGGAAGCCCGCGAGCGAGACGAGTTGCGCGCGCTTTGGGGCCGTCCACTCGACCTGAGCGACGAGAGCCCGAATTGGTTCATGAACCGGCTACTGCGCCGAGAAGGAGTGTCGCACCCGCTCATCGAGCGGGGCCGCGACGTTGACGAAGCCATTGCCGAGGTATGGCGACTGCTGGAGCCGGTCCGGCAAAGACACGCAAGACTCACGGCCCTTGAGCCCCAGGTGACTGAGAGAGATGCGTCCGCCTTCAACTTGCGCCGCGAGCACGCGCTTGAAGAGGCGCGCGTCCGCTTGCCGGAGCTGAATCGGGTGATCCGCGACCACAACTTAATGGTTCCAGATGCCCTGCATCGCCGGCCGTTCCCGCTGGCCGAAACCCTGGAGCGGCTCGCATCGGAGATACCGCCTATCGAAGCACAGGTGCCCGAAGGCGGACGTCAACAAGAGGGCTGGCGGCGACACATGCGAAAACTCACCCGCCGAAGAGCCGGCTGAAGAACCCCCGACTGTGTGTTTCGGTTGGCTGTTCCTGGGGCAGAGCAGCCCGGGCCACCTGTCGCGCCTGCTCCCTCAGCTCGTCAAGCTCAGCCTCGATGTCCCCGGGGTTTCCGGGTGGCATACGCTCCAGCTCTCCCGAGGCCAGCGGGAAGTCGCTCTCTCCGGCTCGCTGCCGGATCGACCAGGTCGCCACGTACTTGGGCCAGCGGCGCGAGATTTCCACCGTGATCCAGCGCTCCGGATCAAGCTCGTAGGTGTGCGTCGAGAAATACTCGTCAGTCAATCCGGGCCTCCTGGTGCGGCATTATGGGCACTCCCCCGACATCGGCACAAACCTGACTGTCTTCGTGCGGGGAGAACCTGTCCCTCGTTTCACACGCCCGATGCGGCAGCATCTACCAGGCGTTCGAACTCGTCCACTTTCCGCCGGATCACATCCAGACTCGCATCCCAGAAGTCCGGAGTGGTAATGTCCATGCCGAACCGGGCGGCAAGGGTAGCAGCGTCCGCCAGAGTAGTTGAGGACAGGAGATCGTCATATCCGGCCCGGAAGGTGTCGGGATCCTCCTCGTACCGCGCGTAGAGCCCGAGGCCGAACAGAAGGCCGAACATGTACGGGAAGTTATAGTAGGCTCGCGCCGTGCTGTAGTAGTGCCCTTTGACCGCCCACATGTAGGGGTGCAGGACAGTCTGATCCAGCCCGTCTCCATATGTTTCCTGCTGCGCCTCAACCATGAGCGCATTCAGCTCGTCGACGGACAGCTCTCGGTTCCGTCGACGCTGCAGGACTTCGGTCTCAAAGATGAACCGGCTCGAGATATCGACGACCACCTGCGTTGCGCCCTGGAGCGCCGATTCCAGGATGGCCAGGCGCTCCGACTGGCCGGCTCCCTCCAGGGCAGCCTGCTCCACGATCGTTTCGCAAAATATGCTGGCGGTTTCGGCGAGTGTCATGGGGTTAGAGCGCTGGAACGGACTGCGTTGGGCCAGGTTGTAATTGTGATAGGCGTGGCCCAGCTCGTGTGCCAGGGTAGTCATGCCGTCGTAGGTAGGGACGAAGTTGGACAGGATGCGCGACTCGTCCCGGCGCAGCAGCATGCAGAAGGCGCCGTCCCGCTTACCTTCGCGCGGCTCGGCGTCAATCCAGCGCTCCCGAAACGCGCGCTCAGCAAACGCGCGGAGCCGATCAGAATACGCCCCGAACTGATCCAGCAAGAACTCCTGCGCCGAGTCGAAGTCCCATGACCGTTCATCCTGTCCGAGCGGAGCGAACAGGTCATACCACGTGAGTAACGGAAAACCCAGAGCACGGGCCTTGGCGCGGAGATAGCGTCGAAAGTCAGGAAACGAGGCGCGGGCCGCTTTCAGCATGGCGTCCAGCGTCTGCCGGTCGATGCTGCCATTGAAAAGCGAAACATCCAGCACCGACTCCCAGCCGCGGCGGTCATCCAGCGTGTTCGTTTCTCCCTTGACACTGTTGAGCGCCGCCGCCAGCGGGACCGCGGTGCGCGCCCAGCTCGCTAGCTCCGCCTCATAGGCAATGCGCCGGGTCTCTCGGTCCGCGTCCATCGCCAGGTTCCGCACAACACTCATCGGCAGTTCCGCCTTCTCACCCTTGAGCTCGACAGAGACCGTAAGCTGTGATGTCAATGTGCCGTGGAGCTTGCCCCACGCCGCCCCTCCGCTCGGCGACAGCTCGGCAGCAAGATCCTCCTCTCCCTGCGGCATAAGGTGCTCAGAGCTGACCTGCGCTTTGAGCAGCATGTATGAGTGGTCCGAGGCCACCGGTGACTGATCGATCAGGGCTCCGATGTCGAGGGAGCCGATCCAGCCGAGAAAACGCGTCTGCAACTGGGAAAGCCGGACCAGGTGCTGCTGCAGCTCGCTCATCCGTGCCTGCGCGGCCGTGTCTCGCGAGTCGGTGCTGATAAAGGCGCCGATGTAGGCACTGAGCGTCTGCACGCGCTCAATGAGCCGGCCGCACTGCTCCATGACTGTGTCAAACGCATCTACCGTATCCGCGTCGACGTCAGTGTGGTCCCGTGGCCCGATCTGAAGCTGGTCGAAGAGATGCGCGAGGGCGTCAATCGCGGCGAGCACGTCGGCAAACTCGTCGCGAAATTCGTCGGAGTTCAGTCCGGGGAAGACGACGCTCATGTCCCAGCGCGGGGCAGTCTGAGCAGCAGTCATAACAACTCACTTCTAGCGGTAGTGCGCAGATCAGGATACGAGATTGTGGAAGTCACGGCAGGGGCAGGTCGGCAACCACTCCCAGATGGTCCGAAGGGTAGATACCGTCGAGCGGCTGCGTGCCGACCAATCGGGCCGAAACGAAGCCGGCGGGCATGTTCTTGACAAGAATAAAGTCAATGCGCCGCACGGGATGGAAGCTGGCGTACGTGAAGCCGGGCTCTTCTCCATGCGCAGCCGGCCAGATGTCCAGAAACCCGGCGTCACTAGTCAGATATTCGATTTCCGGAGACCCCGGCTCGGCGTTCAGATCGCCCATGATCACGGCTGGCTGCGCTCCCGCGACCCGGTCGACCAGGTCGGCAAGCTCGTGCGCATTGGAGAGCCGAGCGACGGGGTCGAGTGAAAAGTGCGTGTCGAACACGTGCACGGCGGTCCCGCCGCGGTCGACAGTGATCGAGAGACAAATGCGGTGATTCTCGTCGGCCCTGCGGTGCGCATGGAGGGTAAACGGATGCACCCTTGAGCGTATCGGGGCGTCGCGGGCGAGCACTGCCAGCCCCTCGTCTATGCGCGGAAAGGGGACATAGACCTGGGAAACGGCGCTTATGGCCGTATAGTTTGTTCGGCCGGCGATTTGTTCGCCCTGTCCGACTCCACGCTCGAAGCGGAAATCATGCCTGGCCTCCTGGAGTGCGATCACGTCCGGCAGGTAGTCCCCGATGATCTGAACGATCGCGGCGCGACGCGTCTCCCAGCCTGACTCGTAGTTCCACATGTTGAGGGTCATCACCCTCATGAGCCGTCATCCACCCGCGCTAGGGAACCGCGGCGCGCGACGTCTGCTCGAGGTGGATCAGGAGGATAGCCGCATCTCGGGTGCCGGAATGCGCGATTTCATCCAGCGGTACCCAACGAGCTTCTCCTTCCGGCGACGACCTCAGCGTCCCATTGCCCGGTTCGGCTCGATAAATGACCCGCACGATCCCGCGCTCCCCGGCCCACTTCCGTCCGGAGAATACCCCCACGATACCGGTCGGATACACGGTTACGCCCGTCTCCTCCCGCACTTCGCGCACCACCGCGTCGCGCGGATCCTCGTCCCATTTCAGATGGCCGCCGGGAAGCACCGGCTCGTCCCGAATAGGATCGATGACAACCAGCAGCTTGCTGCCCCGCACCACCACCGCCGATGTCGAGACAAACGACGGCATCCGCCCAAGAGTGAGCGCCGCCGCGACCCGGACGGTGATCCTGCCCAGCCGCCTCGCCCACCGGTACTGTTCGGTTCGCCAGTCTTTCACGCCTCGCCGCGGCCCGCGCCAAGAATTGAGGCCAGATCGGTGACAAACTTTGATTTTGCCAGCACTCTGTCGGCACCCGCCCGCCTGGCCAGCTTGCGCCGCTCCGTGTCCACGTGGGGACCGAAGACGACTACCTGTCCGCTTCCCATCCCCCGGATCCGAACGATCGTCGACGCGATGTCCGGTGCGGCGTCGAGGTCAATGAGGGCAAGGCGGAAATCTCCAACACCCACAGCTTCCGGCGTGGTGTAGCGCACGGCTCGTCCCAGCCGGCGTGCAGCAGCGCTGATCCGCGACTGGAAGAACAGGTCCGGGACCACGGCAATGACATCATCCACGTCTAACTCTATCGCAGCCGTTGCTATCCTCCGGTTGGAGGGCAAAGCCATGAGTCAGACGGTGTCGGCGACGATCGACGAGGAGGATGCGGCGCGCTATCGGGCGGAGTTCCCCATCTTTGAGCACACCACCTACCTCAATAGCTGCTCGCTCGGGCCGCCAAGCGTCCGCGTCTTTGATGCGCTGGACCGGTACCGGGAGGACTGGTCCCGGTACGGAGCGCCCGCGTGGTGGCTGACGTGGCTTCCCAAGCTCAATGAGGCCAGAGAGCGGTTCGCTCGTCTCATCGGCGCGGGCACGCACGAGGTCACCATCAGCCACTCCATCTCCTCGGCCCTTTCCTCGATCGCCAGCACCGCCGCCTACAACGAGCGCAACGCTGTCGTGTGCGCTGAACTCGACTTTCCCACCATCCCCTACCAGTGGCTGGCGAAGGGACGGGAGGGGGTAAACGTGCGGTTTGCACGTTCTCTCGACCGCGTGACCTTCCCCGTGGACAGTTTCTCCGGATTGATCGACTCGCGGGTCTCCTTCGTCGCCGTGTCGCACGTCCTGTACAACACGGGGGCCATCATGCCGATTCCGCAGCTTTCGGAGCTCGCGCACGCGGCCGGCGCCAGGATCGTGGTGGACGGCTACCACGCGGTCGGCGTCCTGCCGGTGAATGTGAAAGACCTGGGCGTCGATTTCTATGTGGGCGGTACGCTGAAGTGGCTGCTCGGCGGTCCCGGCCTCACCTTCATCTACGTTCGAGAAGAGCTCATTTCTCAATTGCAGCCGTCCATTACCGGGTGGTTTTCGTCGGCGGACCAATTTGCATTCGACCCGCTCGATCTCGTCTGGCCGGATACTGCGAACCGGCTCGAGTTGGGAACTCCAGCCGTGGCAACTGCCTACGCCGGAGTGGAAGGCATGGATATGATTCTGGAGGCGAGGCCCGACCGCATCTACTCGCGACTGAAATTTCTGACCGATTGCGTGATCACTCGCGCCCAACGGGCAGGCTACGGAATCCGCTCGCCGCTGCTAGGCGATGGCCGCGGCGGCATCGTGATGCTGGAGATCAAGCAGCCGCAGGACAGCGTGGCGGAGCTATTGCGCCGAGGCTTCACCGTTGATTACCGGCCCGGTCTGCTACGCGTCTCACCGCACTTCTACAACACGCGTGACGACGTCGAGCGATGTATGGACGCCCTGGACGAGGTGCAGAGCGGGATGAGCTGAGGCCCCTAGCCCAGCCGCTCCTCCAGCGCCGCGAGCAGAAAGCTCAGTCGGCCGGTTGCGAGCTGCGCCGCCTTCCGGGCCGCCTGCAGTCGAGTGTCATCTGCTCGCTCTACCCAGTCGCGAATGTCGGCCTCACTCACATCTCCCCAGCGCGAATCGGCCGTGATCCGCTGCTGCACCCGAGCAGAGGGGCTCTTCACGCGCCGTGGCGTCTCCGACTCCGTGTCATCTCCCAGGCCCAGCTCGCCGGCCAGGGCTGTCACCTCAGCGCTACGCAAGAAGGGATTGGATGTCCTTCCGCCGTAGGTGCGGAGACGCCCGGCTCGAACCAGGTCGAGAATGGTGTCGAGTGGAACGTGCAGCGAGTCGGCGGCATAAGCCGCATCAATGAATGTCGGAGTAACCACGTTGACGGAGCCTCAATCGAAGCGTAGGATATGCCCAGAGCGTCCACATTATAGGCGGCGAGGTGCGCGATGGTAGCCGATCAGCGGGCAGACGGCAGCGCGGTTGTGCTACGAGCATGGGGATCGGTGATCCGGCGCTACCGCGAATGGAAGGGTCTTTCACGCCGGGAAATGGCGGCACGGGCTGGCGTGTCTCCCGTCTTCCTGGGCGAGATCGAGCGCGGGGAGAAGGACCCTTCATCCAACACTCTGACGCTGTTGGCCACGGCACTCGATGCTCCACTCTCAGAGCTCTACTTGCGGGTAGCGGCCTGGCTGGATGGCGAAGCCACGGCCGGTGCCGAAGAGCAGACGTCACTGCCCTTGCACCTGCGGGAAGGACGGGCAGACTATCTGACCGGTGTCGCGCGGGCAAACGATGAGACAGCGTTTGACCTCTACCTGATTGCACGGCTGCTTTCCACCGAGCAACAGGTATCGCTTCTGGTTATTGCACGCTCGTTGGCGCGAGTCTCACGGACGGAGCCGCCGCCGTAAGAAGCTCGGATGGAGCCGAGCACCGCCCGGACCACCTGACGGCGGTATCGTCGGCGGCCACCACGAGGTGCCGGGGAGCACTTGACGCCAGCACCGCCGTCAGCGCATCGCGAGGCGAGGAGGCCAGAAGGCCACGCTCAAACCCGACGGACGGCCGGAACCGCGACGCGTGCAGCGTCCCGTTTCCATCACGCCAGATCCAGAATGGCCTCAACTCAGCGCCACATGTGCATTCCACGGTCCACTCCTTCCGCCCCTCGTCTCCCTGCCACTATAGGGATTTCTGCTCGGTTGTCAATAGGAGCAGACGGGGCGCTAGGCGTGGACCCGCCCCTGGGCGCGGTCAATTTTGGCCTGACACTCGACGTCGTGAGTTGCGGCCGGAAAGGCGCGGAGACGCCGCTCGTCGATCGGCTTTCCGCACATCTCGCAAATGCCGTAGGTGCCGTCGTCAAATTTCTTAAGGGCGATGTTCACCTCATCCAGCTCGCGCATCAGGGTGCTTTGCACCGCCAGATCCTTCTCGCGTTCAAAGAGCTCGCTGCCTTCGTCAGCCGGGTGCTGGTCGACAGCGTCCATTCCCTCAAGGTCGTATGTCCCGGCATTGACGCCTTCCTGCAAGTTGCCGATTTCCCTCTTGAGGCGGCTCTTTTCCTGCACGAGCGCCTCATGCAGCTGGTTCGACAGCTCCTTGCTGATCATGGTCCGTCTCCTTTACGCAAAAAGAGGCCGACATTGCGCCGGCCTCCAGGACTGGTCGAGATTAGTGGCCGCAAGGACGAGCTGCACCACCGCTGTCGGCGGATGTGAAGGACTGACCACAGGAGCAACTGGTTACAGCGTTGGGATTATGAATCGTAAACCCGCCGCCCATCAGTTCGTCCACATAGTCAATCTGCGCGCCTTCCAGGTACTGGGCGCTGAATTCGTCCACGAAAAGTTGAATGCCGTCTTGCGCTTCGATCATGTCACCGTCGAGGGTGGAGTCCTCAAAGCGCATCCCGTACTGAAACCCGGAGCAGCCCCCGGGCGCCACAAAGACCCGGAGCCCGAGATCAGTCAGCCCTTGCTGGTCCATCAGTGACTTGAGCTGGAATTTTGCCTGATCTGTCAGGCTGATCATGACGTGTCCTCCGTGGGCGGAATGCCCTATCTGGCCTCAAAATAGCACGAAATCGGCGTCGCCGGCAACTCCCGTTGTCGCATCTGTCAAGAGAAGGGCGTCAATTGATCCGCTTCCGCTTGGAGGCAACGTAATCCACCAGCACGTAGTCGCCGAGCCGCTCGGGAGTGGCAAAGAAAGCTCGGCCCCGGTTTATGCGCGTCATCTGATTGACAAAGTCGGTCAAGTAGTGACTGCGCTCCAGCATGAAAGTGTTGATCACGATGCCCTCCCGGGTGCAGCGGGACACTTCTCGCAGTGTTTCCTGAAAGGTGCGAAATGTGGGCGGATAGGCAAACTCCACGCGGTCGCCCTCGAGGTGCGCCGTGGGCTCGCCGTCGGTAATGAGGATGATCTGCCGCGTACCCGATTGATGCCGACCGAGCAGCCTGCGGGCCATGACGAAACCGTGCTGCATATTGGTCCCGTAGACGTAGTCACCCCACGCGATCTGGTGCAGACTCTCCGGCCGAAGTTCCCGGGCGAAGTCGGAGAATCCGATGATGTACAGGTTGTCTCGCGGGAACTGAGTCCGAATGAGGCTATTCAGCGCCAGGGCTACTTTCTTGGCAGCGACGAAGCAGCCGCGGAGTGGCATGGAGCGACTCATGTCCAGCATCAGGACTGTCGATGCCTGGGAGAGCTGCTCGGTCCGGTACACCTCAAAGTCCTCCACCTGAACGCTGACCGGGCGTCCACCCCCGGTTCTGCGGACGGAGTTCATGACCGTGCGGGACATGTCGAGCAGAAAGTTGTCGCCGAATTCATAGGTTTTCACATCATCGGTTCGGTCGCCGCCAAGTCCATGCTGCGAGACTTCGTGGCCACCAAAGGCTTCACGCTTCAGGTGCTGGAAGATGTCTTGGAGGGCCTTTTGGCCGATCATCCGCGTCCCCCGGGCAGTCAGAGTCAGGGCCCCGCCGTCTCCCTGGATATACCCGGCATCCTGCAGGACCTGGCTCAGCTGCTTCAGCCGGTCGACGGCCTGTCCTGCGTCATCTCCCATCAGATCGGCAACGCGTGCCGGGTCCAGGGTCTCCAGGTCGCCGGTGTCCTGCGCGCGGCGCATCTCGCGCTCCAGCAGGTCGAGATCGTGCAGCCTCCGCATCAGCCTGAGAGCCTCTTCCAGAGTGATGGACTCATGGCCGGAAAAGTCATAGCCCGGCGGCGGGCGTCTGAACTGGGCCACCGATTCCAGAATCTCAGCCATGGTAGCCAGCTCATCTTGCAGCTCTTCATCCCGCAGAAGCGCCTTCATCAAGTCGTCGAGTGAGCGGCGCATTTCCGGTGACATGCTCCGCAACAGCGATTCCATTTGCTGTGACTGATCGTGCAGCTGGGACGCAATCTCGTCGAAGGAACCGGCACCCGGAAAAAAACGGCCGTGCTGCTCCATGAACCGGTCGAAGTCGGTATCCCGGCCGTCCAGATGATCACGGAGAAGGGAGTTCAGGTCGCGCATCATCGCCTTCAAGTCGCCAAGCTCTGCACCGCCAAGCGCGGCCAGAGATTCCTGCATGTTCTGAAAGCGGCTCTGCAGTACCTGCTCCTCCAGCATCGCCTCCAGCGCCTCGAATTGTGTCCTGGCGCTCTCGTCGAGGAATTCATAGTCGGCCAGCGCAGAGATTGCGGCTCCGGGATCGTCCGGCAGCGTGTCCAGAAATTCGCGCTTTCGGCTCGCAATAGCCTCGAGCATCGCGCGCAGCGCGGCATCACCTCCCGCGTCTGCCCCGGCAACCTTTCGTTCGATGCCCGCGCGCTCCGCTCGAACGATTTCGGTGACGCGCTCGCGGACGTCATCCATGAGCGAATCGAGATTGTACTTCTCCAGCTCCTGTTGCCGCTGCGACCGAAGCCGCTGGACGAGACTCTGCAAGCCCGGCGCCGCGGGCTCGTTCTCTCGCTGCAATCCCCAGCGAGTGATCCGCTGCAGCGCATTCCAGATGTCGCCGTCCGACATGAGGTCGTCCGACAGGGCCTCCATCAACTCGTCGGGATCAAATCCCTCGACGCTCTGGGTCCTGTCCCACCGCGAGTACGTGTATCGAGAAATGCCCTACCTCCGGTAGTGAGCGCGCCCCTCGGTGCGGTCCTTGTTGAGCTTGCGATTGAGATGAAGCCCTTCAAGGATGAACTCGGTGCCGGAAGCAATCGCCGCCGGGTTACCCTGCGCTCCCAGCTTCGACACCGCCGACTTCAATCCGTTTACGCGAAATGCCTTCTGCGCATACTCCAGCGACGGCATATCGTCGGAGACGTCGATACTCAGCCCGTTTTCAAAGCTTCTGAGCAGGTCGTCAAACTCCTGCACCAGAAAGTAGCGATTGAAGACATTGACGATCGAGCCCTGGATCAGTTTGTCGATGATCTTGTCCTCGTTGACGTCGCCGAGCGTTTCCAGCTCAATCTTCCCTGCAGTCGATGCCGTCACCGCGGAGAGATCGGAAATTCGCGGCACCACGTTTGACTCATGCAGGCGAATGGCCCGCTTGAACGCGTTGCTGGTCACATTCTCGTAGTTCGCGATCGAGACTCGCACGCTCACTCCCGATCGCTGGCTGATGTCCGGGCTCTTGCGCGCCAGATGCGTCATCTCGGCGAGGATCTCCTTGATGTAGCCCGGGACCTGAACTGTGTACCCCGCGCTGTCGAACGCCTGGGCCTCTTGCTCCATAATGTCGATCTCGTGCTCGATGGTACGCGGGTAGTGCGTCCGGATCTCGGACCCGGTGCGGTCTTTCAGTGGCGTGATGATGCGGCCGCGATTGGTATAGTCCTCGGGATTGGCGCTGGCGACGAGCAAAATGTCCAGCGGAAGGCGGATTTTGAATCCTCGGATCTGAACGTCGCGCTCTTCCATGATGTTAAGCAAGCCGACCTGAATGCGCTCGGCCAGGTCGGGGAGCTCATTGATGCAAAAAACCCCGCGATTTGTGCGCGGCACCAGACCGTAATGGATGACGAACTCGTCAGAGAGATACCGACCCTCGGCAACCTTGATCGGGTCTACCTCGCCGATAAGGTCGGCGATGGTGGTATCCGGCGTGGCCAACTTCTCTCCGTACCGCTGGTCGCGACCGATCCACGTAATGGCGACCGAGTCCCCCTGCGACTGCACCTTCTCCCGGCACGTGGCACAAATAGGATCGTACGGATCGTCGTTGATCTCACAGCCTTCGATGACCGGTACCTGCTCGTCCAGGAGGGAGATTAGGGCGCGAGCAAGGCGGGTTTTGGCCTGGCCCCGTTCTCCCAGCAGAATCATGTCCTGCCCGGAAAGGATGGCATTTTCGATTTGTGGAAGTACGGTTTCCTCATAGCCGACAATTCCGGGGAACAGGGGCTCGTCGGCTTCGATCTTCGCGATGAGATTCTTGCGCATCTCGTCGCGGATGGGAAGGACCTGATACTCGCTGGCTCGCAGCTCGCCAATGGTGCTGGGTAACGACATGAACAACTCCCGCTAGGACCGAAAGACCACGTGCCGGCCGCGCGTAGCGGTCGGTGTGGGACATTCTACAGGCTGATTCCTGCTGGAATGGCCTTGCTACATCAGGCCCTTGTACAGACCGCCGTCCACCAGAATCGTCTGCCCGGTCACGTAGGCGGCGGCATCGGAGCACAGGAACACGACCACCCTCGCGAATTCCTGGGGGTCGCCGAAGCGACCGAGCGGCACGCTTGCTTCTCGCCCGGCCAGTGCCTCCTCATAGGAGATGCCTTCCCGTTGCGACTGGACTTCGGTGAGATGCACCTGCCGGTTGGTCATGATCAGGCCGGGACCCACATGGTTGAACCGCACGCCCTCGCCGGCCAGTTCCTCCGACAATGTCTTCAACAGCGCAACCACACCGGTGCGAAAGGTGTTGGAAAGCGTCATGACCGGATCCGGCTGCTTGACTACGTAGGAGCCGATGGCCGTGACCGCCCCTCGAGTCTGGCGGAGGTGCGGCAGTGCCGAGCGAACGAGAGAGATCACGCTCCCCAGCGTGAGGTGATAGGCACTGTCCCAATCCTCATTGGTGACGTCTTCAAAGCGTTTTGCCGGGGGCCCTCCCGCGTTCGTGACCATGGCATCAATGCGGCCAAACCGCTCAACCGCGGCTTCCACCAGCCGCCGGCAGTCCGCCGGGACGGCGACGTCGCCCACCACTTCTTCGATCTCGGCACCGGTCTGGCGGCGAATCTCGTCAGCCGTCTGCCGTAGCGATTCTGCCTGGCGTCCGTTAATGACGACACGGGCTCCCTCCTGCGCGAAGGTCAAGGCGGTCGCCTTTCCCAGGCCCGCCGATGAGGCCGACACGATCGCTACTTTATTCCGTAGACCCAGATCCATTCCCGCTCCCCTTCTCAAGCTCGAGAGTCATCTTGATCCGGCGCAGCGACTGGTCGAGCTCCCGGCCGAGCATATTCTCGGCCATTCCACTCACCACCCGGCCCAGCATGCCCCCGGGCATAACAAATTCGAGAGCCTGCGTCAGCCGCGTAATCCCGTCCAATTCCTCGCATCGCGTAATGGTCCGACCCTGCTGCTCCCCGGAAATAACCAGCTCGCCGTAACTGGGAGGCTGAAATCGAGCGACAGTGCAGGTGAGCTGAACCGGTCGGCCCATGGCCACAGCGGTCTGCCGCCACTGCGATCCCTCGCCAATCGGCGCTGCCATCGCCTCGACTTGCTGGATGTTAGGATTCCATTCCGGTCCGCGATTGGGGTCGGTGGCCGCCGCGAAAACGTCGCCAATAGGAGCGTTTATGTCAATGCTCCGCTGGACGGTGGGCATCCAATCTCCTCCTCCCTGCCGTGGGCGGCTGTGCGCGGAACCGCGACCCGGTCTGCTCCAGATTAATGCGGCCCTTGAAAACCATGGAACGCTGCTTCGCGCAAGTTCTCGAATTCCCGCTCATACACGATCCATCCATCGCCGTCAGCATCCTCCCAGCTCACCCGGTACGTCCCCAGTTGAGTCCGCTGCACCCGGGTGGAGAGGCGCCGATGATCGGTAAAGACGACATAGTCCTCCCCCGACTCGACGACGCTGGACCACAGGTCCCGGGCAGCCCGTACCAACTGGTCCCCGACCGAGGAATCATCCGGCTGGGTCACGGCTTGGACCTGGAGCGCGGCAGCATGGATAGTGAGAGTGACATCGCGGAACAAGTAATTATCGCGGGAGGCCCGGGTTGGAAGTAGATCTCACCAAGGAACCGTCTGCGGGTGAGGTGCTGGTATTCACACAGGGAGGAGGATTCCTGGTGAAGGGATCCATGCATGAGGTCACCGAGCGGCTGGTGGCCGAGGAATGGCCCACGTTCGAATTGGTCGAGTCAGAGGACAGGGTGGTAATCCGCAGTGCCCAGGTGGTGGCGCTGCGCGAGGGCAAGCGGCGTCACAAGGGCTCCATCGGCTTCGTCCACGGCGACGACACATAAGCAGAAACCGGCGGGAGGAGACTCGCCGGTTTCTGTGCGTCTTGCGGGCTGGCCCGCGCTCTAGGGGACGTGCTTTCCACTATTCTGCGCCCCAGGCGCGCAATTGTCAGTGAACCAGGTCACACTTCGACGACGAGTCCGAGCACCATCGGGCGGCGCTTGGTTCGCTCGTACAGAAACTTCTGCAGAATGTCCCTGGCCCGGTTCTGAATGTACGACGGCTCAGCCGCGGCACTGGAGTGGATGCCCTGCAGTGACTTCACGAGCTGCTTTCGTGCGTCGTCCATGATGGGCTCGTCGCTGCCGTCCACGAACCCGCGTGAGATGAGCTCGACCGGTCCGGCCGGACGCCCCGAGCGCCGGTCGACCGTCAACACTGCGATGACCACGCCATCCTGCGAGAGGTGACGGCGGTCGCGAAGAACGATATCGCCGATATCGCCCACGCCCAGCCCGTCAACGAACACATTGTCCGCCGGCACCCGACCGTCAAAACGGGCGGAGTCCTCGGTAAATTCCATCACGCGTCCGTTCTGCGGAACCAGGACATGCCCGGGCGGCATCCCGATCGACTCCGCCATGCGGGCATGCAAGATAAGGTGCCTCGCCTCCCCGTGGACTGGAATCAGGTATTTGGGACTGATGATACTGGTCAAAATCTTCAACTCTTCCCGCCCGGGATGCCCGGAGACATGAACGTGCGCTTCCGGGCCGTAGATGACCGTAGCGCCCAGCTCGAAGAGATTGTCGATATTTCGGGCCACCAACTCTTCGTTTCCCGGAATCGCGGCAGCGGACAGGATCACGGTGTCGCCCTTGCGAATCTGAATCTGCCGGTGATCCCGATTGGCCATCCGGCTCAGGCCCGAGGAGGGCTCTCCCTGCGCGCCGGTGGTCAGCACCGTAATCTGGCCGGCCGGCAACTGGGCCACCCTCTCCCAGGGCAGGATCACGCCGCCGGGGTCGGAGAGATATCCGAGATCGAGAGCCATGCGCGAATTCTGCGTCATGCTTCGACCCATGAACGCAACTTTGCGCCCGTGCTTTGCCGATATATTGACGATCTGCTGAATTCGGGCGATCAGGCTGGAAAATGTGGCAACGATGACTCGCCCTTCGGCGTTGCGAATGTACTCGTCAAGCGCGCGCCCGACGGTTGACTCTGATGGGGTGTAGCCGGGCCGCTCCACGCCAGTGCTGTCGGCCAGAAGGATCTGGACTCCCTCGGTGCCAAGCCGTGCCAGCGAGCGAATGTCAGTCGGCTTGGCGTCAATCGGGCTCAGATCGATCTTGAAGTCGCCGGTGTGAACCACGGTGCCTATCGGCGTTCGAATGCCCAATCCGGCCGCGTCCGGGACGCTGTGGGCCACCCGAAAATACTCGATTCTGAATGGGCCGCAGTCGATGGGCTGGTTGAACTCGGCTGCGCGCAGATCGGTGCTGTCGAGGAGCTTGTGCTCGCGAAGCTTCACCGAGATCAGGCCGCGAGTCAGCTTGGTAGCGTACACCGGAACCTCGAAGTTGGGAAGCACGTACGGCAAAGCGCCAATGTGATCCTCATGTCCGTGGGTGATGAAGAAGGCTTTCACCTTGTGCTTCTTTTCCAGTAGGTAGGTGACATCGGGGATGACCAGATCGATACCCGGCATGTTCTCCTTCGGGAACATAACCCCGCAATCAACCACGATGATGCTGTTGCCGTACTCCAGCACCGTCATGTTCTTCCCGATCTCGCCCACCCCGCCTAGCGGAATGATGCGCAGCTTTCCTCTTGCCACCGAAAGTTGCTCCTGCTCTGGGCAATGTCGCCCGATTGTATGGATTCCCCGGACGTTTCCCGCCCGCGCCCCCCTCGCTCCTAGAAGAAGCTGAGCTGCTCCGGCGAGTCGTCCTCACCGGCCCCGTTCGCGGTTTCCGGCTTGTCAGCCTGTCCGGTTGGCTTCGCTTTCTCGCGTAGAAACTCGCCCAGCTTCCCCGCGTCCTCAAGCAGGGTTTGCCGGAGCTTCTCCTGGTGGAGCGCGGCGGCCGGGTGGTACATGGCGAAGAAAAACCGGCCATCCTTCTCGCGCACTTCCCCGTGGACTTTCGAGATCATCGAGCCGGGAAAGAAGGTTCCGAGAGAAAAGCGGCCAAGCGTGACGATAAACCGCGGATTGATGATCTCGATCTGCCGCTCCAACCAGGGCAGACAGGCCGCAAGCTCGTTGGGCAGAGGATCGCGGTTGTTGGGCGGACGGTGTTTGACCACGTTGGTGATATACACCTCCTCCCGCTTCAGTCCGGCGGCGCCCAGCAATTCCTCGAGAAAGCGGCCGGCCGCCCCGACAAAGGGGCGGCCCTGCTTGTCTTCGTTGAATCCGGGCGCCTCGCCCACCAGCATGACCTCGGCGTCCGCCGGTCCCTCTCCCGGGACCGCCTTGTTTGCAACCGTGTGCAGATCGCACCGAGTGCAGAGTCGAATCTCCCCCTCGAGAGACTCAAGCTCTGCCGCGGCGTTCGTCATTCTTCCTTACTCGCTGCCCCGATCCCGGGACTCAGTGGGCTCACGGCGCTCCCCGCCCCCGTCACGACGAAATCCGTCGCCTCTGGGGGGGCCGTCGCGCCGGCCGTTATCGCCGAAGCGCCGGTCTCCGCCGCCTCCGGACCCGCGTCGCGGACCCCGATCGCCCCCGCCCCCACGCGCTCGTTCGGAGCGAGCTGCTGCCTCCTCGGCACCCTCGGGATCGACCAGCGCGCGGTGGGACAGGTTGATGCGTCCCATCGAGTCGATCCCGGTCACTTTTACCTCGAACTTGTCCCCCACATTGACCACGTCCTCGACCCGATTCACGCGCTCGGCAGCCAGCTGCGAGATGTGGACAAGGCCCTCTTTACCCGGAAGCACCTCGACGAAGGCTCCGAAGTCAAGAATCCGGCGCACTGTGCCGTTGTAGGTCTGACCCACCTCGACCTCGGCCGTGAGGCCCTTGATCATGTCGATCGCCTTCTGGGCGGCATCGCCGTCGTTGCTGGCGATGAACACCGTGCCGTCGTCCTCGATGTCGATCTGGGCCTTGGTCTCGGCGATGATCTGCTTGATCATCTTTCCGCCCGGTCCGATCACGGTCCCGATCTTGTCGGGGTTGATCTGGATGCGGGTGATGCGCGGGGCATATCGGGACAGATCCTTGCGGGGCTCCGGTATGACCTCGTGCATCTTATCCAGGATCACGAGACGGGCCCGGCGCGCTTGCTCCAGTGCCTCCGTCATGATCTGGCCGGAGAGCCCCGACACCTTGATGTCCATTTGAATGGCGGTCACGCCATCCCGGGTACCCGTCACCTTGAAGTCCATATCACCCAGGGCATCCTCGACACCCTGGATGTCGGTCAGAATCGCGTAATCGCCTTCGTCGTTGGTGATCAGTCCCATGGCAATGCCGGACACGGGAGCCTTGATCGGCACGCCCGCATCCATGAGGGCCAGGGTGCTGCCGGTGGTGGCGGCCATGGAGGTCGAGCCATTGGAGGAAAGAATTTCAGACACCAGCCGAATGGTGTACGGGAACTGGTCCTGGCTCGGGATGACCGCCTCAAGCGCACGCTCCGCCAGCATGCCGTGCCCAATTTCTCGTCGACCGGGGCCGCGCAGCGGCCTCGTCTCACCCACACTGAAGGGTGGGAAATTGTAGTGATGCATGTAGCGCTTCGACTCTTCGATGCCCAGTCCGTCGATGATCTGCTCGTCAGATCCGGAGCCCAGTGTGGCAATCGTCAGCGCTTGCGTCTGACCGCGGCTAAATAGCCCGCTGCCGTGGACGCGAGGCACCACACCGACCTCAACAGAAAGGGGACGAATCTCCGTCCGCGAGCGGCCGTCTGGACGGATGTTTTCCTTCAGAATCATTTCGCGGACTGTCTTCTTGACCAGGCTCTCGAAGACTGACCGGATGTCTCCCGTCTCCCAGGTCTCCTCTGCTTCAAAGTGGCCAGTGACTTCTGCTTCGAGCGCGTCAACGGCTGCTTCGCGCTGCTGCTTGTCCGGGTGTACGAGATTATCGTGAAGGCGCGTACCGATGTAATCCTTCATCGCCGTCTGCAACGCTTCGGGCGATGTCTTCAGCGGGAACTCGCGCTTTTCTTTGCCACATAGCTCCCGAAGCTCTTCCTGCATGTCGATGATGGGAATGATGGCCTCGTGTCCCAGCCGCAGTGCTTCCAGGACGGTCTCCTCCGGAACCTCATTGGCTCCAGCCTCGACCATGACGACGGCGTCGCGGGTTGCGGCCATGACCAGATCCAGCTCGCTGCGCTCCAGATCCTGCAGCTTGGGATTCACGACAATCTGGCCGTCTATATAGCCCACGCGCACGGCAGCCACCGGGCCGCTAAACGGGATGTCGGAGATAGTCAGCGCGGCAGAGGCTCCGATCACCGCCATCACACCCGGGTCGTTCTCCTGATCGACGGAGAGCGGGGTGATGACGATCTGAACGTCGTTGCGGAACCCCTTGGGGAAGAGCGGCCGAAGCGGTCGGTCCGTCAGCCGCGACGTGAGGATCGCCTCCGTACTGGGCCGGCCTTCACGCTTGATGTATCCGCCGGGAATCTTTCCCGCCGCATACAATCGCTCCTCGAAGTCCACCGTAAGTGGAAAGAAGTCGACGTTGGGCCGGGGCTCTTTCGACGCGGTGGCTGTGGCCAGGACGAGGGTGTCGCCGTAGCGAACCGTCACTGCTCCGCCCGCCTGCCAGGCAACTTTGCCGGACTCAATGGTGAGGTCGCGTCCGGCGACCTCCTTGGTTACGTGGTGAATATCCATATAGTCTCCAAAACGAGTCGTAAGTTGTGAGTCGTGAGCCGAAAGCTTCGACTGCGGCATCTCATCGCAGGGTCAGATGCACAAGCACGTGAGAGCCGACAACTCAGAACTTAAAACTCACAACGAAAAGAAACTCGGGCTACTTGCGCAGCCCGAGACGAGTGACGACCGACCGATAGGACTCCGGCGATTTCCGCGCCAGATAGGCCTGGAGCCGGCGACGTCGGCCAACCAGCTTCAGCAGGCCGCGTTGCGTGTGGTAGTCGTGCTTATTCTCCCGTAGATGGTCGGTCAGCTCGGCGATGCGCTGCGTCAGCAGCGCGATCTGCACCTCGGCCGACCCGACATCCCCCGGATGGGTCTGATACTCCTCGATGATCTCGGTTTTCTTCTCTTTCGTAACGGGCACTCGATTCTCCAATGCATTAATCGGTGCTCCGTGATTGGCGCCTGGCGGCGAACTCCAGCTCGCCGGCAGGCGCCAACCACCGGGCACCGTACGTCCAATCAGCCAAGTATACAAAGCGGGCCGGGAACGTGTCCCGGCCCGCGATGGCTTCCTTGTCTCCCTAGTAGTTCGCGGCGCGAACTTTGTCAAAGCAAGGACTGCAGTAGACCGGCCGATCATTCCGCGGAACGAACGGGACACGTGCCGGGCGCCCGCACTCGGCGCAGACAGTGTCGTGGTACTCGCGAATCGGTCGGTCCGAGGCCAGTCCACGCTCGCGCTTGTAAATCGCGCGACAGGACGGGCATCGACCCGGTTCGTGTAGTAGACCCTTGGTCTGGTAAAACTGCTGCTCACCGGTGGTGAACAGGAAGTCCTCGCCACAGTCCCTACACGCGATGGTCTTGTCCGCCAAGCTCACCCTGCTAACCTCCTTTCCAGAATTTGGGCCCAGTAGGTCAGCAGTTGAGCTTCGGGAATCGCCTGAGACCTAAGCTGTCGCACCAAGACGGAATTATACGGGAGGTGTCAAGAACCCGCAAGCAGACGCCAAAACAGGTCCGTTATGTCTCGTCGAGCGTCCCCTCGTGGAACCCGAAGTCGCTCGGGTCCTCTTCCTCGTCGTCCGAATCCGCCTCGAGATCCACGTCCAGTTCGTCCTCATCCTCCTCGTCACCCGCCCGCCGCATCAGGCCCTCGCGGAGGTAGGGCCGGGGGAGCGTTTCCGGCGCCGTACGTGGTGGAAAGGAGATGCGGCCCACGTTCTGCGGATTCTGGTAGGTCTCGCGCATGATGATCCGCACGGCATTCCCGTCGACGCCCACGACCCCCGCCTGGTACTCATTGCCGCCGTTGATCAGCCGGATAAGTCTGGCCGACAGCTGGTCGTCGACGCGCCCGATATAGGTTCCGTCCATGGTGGTCGCAACCACCTGACTGTCCTGAGTCTCCAGCTTTACCTGATCGCCCGCGCCAAGAGCCGCCAGTGTCGTCGGTGAGGCAGGGTGCTGCAGAGCCACGACCGCTGTCTTTCCCGTTTCCTCCATGAAGAAGCGTGGATCAAGGGTGAAGGTCCGCTTGCGCATCAACTCCGCGACCTCGGCATCCGTGATTCGGCTCAGCCGCTCCAGATTGCGCTGCGCGATCAGATTTGCCGCGTCGGCCCGCAGGGCAGACTCGTAGGCCTCCCGGGCCTCGGAAACCTGTCCGGTCTCGGAATACGCCTTTCCCAGCCGGTTGTACGCTTCTGCGTCGTTCGGCGTCAACTCCGCGATCTGGGAATTCATCTCGATGGCGTCTTGCCAACGCCCCTGCATCGCAAGCTGGATTGCCTGCTGAGAGAGGTGTCGGGCGCGCGCCCTGCGCGTCTCTTCCGGAAGCTCTTCGGTCGAAGTAATATCTTCTACGTCCATGTGTCCCGCCAATACTTGTGATTCGATAGCACAAGCCCGACTATACGCAGTCGGCGCATTGCGCACCAAATACACCTGCAAGTGCCGTTCCAGGCAGGGAGTGGCGCCTCAAATCCCGCAAAGTGCTAGGCGGGAACCGCTTGCATGGCCCAGGGACTGACCTTCTCCACGCGAACCCGGACAGTTCGGCCCATGAGGTCTTCATCCCCGCGCGGCAGGAACACTCTGCGGTTCTGTCGGGTTCGGCCCTGCCACTGTGGCAGGTCGCTGCGCTCCGACTCCGTGCTTTCCACCAGGATGTCCACCTCGCCTCCGCGCAGCTCCTGATGCTGACTCAGCGAGATGCGTTCCTGGACAGCATTCAACCGCTGGACCCGCTCCTTCTTTTCCTCTTTCGGTACATCATCCGGCCAGCGAGACGACAGCGTCCCAGCCCGCGGCGAGTAGGCTGCCACGTACACAGTGGAAAAGCGCACGTCTTCAATCAACGACAGCGTGTCCCTGAATTGCTCCTCGGTCTCCCCGGGGAACCCGACGATGATGTCGGTCGAGAGGGCGATGGCCGGAGCGGCAGCGCGGATTCTAGCGACCAGCTCCAGATAGTCCTCTCTCGTATAGCCGCGCCGCATATTTTCGAGAACCACATTGTTGCCTGCCTGTACCGGCAGGTGAATGTGCTCACAGACCTTATCCAGGCCGGCGATGGTCTCGATGAGCTTGTCGCTCATGTCCCTGGGATAGGAGGTCAGAAACCGAAGCCGATCCAGGCCGGGGATGTTATTCACCAGGACCAGAAGATCGGCCAGGTCGGTCCCGTTCTTGAAGTCTCGTCCGTACGCGTTGACCCGCTGGCCGAGAAGCGTGACTTCCTTGACGCCGGCCTTGACCAGGGAACCGCACTCATCAACGATCTCCATCATCGGCCGGCTCCGCTCGCGCCCACGCCGGTAGGGAACGATGCAATAGGTGCAGAACTTATCACAGCCGTTGCTGATAGGGACATAGGCAACCGGGCCCTTGCTCTCCGTGGCGTCAGCCTGCTCTTCCCAGCACGCCATCACGCCCGCATCGGTCGGTGACGGCCAGCGCTCGTTCAGCTGATCCAGAAACTGATCGATGCGCGTGGGCTGGAAGTACATGTCGGCGCCCTTGAAGCGCTTGCGGGTGGCCTCAAAGTCCGGTGAGACGGAGCACCCCGTCAAACCGAGGAGGAGCTCCGGCTTTTCCTCACGCAACGCCACCAGATTGCCCAGCTTGCCGCTGACGCGCCGCTCGGCGCTTTCCCGAACCGCGCAGGAATTGAGGATGATGATATCCGCATCCTCCTCTCGCACAGCCGGCAGGTAGCCGCGAGCCCTGAGGGTGTCGGCGACACGGTCGCTGTCGACCTTGTTCATTTGGCAGCCGACGGTCCAGATCCAGTAGCGCTTCGGCGCCTCGGTTTCGGTCATGGCAATCTCATATCTCCCGAATTGCCCGACATTCTATCCCACCAACTTCCGCGTAGAGTGAGACGTCTATGGACGGCGTGCAGGACATCATCATCGTCGGCGGCGGAATCGCCGGGCTGGCTGCCGCCCTTCACCTTCAATATTGCGCGCCCGATCTCCGGATCACGCTCGTGGAGCGAGATTCTCGCCCTGGCGGCTGGATCAGGACAGAGCAGGTCCAGGGGTTCACGGTGGAAGCCGGTCCCGACTCCTTCCTGTCGACAAAGCCGGCCGGTGTTGCTCTCGCCCACCAGGCGGGCCTCGATGGCTGCCTTGAAGGGGTGAATGAGGAAACGCGCCGAACCTTCATCATGCGAGACGGCTGGCTCCATCCACTTCCGGAGGGCCTGTCCGGCCTGGTTCCCGCGCGGCTCGAGCCGCTCTTCCGGTCAACCCTTCTGTCGCTCGGAGGCAGAGCGCGAGTCGCCGCCGAACTGGTAATTCGAGCGCGCAGCGCAGACGAGGACGAGTCTCTTGGCGAATTCATGCGCCGCCGATTTGGAAGCGAGGCATACGAACGACTGATCGAGCCGCTGATGTCGGGGATCTACGGCGGAAACGGGGACTCGCTCAGTCTCCAGGCGACCTTCCCGCAGCTTCGCCGACTCGAGATCGTTCACGGCAGCGTGCTGCGAGGCATGAAGCGATCCTCCCGCGAGAAGGCTAACGGCCCACGGCCGTCGCCATTCATAACCCCCACTCAGGGCATGGGAGCGCTTCCGGAGGCTGTTGCTCGATTGGTTGGTCCCACGCGGATTCTGACGGGTCGCTCGGCCCAGGCCCTGGAATCGGTGGCAGGCGGTTACAACGTCAGGCTGGACGACGGGCGCCTACTCCGGTGCCGGTCGGTCATCCTCGCCACTCCGGCGTTTGTTACCGCCGGAGTTCTGTCGTCGCTCGATCCCGAACTGGCCGAGCTGCTTGCCGGCATTCCGTACGGCTCGACCGCAACCGTCTCGTTCGGATTCGCTCCTGGCACGGTAAGGGAGAAATCTCTCGGCCACGGATACCTCATTCCCTGCCGAGAAGGAGGCCCGGTGATGGCGATAACCTTTTCCTCGCGCAAATTCCGCCACCGGGCGCCGGATGGCGCCCTTCTGGTTCGCGGCTTTATTCGCGACTCCGGATCAATCCAGTCGGCGAGCGATGAGGACCTGATTCGGCCCGTGCGGGAGGAGTTGCGCTCGACGGTGGGAATCGGTGCGGAGCCGGTGATGACACGGGTGTTCCGGCTGATCCGTTCCATGCCGCACTACACGGTCGGGCACGCGAGACGGGTTGACGCTATCGAGACCAAACTCCGTTCACACCGCGGCGTGTTCGTGGCCGGCGCGGCTTACAGGGGCGTGGGGATTCCGGACTGTATCGCGTCCGGGCAAAGAGCCGCGGAGGCGGCCGCGTCGTATCTGTGAGGTCAGAATTATTGGAGGCGAAACGACACGCCGCCTTGAAACTCGGCAATGCTGATCAGGTTTCCCTCGATGTACTTGAAAAAGCCGGCCTTTATGAAACCGCGCTCCACCATCCCGTCCGCGACTGTCGCCACCGGTGGCACCGGAAACTCCACTCCATGTCACCGCGAAGCATCGTGGGCGCGCGTGGTTATCGTTGACCTTGAGCCAGGCTGAGCTAGCGGGTACTGTAAGTCCAGATACGCTTGGGCTACTCGCCGGTCAATCTCGGGCGGCACCGGGACCACGCACTGCTCCGTGTCCACCAGGCCCCGTGCCACCGCTTCCAGGCAGCGAGCCTGCAGTGTGAACCCGAGATCCATCGACTCAATCGAGTTTCCGAGCGGACGGGGGCCGGCAAGGTTCACCATGTGACCATCGGTCAGAACGTACACTGTTCGTCCGTCTCGTAGCTCATAGGCTTGAATACCGTCGTCATAACGGGTTTCCCGCCGGATCTCACCGGACGACCGGATTCCCGGCACGTCAATCTCGAAGGGAAAGTGGCCGGCGTTGGCCAGGATCGCCCCGTCTTTGAGCAGAAGCAGATCGTCGGCGCCGATGACTGTCCGCGCGCCGGTCACGGTGATGATCACGTCGGCCGACGAGGTTGCGACCTCCCGGGAGGGGGTGTCGTATCCGTCCAGAAGGGCCTGCAGTCGCTTCACCGGATCGACCTCGACGACTGAGACCAACGACCCGGCGGCGCGAAAGTTCTCCGCAACCCCGCTCCCGCAGGCGCCGTAACCGAACACCGTCACTCGCTGACCGTTCGTCATCCGGTTGGTGATCCGAAGATACGACTCCAGAACGCTCTGCCCCACCGCGTGCTCATTCTCCGCGAACTGCTTGATGGGGCTGTCGTTGATGACCAGGATCGGGACTCGCAGCCGGTCGCGAAGAGGGAGCAGTCGTGCGCGTCCCGACGTCGTCTCTTCTGTCCCGCCCAACAAGCCCGAATAGGGATCCGTCAGATAGAGCGCAAACAGATCACCGCCGTTGTCCAGAAGGAGCTGCGGCCGCTGGGCCAGAACGGCACGCAGATTCTTCTCGTGTTCCTCGAGGTCCTGGGTCTGCGACGCGATCACCTCCACCCCTCGCTCTCCCAGATAGGCAACCGTCTCCGGCTGCGTGGAATTGAGATTGCCGGTGCAGACGAGTCCGGCGCCGCCGGCTTGCAGTGTCAGGAGCAAGGATGCCGTCTTGGGCTCGAGGTGGATCCCGGTTCCGATGGTCATGCCTGCAAACGGACGCGTTTCTGCAAATTCTTCGGCCGTGCGGCGAAGCAAGCGGGTTTGACTTCGGACCCACTCGATGCGGCCAGGCATTACCCGAGAGCCGCCATCACCGCCTCGGTCATCTCGGCGGTGGTCGCATCCCCTCCGAGGTCCCTCGTCCTCACGGTGGTTTCGGCAAGAGCCTTCTCTATCGCCGACAGCACGCGGTCGCCGGATGCCGGCTCACCGAGCTGCTGCAGCATCATCGCGCCTGCCCAGATGGACCCGAGTGGATTTGCGATGCCTTTGCCGGCAATATCCGGCGCCGAACCGTGGACGGGCTCAAACATTCCGGGGTAGCCGCCATCGGGATTAATATTGGCGCTTGCCGCCAGACCCATGCTGCCCTGAATGACCGCTCCAATGTCGGTGAGCACGTCCCCAAACAGATTGGAGGCAACCACCACGTCGAACATTTCGGGTCGGGTGATGAAGTAGGCCGCGGCAGCGTCTACCAGGACTCGATCGACCGACACATCCGGAAAATCCTTGCCCACATCCCGCACCACCTCGTCCCAGAACACGAACGCGAAGGGGCTGGCGTTGGACTTGGTGATGCTTGCCAGGCGCTTTCGACGTTCGCTCGCTCGCACAAATGCGTAGCGGACAACCTTCTCCACGCCTTCGCGGGTAAATACATCCGTCTGGATCGCCACTTCATGGCCGAATCCGAGATGGACGCGCCCGCCCACACCGGAATACTCCCCCTCGGAATTCTCCCGGATGACCAGCATGTCGATCTGGTCCGGTCCCTTGTCCCGCAACGGTCCCCGGATGCCCGGCAGCAGCTTGACCGGACGCAGATTGGCGTACAGATTGAAGCGCTGACGGATGGGGAGGAGCAAGCCCCAAAGCGTCACATGGTCCGGGACCGACGGATATCCAACTGCGCCAAGAAAGATGGCGTCGAAGTCGCGCAGGCGGCTCAGTCCGTCCTCGTCCATCATCCGGCCCGTCTCCAGGTAATAGCCGCTCCCCCAGGGGAACTCCTTGCACTGGAGAGCGAAGTTCCCGGACAGGTCAGCCGCCCGGTTCAACACCCGGAGCGCGGCCGGAACCACCTCCTGACCCACCCCATCACCCGGTATGACCGCAATGCGGTATTGCTTCATCGCTCCCCTCCTCAGCTCTCACTCTATCTACCACGCACCGCGTCCCTATCATGGGGAGACACACGCGCGGCAGGAGGTCACGCATGACCGACGCCTCTCCGGACGGTGGCTACACGTCCGCAATTCGGGACGCTATGAGACAGCACAACAGCGCCCTTCAGCGCGCGCTCGACTCGTGGCAGGGCTCGGCTTCCCAGGTAGCCGAGGCGGCTTCCGCCATCGTCTCCGCCGTCCGCAAGGGAAACAAGATACTGACCGCGGGGAACGGCGGAAGCGCTGCCGACGCGCAGCACTTTGCCGCGGAGCTGGTCGGCCGCTACAAGCGCGAGCGGTCGCCATACCCTGCCATAGCATTGACGACCGATACATCCATCCTCACCGCTATCGGCAACGATTACGGCTACGACGACGTCTTTGCGCGCCAGGTGGGAGCGCTGGGACGAGCGGGCGACGTCTTTCTCGCCTACACCACCAGCGGCGAATCAAAGAACCTCTTGGCGGCAGCCGACGAGGCACACGGGCGTGGCATGACCGTGATAGCGCTCATCGGCCCCGGCGACAGCAGCCTATCGCGGAGCGCCGACATTGCATTGCGAATGCCGGCCACCGATACGCCGATCATTCAGGAGATGCACCTCATGGCAACCCATTTGCTATGCGATCTGGCCGAAGCTGAGCTAGCCGCGGCAGAGGCGCAAGACTCGCAAGCGGTTCAATGAGCGGAGAAGGAGAGGTTCCATGGCAGAGCAGCTAAAGACGAGCCTGGGAATCTGGGCATTCGGGACGCTGGGAACGCGCTTCTTACTGGCCGGCTATCACCCGGAGGTGCAGGGTGAGGCGCCCCTCGACCGTGCCCGGCGCGTGGCCTCGGGACTCTCCGATCTGTACGACGGGCTGGAGTTCCACTATCCGGGGGAAATCGACGAGGACAACGCGCAGGCAATCATGGAAGCGATCAAGCCCATGGACATCTATGCCATCGCCACCGGCACCCATACCTTTCCGCGCCACGCGCGCGGCGCCCTGACCAGTCCCGATGCTCGCATCCGGGCAGACGCCCGAGCCGCCAACCGGAGCGCCGTGGATCTGTGCGCCGAGCTTGACGCTCATCTCATTATCTGGCCCGGCATCGAGGGCTATAACTATCCCTTCCAGTCCGACTACACCGACCAGTGGACGGTGTTCCTCGACGGCCTCGGGGACGCGGTGGCGTACGCCGCCGAAAAGGATGTGACCGTGTTCCTCGAACACAAAAACAGTGAGCCGCAGATGAAGATCTACATGCGCGACATCGGCATGACCATGTTCGTCATCAACGCGCTGGCTCGCCGCGGGATCGACACCTCCCGGACTAAAGTCAATATGGACTGGCAGCACCTGATCATGAACGGCGAGAACCTGGCGGAGTACGCCGAGCTTCTGGCCATGCAGGGCCTTCTCGGCCACCAGCACGCGAATTCCGGCTGGGGCCAGTTCGACGACGACAACATCGTCGGCGCCACGCGATTCATGGAGACACTGGAGATGGCCCTTGCTCTACGCAAGGTGGGATACGGCTCCAACGGCGAGCGGCTGGGGATGGACCTCTATCCGTACACCGAAGATCCCATCGTGGCGGCGCGGCAGAGTCTATTGCAATGGCGCTTTGTGGACGAGATTGCCGGAAAAGTGGATGAGACCGCGATGCGGGATGCTCACAGGGAAAAAGACGCCCTGGCTGCATACCGCGCCGTGTTCGGGGCCCTGGGCATGAGTCCCGAGATGGTCGGGGCCGCCTTTCCGCCGCATACGATGTCCGGGACGCTGTGACCTATTTTCTTGGACTCGATCTCGGCACCTCCGCGGTCAAAGCCCTTCTGCTGTCCGGCGAGCCCACAGCCGAGGTTCGCTCATACTCGGTGCCTCTTTCACTCAGCACGCCGCGGCCCGGTTGGAGCGAGCAGGACCCCGGTGACTGGTGGCAGGCAAGCGTCCGGGCTATCCGTGAGCTGTTGAGTCGAACCGGGACCGACGCGGCGGAGATCCAGGGTATCGCTGTATCCGGGCAGATGCATGGAGCGACACTGCTCGACGAAGCGGGACACGTGCTTCGGCCCTGCATACTCTGGAATGATCAACGGAGTGGCGCCGAATGCGATTGGATCACCGGCCGCGTCGGCCTGGACACCCTGCTTGAGTGGGTCGGGAACCCGGCGCTGGCCGGCTTCACCCTACCCAAACTGCTCTGGGTGCGCAGGCATGAGCCCGCGATTTACAGCCGCATACGTACGGTATTGCTGCCCAAGGATTACCTCAATTTCCGGTTAACCGGCCGCTTGGCGACGGACGTTTCCGACGCCAGCGGGACGCTCCTTTTCGACGTCGCGCATCGCTGCTGGTCCGAGCCGCTGGCCCAAGCGGTCGATGTGCCGACTTCCTGGTTCCCGGCGGCCCTGGAATCGACGGAGGTGGTCGGGCAGGTGAGCGCAGACGCCGCAGATGCCAGCGGGCTGCACCCGGGAACGCCGGTAGTCGCGGGCGGAGCCGACAACGCGTGCGCCGCCGTGGGCACCGGCGTCGTCCGAACGGGCCAGGTGCTGGCAAGCATCGGGACATCCGGCACGCTGGTCGCCCCAATGAGCGAGCCACGGGTTGACCCTGCCGGCCGGCTGCACACGTTTTGCCACGCCGTCCCCGATACCTGGTACGCCATGGGCGTTGTCCTCTCGGCCGGTGGGAGCTTGCAGTGGTGGCGGAGCATCCTGTTCCCGGGTGACGAAAAGAACCAGACCGATGCCGGGTACGGGGCCATGCTGGAAGGAGCGTCGCGCGTCCCGGCGGGCAGCGACGGACTCATCTTTCTCCCCTATTTGACCGGAGAGCGCACGCCACACGGGGACCCAGACGCCCGCGGCGCCTTCTTCGGCCTCTCGCTCCGTCACGGCCGTGACCACCTGACCCGGAGCGTGCTGGAAGGCGTGAGTTTTGCTCTGGCTGATTCGGCAGATCTTATGCGAGCTCTCGACGTGCCGCTCCACACGGTGCGCACGACCGGTGGAGGCGCGCAAAGTCCGCTCTGGCGCGAAATCCTCGCCTCGCTCCTCGGTTCGCGCGTCCTTACCGCCCTCACCGATTCCGGCCCTGCTTTTGGCGCTGCAATCCTGGCCGGGGTTGGTACCGGGCAGTGGGCATCAGTGGCCGAAGCCGCCGACGCCCTGGTCCATATCACGAAAGAGACTCCGCCGGATGAGTATCTCCAGGGAGTGTACTCCGGATATCACCGGCTGTATGACCGCCTCTACCCGTCGCTCGCGGGCGATTTCGCCGCGCTCGCCAGATTGGCCGAGAACGGCGATCGGCGTTAGGCCACCCTGCTGACAGCTCCGCTCTCATCGCTGCTATGGCGAAGCACGGCGATGCCGGAGACCAGGGCGGTCAGGCCACCCAGGATCGCGTAGATGCCGAAGATGATGGCCAGGGTCAGAGCGGCGGCTCCGGGATAGAACATGGCGGCCAGGCCGGCGATCACGCCGATGACGCCCCAGATGAGGAGCCATGCGTGCAGGTGGCCCCGGAATGCGGCGATGATCTGGGTCACACCCGTAATCAGGAAGTATGCCGCAAGCAGGACCACAAATGACGCCAGCGTGATCCCGGGCAAGACGAGCGCAATCACGCCGATCACGATCGTTGCCAGGCCCCAGAGGCCGAGAAGCACCTTTCCCTCGGTGGATCTATTGCCGGTAAAGGCGTGAATGACCTCCATGACACCGGCGGCGATGGCGAACCATCCGAACAGCAACACCAGCGTGAACAGCGTCAGGCTGGGAAAAATGACCGCGAGAATGCCGGCGATCACGGTAAGGGCGCCAATGATGATCAGAGCCCAGCCCGCGCCTGTCGTGGCGGCGTGGGGTGGCTGCGAGTATCCAATCATGCCAGATCTCCTTTCCTGGATTACAGCCTCAGAGATGCACAAACCATGCCGAATTGGACAGATCTACTCGCGCTGGAATCAGCGCGCGGCGTATTCTGCGTGCGGCAGGAGGTACGATCGATGCTGACACGGGCACAGGCAGAGGAGGCGCGCCTGTACGCGGTAGACGCGCTACAGAAAGTCGGCGTGATACTGACACCCGACGAAGCGTCCGCCATCGAGGTAGCGGACTGCGGCCTGGATGAGTTCTCGCGCCAGGGCATGTGTCTGGTCACCTACGTGAACACCAACCGCTACTGCGCGAAGGAGCTAGTCCTGTTGCCTCGACAGACCTTCCCCCAGCACCGTCACCCCCCGGTCGGAGACAGTCCCGGCAAGCAAGAGACGTTCCGCTGCCGGTCCGGCGAGGTCTACCTTTCCATCTCCGGCCCCGAATCCAATGAGCCCAGGGCGCAGGTCCCGCCGGGGAGCGAACCGTACTACACCGTCCGGAACGAGATCGTCCTGCGGCCTGGCGAGCAGTTCACCATTCCGCCCGACACATGGCATTGGTTTCAAGCAGGTGACGAGGGAGCCGTCGTCTCCGAGTTCTCCTCGACCAGTACCGACGACGCCGACATCTTCGCCAATCCTCGGATTATCCGCGCTCCTGAGATCGGCGAGTAATCAGGAGTCCGGTCACGTCGGAAACTGGCGATGGAGACTGCCTCACGCCCCGATCGGCTGACCGGCAAGAACCCTGGCCAGCGGCTCACGAACGACGCAATTCTGCAGGCGGAAACACTGCAGGAGCGCGTCCAGCTGCGACTCCGAGAGGCCGGCAAAAGCATCGACAAACTCGGGCACCAGCGCCTGGGAGAGCATGATGCTGCGAACCACCCGCTCCACCATCCACACCGGATCAAAACCAAGCGATGTCCTGTCGGGAAACTCTCGCGAAATGAGCTCGAGAAGCGGGTCCGTCGCTTCGGCTACTTCCACTCCCGTGCTCGTCCAGGAGTCGACTCCCATGCGCTCCTTTCGCTCCAGACCGGACCGAAGCCTCTGCATGTACGGAGAGTCTGGAGGAAGGTAAACCAGGCCCATCTTCCCGATATCCTTGTACGTCCAGAGCGACCAGCCCGCACCGTGTCGGTCGTAAATGCCGATCTGGTCGTGAATGATGCGGCAGCGGTTGGCATCCCGGACCGGAGCGCCGGAAAAGACGGCCCCGAACTCCCCGACCCAGACAGGGGCATTATTCTCGCGGGCAAACCTCGACTTTTTCAGGAAGTGCCGCTCCGCCCACGCCTCATCACACCACACTCCGCGCGTTTCACCGGGATACTCTCCTCCAAAGTTGAAGGCGCAATAGGCGTAGTCATGGATGCTATATACGGTATCGGGCCAGACTTCGTCGAAGCGGTCGAGGTTACTGCCGTAGGCGTCGGCATCGATAAAGACGAGGTGGTCCGGGTCCACGTCGCGAACGGTCTCGTACAGCCTCCTGTGCACACCCAGGTATGTTTCCGCGTCTGGAGCGTTCGGCTCATTGATCAGGTTGTACCCGGCGACCCAGCGGTTGCCGCGGTAGCGCCGTGCGATCGCCTCCCACAGGCCGGCCGCGCGATCTTGAAACTGTCGCTGCGTCCACAGCGAAGCAATAAATCCCGGATTGTCCGAGTGCCAGTCCTGGTTCTGATAGCCCTGAACGGCATGCAGATCGATCACGGTATAAAGGCCGTGCCGGGCACATAGATCGACCACCCGATCGAGATGCCTGAATCCCTCCTCACGGATGACAAACGGCTCGGTGTCGCGCTCGAAGTGCCGGTAGTTGATCGGGAGGCGAAGGCAATTGAGCCCGAGGGACGCGATGAACGCGGCATCGGCATCCTCAAAAAAGTACTCCAGGAACCGGTCGAAGAAGAATCGGTACCGCTCCTCGCCGAGAGCGACGCGTAGAGCGGCGCGCCATCCCGACTCGTTTCCCGGATAGCCCGAAATGAAGCTCTCCATGTTCATCCAGCCGCCGAGGCCGAGCCCCTTGAGCTGGACGTGGCGGCCCTGCTCGTCTTTGACCGCCGGACCTTCAACTCGTAACACCTTTCCCTCCGCCTGTGTGCTCCACGTCACTCCAATGTATTGCCTCGGTACATCGGCGGTTCAGCCGAGGTCCGGTGTGCCAGAACTTTTTGCACCGTTATCCCGACAGCCCCCTCGACACCCTACGTAGTTCGGCCACTTTATTGGCTGCTGCGCCGCAGCGCAGCTCCTGGCGACGCATCCCAAGGGGTGGGTGAGGGTGGCATGGTTGACGGCGCGGCCGAGCGACATTGAGGGCGCCTGCATCGAAGCTGCACTGCGATGCAGACATCAATGAACTGACGTAACTACGAATGTGTGGGCGGCAGACGACGCGCCGGGCTCGGCCTCTGCGCAGACGGGTGGCACACCCATGGAGGTCAAGCTACTTCTTCGCCTGGTCGTGAAGAAGTAGTATGAGCCGCGGTGCAGAGAAGGGACGAATGAAGCAGACGTACGAGCTGGGAGAGCTCGAGTGGACGGTTGCCGGCTGGACACCGTACGTGTGGAAGCAGCAGCGCAGTATCGAATCCGGCGTCTCGCTCAATGCCGAGGTACTGGCCGCGCCCGCGCGGGTTCCGGGATCGGTTCAGGGGGCCCTGCGCGACGCAGGTGTCATTCCCGACTGGAATATCGGGCTGGAAGCGCGAGCGGCCGAGTGGGTCGAGAACCGGCACTGGATATTCACGGCGTCGATTCCGGCGGCCTGGACCGCGGACGCTCCCTGCGTGCGGCTCCGGGCGCTCGGCCTTGACTACGCGGGGTGGGTCCTCGTCAACGGCCGCGAAGCCGGGACCTTCCGTGGCACATTCGTGCCGCACGTCTTCAACCTGACACCGTTCCTGCGCGACGGCGACAACAGCCTTCAGATCATCTTTGACACGCCTCCGCGCTGGCTGGGTCAGATCGGTTATGCCTCCGAGGTGCGCGAGTGGAAGGAGCGCTACAACTATTTCTGGGACTGGACCTCCCGTCTGGTTCAGCTCGGCATTTGGGACCATCTCCTTCTGGAGGTGTCCGACGGCACGGAGATCGCGGCACTGGATGTCCGCACGCAGGCCGACGCGGCTCGCAACACGGGAACGGTCCGCGTGTCGGCAGGGATATTCGGGGACGCGGGGAACGCCTCTCTAACCCTTAGCGGCCCCGATGGCCTGGTGCGTGAGGAGACGTTCAGCAGCGAGCAGCTGCGGGCAGGCGTAACCTGGAGCGACCTTCCGGTCCGGCCGTGGTGGCCAAACGGAGCAGGGGAGCAGCCACTCTACTCCCTGCGCCTCGACCTGTGGGGAAACGATGGGCAGGCAGAGGACACGCGAACCATGCTGGTTGGATTTACCGAGGTCCGTTGGGAACCCTGCGAGGGCGCTCCCGCCGGGGCCGACCCCTGGATTTGCGTGGTCAATGGGAATCCGATCTTCTTGCAGGGTGTCAACTGGACGCCGATTCTCCCCAACTTTGCCGACGTGAGCGACGAGCAATACCGCCGCCTCTTGACTCTCTATCGCGATATGGGCGTGAACATGCTGCGCGTTTGGGGCGGCGCCTTTCTGGAGAAAGAGATTTTTTACTCGCTGTGCGACGAGCTTGGCATGCTGGTGTGGCAGGAGTTTCCCCTGTCCTCTTCTGGCCTGGATAACTCGCCTCCGGCCGACGCCGTGTCGGTAGACCAGATGGAGCGCATTGCACGGTCGTATGTGGAACGGCGCGGACACCATGTCTCCCTGGTGATCTGGTGCGGCGGAAACGAGCTGCAGGACGAACACCACACCCCACTCGACAGCGCTCACCCCATGCTCCGCCGTATCGGCGAGGTCGTCGCCGAGCTCGATCCGGCCCGCCGGTACCTCCCCACCTCTCCCAGCGGGCCGCGTTTCGGCGCTGACCGGGAAAGGTTCGGGAAGGGGCAGCACTGGGACGTTCATGGGCCCTGGCACGTCCACGGAGACCTGGAGGGAGAGTATCGGGCGTACTGGGAGCTGAATGACGCCCTGTTCCACTCCGAGATCGGAGCGGCGGGAGCCAGTCCTGTCGAGATCATCCGGCGGTACAGGGGCGATCTTCCCGAGATTCCGGGCTCGAAGGAGAATCCGCTCTGGCGGCGAACGTCGTGGTGGGTCGAGTGGCCGGTATTCGAGGAAGAGCAGGGTCGAGAGCCGTACGACCTGGAGGAGTATGTGGCCTGGAGCCAGGAACGCCAGCGGCGGGCGCTTTCGATCGCGGCACAGTCCGCCAGGGGGCGCTTTCCACGATGCGGCGGCTTTCTCGTCTGGATGGGGCACGACAGCTTTCCGTGCACGGCCAACACCTCGATCATCGACTTCCACGGAAACCTGAAGCCGGCCGGCGAGGAGCTGGCCCGCATCTACCGACAGGACGCACAGGAGCGGGAGG
>JAICWV010000225.1 GCA_025966365.1 Chloroflexota bacterium | reverse complement strand
GGAAAGAGCTACAAGTCGTCCCGGAAGGCGTCGATCATCACCGAGGCCCCGCCCCGGATTCGTGCCCGCGAGCACGGCTTCGACTGGAAGGTCTTCGCCACTATTGCCGGAAAAGCCAGAAAGGTGCGCGTCACCGGCTGGGTGTTCCTGGACAACGACCACAAAGTTACGGAGTCCGACCGCTCCACGCTATGGGAGATCCATCCCATTACCAGGCTGGACGTGTGGGGAAAGCACGGCTGGAAGAAGGTGGCCGGCTAGGGAATGAACCCAGCCGCGACGGTGGCGGCAACCGGCGGTGCA
This sequence comes from Chloroflexota bacterium, assembly GCA_025966365.1. Lineage (GTDB taxonomy): Bacteria > Chloroflexota > UBA5177 > UBA5177 > UBA5177 > JAICWV01. The sequence goes on along the minus strand of JAICWV010000225.1, from coordinate 2,763 downwards.
TGGTGTAATGAGCGCATGAGCCAGGCAATCGAGGAGAGCAACCGGCGGCTGTTGCGCGCTCGCGATGCCATGGACCGGTCCTTCGCTCAGCCGCTCGACATTCCCGCCCTTGCTCGCATCGCCGTCATGTCCGAGGCACACTTTGTTCGCTGCTTTCGGGCCACCTATGGCGAGACGCCCCACCGTTACCTCCAGCGGCGCCGGGTTGAGCGGTCGATGTTCCTGCTGCGCGAGACAGATCGCAGCGTGACGGACATCTGCTTCGATGTCGGCTTCTGCAGTCTCGGCACCTTCAGCCGGACCTTCCGTGAGATCCTGGGCGAGTCGCCAACCAGCTACCGGACGGGGGCGACGGTTCGGCCCGCCCCGACCTGCTTCACCATGGCCTGGACCAGACCGAGCAGTTTTGGAGAAGCGACCACCGACTGAAGCCGCGTAGCATTTCGTGTGTAGACAGCATCACAGAGGAGGTACGCATGCTGCAGTCGATCAACATCTCCAACATCTTCGTGCTCAATCAGGACGAGGCGCTCGACTTCTACGTCGGCAAGCTTGGCCTGGAGGTCAGCGCCGACATGAATTTCGGCGCCATGCGCTGGCTCACCGTCCGGGTGCCGGGCCAGCCGGGACGCGACATTCTGCTGGAAAAACCCGGCCCTCCGGGCATGGACGAGGCCAGTGCCGAGCAGGTTCGTGACCTGGTAAGCAAGGGGGCAACCGGCTTCGCGGTCGGCTTCACCACTGATGACTGCCGAAAGACGTATGAAACGCTGGTGGCTCGCGGTGTTGAGATCACGCAGGAGCCGACGGAGCAGATCTACGGCATCGACATGGGCATCCGAGATCCCTTCGGAAATCACATCCGCATCGCGCAGCTGGCCTGGATGCCGCAGCAGGATTCGGCGACCGTGGGCTCGGTCTAACGCGAGGCGGTGACCTCGACGAGCGCTGGACGGCCGCCCCGGACCACGGCGGTGGCTCGTCCCAGTGCCTCGTCCAGCTGATCCGCTGTCAGAACGGGCCCCTCTGCCCAGACACCAAAGGAGCGGGCCAGGGTCGTGATGTCCACATCGGGCTCGCGGATCTCCGTGCCGGTGCCGGCATGAGCCGCCGAGCGGCCGCGGAGGAGGGCAATCTGCTCCGCGTGCTCCTGTGAGTTCAGATACGACCGGTTATTGTCCACCACGATGAGCAATGGCACGTCGTATTTAGCAGCCGTCCAGAGGGCTCCCGGCGTATAGAGCAAATCCCCGTCTCCCTGAACGTCGACAACCAGTGTTCCCCGGTCCCGCAGTGCCAGGGCGGCGCCGATCGAGGCGCCCAATGCGTACCCGATGCCCCCTCCGCCGCTTCGCCCCAGATACTGGCCGGGACGATCGATCGCCCAGAGTCGGCGCGCCCAGCCTCTGGTCCCGTCGTGCGCCAGACACCAGTCGGCCCCTGCAAGGTGCCCTCCGATGGTAGCTGCGATGACGGCGCTGCTCATGGGAGCATCTCCGCGCCTCCGATCCGCCTCGTCTCTCCACGCCCTTCGGACGGTGTCATGCTGGTCACGGGCAGCGCGTACGGCACTGTCCCGGCGCTCCGCGGGCACGCGACCTTCCATCAGCACCGCCAGACGGCCGGCAGCCTCGTCTGCATCGCCGGCCAGCGGAAAGTCGACCGGCGAGAGCCGCTGGTAATCGGCGGCCCACGACCCGGGCGCCAGATCACGAAGTCCAATGTGCGCAACCTTCGCCCGTGGAGCAAGGGGCGCGGGAGGGTGCCCCGGACGTTTTCGGTGAAGCGCGCCGAACAGATCCTCGACTTCAAGACCCAGCACGAAGTCTGCCGCGGAGAGGACGGCCTCGTCGGCTCCCGTCAGGTTGAGCGGGTGCTCGGTGGGGAACCCGATCCGGTTGCCGCGGTCCACCACCGGCGCTCCCAGAGCTTCACTCAGGGCAATGACCGGTTGGAAGCGTGGGGCGCGGTCCACCACAATGACCGGATGTCGCGCCTCCTGAAGATCCGCTGCCAGCCGTTCGAGCTCTTCGGTGGGAACGGCCGGCGGTGGAGGGGCTGCATACCGGCGCAGATCGGGAAAGCCATATCCCGCCGGCAGAGCGGTCTCCTGCAGCGAGACGTCGATACTCAGATACGTCGGTCCGCAGGGTCGCGTCATGGCGACTCGAAAGGCACGGGCGAGGGATTCCGGAAGGGCGGCAAGGCTCCCGGGCTCGTCATCCCACTTCACGTAGTCGCGGACGATGTGGCCCTGATCGACAGCAGCGTGGATCCACTCGATCCAGGGACGGCGCTCGGCTGCGTCACGCGGTCCACTCCCTCCAAGAACGACGACCGGCTCTCGGTCGCACCAGGCGTTGTAGATCGCCATGGAGGCGTGCTGAAGGCCAACGAGGTCATGGACGCAGGCCACCATCGGCTGTCCTACCGCCTTGGCGTAGCCGTGCGTAAGCGCGACCGCGATCTCCTCGTGGGTGCATTGAATGATCCGGGGCGCCTCCTCCAGGTGCACCAGCGAGTCCTGGATCCCCCGGAAAGAAGCGCCGGGATTGAAGGCGGCGTACTCGACTCCGAGCTGCGAGAGCATGGCAACGATGGCATCGGAGCCGTAGTGCAGTGAGGTCATGGGCGGGAACCGGCGATCGACCCGGTTCCCGCCCCACCGTGGCTCACGCTCTAGTACTTCGACAGCTTGGAGGCAGGAAGCTGGTTGATCGTCACCAGGTTGCCGCTCGCGTCGAACTTGTCGGCCTCGAAGTT
>JAICWV010000061.1 GCA_025966365.1 Chloroflexota bacterium | reverse complement strand
GAGCGCAGGCCAGTGACGAGCGTTATGTTTAGCTCGACCGGTCATTCTAGCAGCATCGAATGACGAGTGCACCACCATACGATGAGCGGGCGCGCCACAGGATGTTGCAGATGCCGACTCGACACATCGTCTGCCACCCACATATTCGTAGTTCCATCAACTTCATTGATGTCTGTGCCGCCGCACAGCTTCGATTCATGCACCCTCGATGCTGCTCGGCCGCACCGTCAACCGCGCCACCCCATACACCGTCTGCAGGTGCATCGCCAGAAACCGCGCTGGGTTCGACCCCCTGCGGTGGGTACCCCGAAAGCACCCAATGACGTTGGGCGGACGACGAAGGATACCGAGGGGATGCAGGGCGAGCAGTGCAAAATCCTGTGGCACATCCCGATCAGCACACGTAGAATACGTGTAGCACGTTGGCGAGGTGGAGAGTGGTGCCATGGTGCAGAAACGCAACTTAACAATTCAACTTGATTCCGACACGATCCGGAAAGCACGGGTATTAGCTGCGCAACGCTCGACGTCGGTTAGCAGGCTGGTTGCCGAAGAGATCGAGCGCTTGGTGGGCGAGGACGAGGCATACCGGAAGGCACGAGATGAAGCGATTGCAGAGCTGATGGAAGGGTACGACCTGGGAGGTGGTCCACTGCCCACGCGCGAAGAGCTGTATGACCGGTGAACTCACGTTCGTCGACACGAACGTCCTTGTCTACGCCTACGACAGACGCGAAGGCGACAAGCATCTGGTGGCCCGAAACCTTCTCGTGGAGTTGTGGCGGGATGGAACCGGATCTCTCAGCACTCAGGTTCTCCAGGAGTTCTATGTTACGGTCACCCGCAAGCTGGTTCACCCGCTACCCCGCAGCAAGGCGCGGGCACTGGTGCGCCGGTACGGGCAATGGGTTCTTCTGCCAATTCTCACCGAGGATGTGATTGCTGCTGCGGAATTGGAGGAGAGCGAACAGCTTTCTTTCTGGGATGCCCTGATCGTTACGTCGGCCGGCCGCGCGGGCGCGCAGACCATTGTCTCCGAGGACTTCCAGGCAGGACGGCAGATTCTGGGGATTCAGATCGAGAACCCTTTCACCGCGTAATCTTTCCCTGGCGCGGTTTATGCATGAACTCTTGGGAGTAGACTGCAGTAGGAGAACGAACCATGGAAAGGGAAACACGTCCGGTGAACACCGCGTCAGACAACCACATTCAGTTCTACTTCGATCCCCTCTGCCCCTGGGCCTGGATGACCTCACTCTGGGTGCGGGAGGTGCGCAAGGAACAGCCGCTCGAGATCGAGTGGAAGTTTTTCAGCCTGGCCGGCATCAACGACCGCGACCCGCAGTGGCACGGCCCGCTGCGCACCTGCGCCCTGGCGCGCCGTGAGGGGGGCAACGACGCCGTCGATCGCGCCTATCTGGCTCTGGGGCGCCTCTTCCACGAGCGCTCCGACTCCTTCGAGGAGATCGACAACCTGGCCGACGCCGCCAAGCCGTATTTAGAAGAGGTGGGACTGGACCCGTCGCTGGCCCAACGCGCCCTGGCGGACGAATCCACCTACGACGAAGTGATCGACGAGCAGCGCGAGGCAACCGAGAAGCTGGGCGCCTTCGGCGTGCCCTGGATCGTGGTCGGCGAGAACGACTACGGCTTTTTCGGCCCCGTCATTGGACAACTGGTGCAGGGCAACGAGGCCGTCGAGTTGTGGGAGCACTTCCGCTTCATGGGCACGCGCCCCTACCTCTACGAGCTGAAGCGCGGCCGCAAGAAAATGCAGGATCTCCAGGGCCTGTCCTCCGGCATGAGCAAGGAGCCGGCCGGAAGCAGGTAGCGAAGAGGTAGCCGAAGGCTTTAGCCCGCAGTCCCGGACAGCGGCCTGAAGTCCTCGGCTACAGTGCCTCCGCGACTTCTTCCTCCAACCGCTCGATCCAGGGCATGGCTCCCAGTCGCCGGTAGATCGCCAACGCCTCCTCGAAGCGACCTCTGGCCTCAGCCACATCGCCACGCGACGCCTGGACGCGGGCGTACTCGGCCAGGACGTGGGCCTCGACGAACGGCAGCTCGCGGCTGCGAATGGTGGTGAGCGCTTCTTCAACGTCTCGCTCGGCCTCCTCGTAGTTGCCGTCGAGCGCTGCAAGTCGGGCCGAGAGCACCAGGACACGCGCCGTAAATTCCGGCGCGCTGGTGCCCACGCCAAAGCTAAAGCCCTGGTTGCGCAGGATCTCCAGCTCCCGGCGCGCCTCATCGATTCTCCCGCACGCCAGCAGAGATTCGGCTAGATTCGGATATGACGAGCCCCAGCGCAGCTCCCGCAGACGATGCATGACCCCGTCCGCGCGCGCTGCAGCCTCTTCTGCCCGCCCGACTGCGATCTGCCAGTCGCTCATCTCATTGACGATGAACGTTTCGATCTGGAGGTCACCGTTCTGGATGCCCATCTCCAGTGCCTCGTCAAGATAGGCGAGCGCGTCCTGCTCCTCGCCACTGAAGAGCAGCACGAGTCCTAACATGCTCAGTGCGTAGGGAGTTGACCAGGAGCGATTGGTGGCGCGGAAGATCCGAACCCCTTCCTCGGCCAGACGCCTGGCTTCATCCCAGTCCCCGAACTTGAAGTAATCCTCCGCCTCACGCTGAAGCCCCCAGCCGATGCGCCCGGGGGAGCCCAGGCGCTGCGACACCTGACGGTGGCGCTCGAAATAGGGGAGGGCGTCGCGGTATCTGCCGTCACTCTCCTCATGAATGGCCCGGTTGTTGAGCGACGCAGCTAGCACGTCGAGATTGCCGACTTCCTCCGCCAGCTCGATGGCTCGATCGGTGGCGGCTCGCGCCTCCTCCTGCCTGCTGCTCTCCAACAAAACGACGCCCAAAACGCGATAGGCGAGGGCCAGAATGCTCTTGTCGCCGGCGGCTTCCGCCAGCTCGATGGTGTGCTCGATCACGTCCTGGAGCTCCGCATAGCGGCCGCCAGTGAAGAGTAGCTGGCTGAGCGTCGCATGGAGATCGGCCCGCGCGTGGACTGACAGCTGCGGGTTCTTCTCGATGACCGACTGCAGCCGCCAAATGGCACGATCAGCCGTACCCTGCCAGACATGGACACGGCCGATCTCAGCTGTGATCCGCGCCTGGGCCTCGGGTTCACTCCCCTGCATGGTGAGGGCGCGTTCCAGCGATTCCAGAGACTCTTCAAAGCGGCCGGTCCGGCCGAGGACACGTCCGAGCCGCTCCAGAAGCGAGCCCTGTGCCTCCCGGGCGTTCAGTTCCTCCGCCAGCTCAATGGCGGTCCGATACTGCCATTCCGCCTCGGCATTGGCAAAGAGATCCGCAGCCTCGTCCCCTGCTCGCGCGCTGTACCGCAGCGCCTTCTCCGGCTCGTCAGCATGGAGGAAGTGCCAGGCCAGTTCCGCCACGCGCTGCACTCGCTTCCGCTCGGGAAGGCGCTCGATCGCCTCCCCGGCGGCCAGGTGCAAACGCCGTTTGCGCCGCAAAGACAGCTCCCCGTAGAGGGACTGCTGGGTCAGCGCGTGATCAAAGCCATACTGATCGCTTCCCATCTCGCGGACCAGTCCGGAGCGCATGGCTTCGTCCAACGCCGCCTCCAGATCGTCCTCCTCACGCTCTCCCATGGCGAGCAGATCGTCGAACCGGAAGATCTGCCCCAGGACCGCGGCGTCGCGGAGAATCGCCTGGGTCTCCTCGGAGAGACGCTCCAGACGCTGGCCGACCACGGAGCGGATGCTCTCCGGGACCTCGATCTCGCCGATCTCTTTCCGCTCCCAGCGGCCCGCTTCCCGGTAGACGTCCCCACGCTCCACCAGCATGCGCATGACCTGCTGCACGAAGAAGGGGTTCCCCTCCGTGCGCCGATGCACCAGCTCGGTAAACTCGTCGGATACCTCTTGCTCGTCCATGGTCGTCGCTACCAGGGCTCGCGTGCCCTCTCGGTCCAGACGGCGCACCTCGATCCGCTGCACCAGCCCCTCACGCGTCAGGTCACGCAAGGTCGCTTCCAGTGGGTGCTGACGGCCTATCTCCACATCCCGGTAGGTGGAGAGGATGAAGACGCGTTCGTCACGCGTCTGGTGGGCCAGGTGGTGCAGAAGCTTGAGGCTGGAGGCGTCGGCCCAGTGCAGATCGTCCAGCAGCACCGCCGCCGGGTGCTCGACAGAGACGGCGCCGACGAAGCCGCTGATGGCCCAGAAGAGCCGTTGCTGCTCTTCCTGGCCCTGGGAGCCGGAGGCGGGTGCCGCACCCCCGGGCAGGAGTACCTGCATATCGGGCCAGCGCTGTGGAACCGAGGCCCGGAGACCTGGTGAGCATACATTGAGGAGCGTGGTCAGGGCTTCCCGAAAGGGGTAATAGGGAACGGATTGCTCCCCCTCATAGCAGCGGCCGGCAGCGACGAGAAAGCCCCGGTTGCGGGCAGACAGGGTGACTTCCTGCGCCAGCCGGGTCTTGCCCGCTCCCGGCTCGCCCGCCAGCGTCACCAGCTGCCCCGTGCCGCCGGCAGCGATATCGACAGCCTCGGTCGTCCGCTCCAGCTCCGCCTCCCGGGACACGAGCGGCCCATTGGGAAGCGAGCCCAGAAAGCCTCCAATGGGAAGTCTCTGTGGTGACTCGCTGCCCGGCACGGGCTCACTGGGACGAGCGATCGGATCACCTGCGGGACGGATCTCGATCACGCGGACAGGATCGGCGAAACCCTTGAGCTGCGAGAAGCCGCGCTCCACGTAGTCCAGCCCGTCTACTTTGCGCGCGAGATGGGTCACCCCATCGCTGGCCAGAATCTCTCCCGGTCCGGCGAGGCTGCACAGGCGGGCCGCCAGGTTCAGCGCCGCTCCACGGAAGCCTCCCTGGACCGGAATCGCCTCCCCCGCGTCCAGACCGATCCCCACCCGAAGTGGCAGGGTTGGGTCGGCCACTATTTCGTGGGCGAACCGGCCCTGCAGATCCGCCGCGGCTCGCAGAGCAGCGCGGGGGGAGGTGAAGACGGCCAGCGCCTCATCCCCACGCAGCTCGATGACCTCACCACCGCCTCCACTCACGATCTCGCGGGCGATCTCAGCAAATCGGGTAGCCAGACGTGCCCCTGCCTCATCGCCATGTTCCAGGGTGAAGCTGGTGTAGCCACGCACATCGGCGATGAGAAAGGTTCGAATCTCGGTGGCAGAACCAGCTTCTGCCGCCGGGGGCGCGGTCTCGGTCACGATCCCCTCCCTGGGGCAATACACGTAGCGTACGAGCGATCCCAACCATCGTCAAGTCCGGCATTATCCGCTCACACCCCATCGGTCGCGCCACTCCCACAATGTAGGACGGTTCTTCCATGGCCGGCTGCCCACATGTCTCTTCATCCAAGCACTGCGTGTCCGTACCGGTCCCTCGACAGCGACATGTTTGTTGATCCGACCAGCGTTCCCCGGTAGCCGGTCTCTCCGCGGGCCGGCGGGGAATGGATCAGGGGGGTGGGAAGGAACCAGAAGGGGATCGACCCACCGGACCATGGAAAGTCCGGCTACAGCGGGGACATCCCTGGGAGTCATCGAAGAGAGGGGATGCAGACCGTCGGGATGGTGGTGGGGTCATCGGATATATGCGGGTGCCCATTGCCGGCCGCAGAGGACCGCCGTATAGAAAGTCGGGCAACGAGGGGCCAGGACTTCACGGCAGTGCTTACCGATTGACATGCATCGATGGATTCTGTATGATGGGTGCATGGAAACACCCACGCTGCCCATCCGCCACAAGAACGAGGCCTGCTGCGCCGTGGTCGAATGCAGTCTCAGCGAGCCCAGGACAGTTTCGCTGGCGGAGCGGCTCAAGGCCGTGGCCGATCCCACCCGCCTGCGGCTCCTCGACATGCTCACCCAGCAGGCCGATCCGCTCTGCGTCTGCGACATCACGCCGCACTTCGAGCAGAATCAGCCCACCATCAGTCATCACCTCAAGCTCCTCCGCGACGCCGGTCTGGTCGATACCGACAAGCGCGGGATCTGGGCCTACTACTGGGCCACCGAGAGCGGACGGAAGACGCTGTCTGCCGTTAAGACTCTAGAGTAATCCCTTTTTTTACAAGTTTCCATCGAAGAACGTCGATAAGGAGAATGATATGAAGAACTTCGTCCGCGAGATGAACGACCGCGCGCTGCGGCGGTTCCTGGACGGGACCAGCTTCAGCGACGAGGACGCCGAGGTCTGCACACCCGCCTGCCGCCGCGACTCGCTGCGCCGCAAGGCCGAGCTGTCGGTGTACCGCGCCGGCACCATTCGGCGTTAGGAGGACTGCGATGACCACGGATATCACCGATCGCGTCCGCGAGCGTTACGCTGCCGCTGCCCGCTCGGCCGGCAGCGGCAGCTGCTGCTCCGATTCCGTGTCTGCCAATCTCTACGGAGACGAGGCGGCCGATCTCCCCGAGACGGCCGTCCTCGCCTCCCTGGGTTGCGGCAACCCCACCGCGCTGGCCGAATTGCGCGAGGGGGAAACCGTGCTCGACCTGGGCTCGGGCGGCGGGATCGACGTCCTCCTGTCCGCCCGCCGCGTGGGGCCCACCGGCTTCGCCTACGGCCTCGACATGACCGAGGAGATGCTGGCGCTGGCGCAGAAGAACAAAGCGGAGGCGGGCGTCAGCAATGTCGCCTTTCTCAAGGGCCGCATAGAAGATATTCCTCTCCCGGCCAATTCAGTGGACGTCATCATCAGCAACTGCGTCATCAACCTGGCTGCCGACAAGTCCGCCGTCCTGGCCGAGGCATTCCGGGCGCTGCGGCCGGGCGGACGGCTGGCGGTCTCCGATGTGGTGGCCGACGGCCCGATTCCGGACGAGCTGCGCCGGGACATGGAAGCCTGGGTCGGCTGCATCGCCGGCGCGCTGGAGATTGACGAATACCAGCGTCTCCTGAAGGAATCGGGCTTTACCTCGATCAGCATCGAGATCGCGCGCCGCTACACGACCGAGGACGCCGGCCTCAACGTCGAGGCTCTTCCCGAGGGATGGCAGAGCGGGGACGGTAAGCTGGCCAGCGCCTCCATCCGGGCGGTCAAACCGGCTGCATCGGTGACCCTCCCCGATGCCCTCCCCATGGCCGATGGCGGCCGCTGCTGCGGCGAAGGGTGCTGCGGTTAGTCACCGGAGGACAATCGCGTAGCGGAGGGCTTTAGCCCGCAGTTTCCGGCCGAGTCGGATTCCTCCCCGGTCCTCTCAGGTCCCGCTTTGCCTCATCTACTAATGAGAAACGTCCTTCCCGGGCAGCCTTCATAACCTGCCGGGCTTCCGCTCGCGCCGCGTCATACTCCTCGGCCGTTATCTCCCCGCTCTCCCGCGCCGCGTCCAGCTCGTCCTCATCGAGCAGGTGCACCGACCCGTCCGGCAGGATCACCACATCCAGAAAGAGATCGTCCCACCAGGGTACCCCGCGCTCGTCGACGCCGGTGCCCGCGGCAATATCCACGTACCACTGGATCACCTGTCCCTGCTCGTCAAGAAGCGTGGTCAGGGTGTGGCGGCAGGTGTCGGGAACGTGCTGCAGCCAGGTGAATCCAGCATCCGCCAGCCGGTGATCGACGCCATTCAAGGGAACAACCAGCGGCTCGGTGACGTTGCCGATGGAGAGGCGGGTGACGTAGCCGTGAAATCCATTCCGATCCACGCGCCGGACCTCGAACTGCCGATCGCGCAGGAGCGCCCACTCCTCGCGGCTGGCGTACCGGCGTCTCATGGCCGATCGTACCAGCCGGATACCATAGCTCCATGGCTGATCTGTTCGGCGGGTACGATAGCCTTTTCTCCTGGGGAGCGGAAGGCGCGGCGGCTCTTTCCCCACATGTCGACCTTCTCATCGTGGTCGATGTTCTTTCCTTCTCGACGGCGGTGGACATCGCCGTGTCCCGCGGAGCGACCGTCTTTCCCTACCCCATCCATGACGAGACCGCGGCCGAGTTCGCACAATTGCACGACGCCATCCTCGCATCCCGCCAGCGCCACGGGGCTTCGCAAGTGCCGTACTCCCTCTCGCCGGCCTCGCTCCTCTCCATTCCGGCCGGGACCCGGTTGGTGCTGCCGTCCCCCAATGGCGCGGCCATATCTGCTATCGCTCAGAAGGCAGGGGCACTGGTGATCTGCGGCTGCCTCCGCAACGCCCGGGCAGTGGCAGAGGCAGCTGTCCAGCACGACAGCCGCATCGGCGTCATCGCCGCCGGGGAGCGATGGCCCAACGGCGCCCTCCGCCCTGCGCTGGAAGACCTCATCGGCTCTGGAGCAATCCTCTCACACCTCCCGGCGCCGTCTCTCTCACCCGATGCTCGTGCCGCCGCGGCGGTGTATCGGTCTGCTCATATCCCGCAGGACATTGCCGATTGCCCGTCCGGGCGAGAGCTGATGGAGCGAGGCTTCGCCGAGGACATCGAGATCGTAACCAGGGTCAACGCCGACGATAACGTTCCTGTGTTATGTGACGGTTTCCAGAATCTGATCAATTTGTAGGGCGCGATTGATCACGCCCCTACTTTCGGTGTCTGGTGTGAGCGATGTATTCCAGCAGGTCGGAGCGGGTCACCACGCCCACCGGAAGCGTGCCGTCGGTGGCGATCAGGGCCGTGTCTTCACCCAGCAGCGGGCCGATCAGGGTCTCGATCTCGTCCACCACGTCCACTGTCTCCAGCGGGCGATCCATGACCTCCGCCACCGGTCGCTCCACCATGTCCGGCGCGCGGAAGACCTGCGCCAGCAGGGACTTCTCCTGGATGCTGCCCACGATGTCATCCACCGAGTGGCCGTTGTGCCACTCCGCCACTGGCATCTGCGAGATCCCGTACTGCTGCAGCATCTCGATAGCGCGCCCCACCCGCTCGGTGGGCGTCACCGCCACCAGCTCCGGCAGGCGACCATGGCGGTGGGTGATGAGATCGCCCACCCGCAAGCTCGCCGGCAGCCGGTCCAGGAAACCGTTGTCCTGCATCCACTGATCGGAATACAGCTTGCTCAGGTAGCTCTTCCCGGAGTCGGGGAAGAGGACCACCACGATCGTGTCTTCATCCAGATCCTGCGCCACTTCCAGCGCCGCGTGCATGGCGGTTCCGGTCGAGCCGCCCACCAGGATCCCCTCCTCGCGGGTAATGCGCCGTGCCGTCCGGAAGGAGTCGCGGTCGTTCACCCGAATCCAGCGATCCACCACCGAAGGGTCAAAGGTTCCGGGCCAGAAGTCCTCGCCGATGCCCTCGACCTTATAGGGACGCACCTCACCCCCGGAAAGCAGAGAGCCCTCCGGATCGGCGCCCACCACGGTGATATTCGGGTTCTGCTCCTTGAGATAGCGGCCGGTTCCGGTGATGGTGCCGCCGGTGCCCACGCCGGCCACGAAGACGTCGATTTTACCACCCGTCTGGCGCCAGATCTCGGGACCGGTGGTGGCGTAGTGCGTCTCGGGGTTGGTCTGGTTGTAATACTGATTGGGCTGAAAGGCCCCCGGGGTCTCTCGGGTGAGCCGGTCCGCCACCCGGTAGTAGCTCTCGGGGGAATCCGGCGGGACGGCGGTGGGAGTGATCACCACGTCGGCCCCGTACGCCTTGAGCAGTGAGATCTTTTCGGCGCTCATCTTGTCCGGCATGACGAAGATCATGCGGTAGCCCTTGATGGCGGCGGTGATGGCGAGGCCCACCCCGGTGTTGCCGGAGGTCGGCTCGATGATGGTGCCTCCGGGACGCAGTAGCCCGTGCCGCTCCGCGTCCTCGATCATGCGGATACCGATGCGGTCTTTCACGCTGCCGCCGGGGTTAAAGTACTCCACTTTGGCGTAGATCGCCGGCTTCACATGCCGGGCGATCCGGTTCATGCGCACCAGCGGCGTGTTGCCGATCAGTTCGAGGATGTTGTCGTACACATCCAGATTGTCGATATCTCTCGCGGCTGTCGCCGTCGATGCGCCAGGTTCCACAGGTATTTCTCCAGCAAAGTTCCGATATCCGCTGTAGTGTAACGCCCTCTCACTGGCGATTGACATTGCGCCGGGTTTCTGCTGGCGTCAAGATAGAGGAAGGCAGCGCTCGCCCGCACGGGTAGAGAGGAGAGACCGCATGACCACCCACGAAACCAGCACCGAGACTCCCACCGAGCAGATGCAGACCGCGCGAGACTTCCTGCTCCAGCACCGGACAGATTATGCCGGCGCCTATCAAGGATTCACCTGGCCGCAGCTGGACCGCTTCAACTGGGCTCTCGACTGGTTTGACGAGGTCGCGAAACGGCGGGACGCGCTCGCGCTCTGGATCGTGGAGCAGGACGGCTCCGAGGTCAAGCAGTCTTTTGCCGACATGTCGGCACGCTCCAACCAGGTCGCCAACTGGCTGCGAGGGCACGGAGTACGGCGGGGCGACCGGATCGTGCTCATGCTGGGCAATCAGGTGGAGCTCTGGGAAACGATCCTGGCGGCAATGAAGCTGGGAGCGGTCACCATTCCCGCCTCCACCCTCCTGGGCCCCGCCGACCTCCAGGACCGGATCGAGCGCGGCAGAGCGCGGCACGTCATCGTGCGCTCGGACGACGCCGCCAAGTTCGAGGGCGTCGCCGGCGACTATACCAGGATTGCGGTCGGCGCCCCCGTCGATGGCTGGCTGTCGTACGCGGACGCCGACAGTGCCTCGACCTCCTTCCAGCCGGACGGCATCACCCACGCCTCCGATCCGCTGCTGCTCTACTTCACCTCCGGCACCACCGCGAGCCCCAAACTGGTCGAGCACACCCAGGCCTCCTATCCCGTCGGCCATCTCTCCACCATGTACTGGATCGGTATCCAGCCCGGGGACGTCCATCTCAACATCTCCTCGCCGGGCTGGGCCAAGCACGCCTGGAGCAGCGTCTTCGCGCCCTGGAACGCCGAGGCCACGATCTTTGTCTACAACTACGAGCGCTTCAACGGCCCGGCGCTCCTCGACGCGATGGGGCGCTGCGGCGTCACCACCTTCTGCGCGCCGCCAACCGTGTGGCGCATGCTGATCCAGGAAGACCTGGGACGCTGGCAGCTGCCGGTTCGGGAACTGGTGGGCGCGGGCGAGCCGCTCAACCCCGAGGTCATCACCCAGGTCGAGAAGGCCTGGGGAACGACGATTCGAGACGGCTACGGCCAGACGGAGACCACTGCCCAGGTGGGCAATCCGCCCGGGCAGCCGGTCAAGCCCGGCTCCATGGGCCGGCCTCTGCCCGGCTACCGCGTTACGCTGGTTGACCCCATTACCGACACCCCGGCACGTGAGGGTGAGATCTGCGACGATCTCTCGCCGCGCCCGCTCGGCCTCATGGCCGGCTATCAGGACGATCCGGAGCGGACCGCAGAGGTCATGCGCAACGGCTACTATCACACCGGCGACGTGGCTTCGATCGACGAGGAAGGGTATATCTTCTACGTGGGGCGAACCGACGACGTCTTTAAGGCCTCCGACTACCGCATCTCGCCCTTTGAGCTGGAAAGTGTGTTGATCGAGCACGAGGCGGTGGCCGAGGCCGCGGTCGTCCCGTCGCCCGATCCTATTCGCCTGGCCGTCCCCAAAGCCTATGTGTCGCTCGTAGCAGGATGGGAGGCGACGTCGGAGACCGCCGAGTCCATCATGCGTTTTGCCCGCGAGCGTCTGGCCCCCTATAAAAGAGTGCGGCGCATCGAATTTGCGGATCTCCCCAAGACGATCTCCGGCAAGATCCGCCGGGTCGAGCTACGGCGCCGCGAAGAGGACCTCCACGGCGAGGGAACCGCGAAAGCCGGCTCGGAGTTCACAGAAGACGACTTTCCCGGTCTCAAGCGCAGCTGAGGTCCTGCGGGCGCGCAGAGGAGCAGACAGCGGTGTCACAGCAGTATCAAGGAAACCCGGCCACCTCACTCAGTACCCCGCGGATCGTGACCAACCCCTGGGTCATCCTTCTGGTCCTGACCCTGGGCTTCTTCATGATCCTTCTGGATACGACCATCGTCAACGTGGCCATCCCCAGCATCATCGACGGCCTGCACGCCGGCCTCGACCAGATCCTGTGGGTACTCAATGCCTATATCCTGGTCTACGCGGTGCTCCTCATCACCGCCGGCCGCTTCGGGGACATGTACGGCCCCAAGCGCATGTTCATGACCGGCCTGGTGGTCTTCGTCCTGGCCTCCGCCGCCTGTGGAATCGCCCAGGATCCGACCCAGCTCATCATCTTCCGCGTGATTCAGGGCGTCGGCGGCGCCATTCTCACGCCGCAGACGCTCTCCATCATCACCTCCATCTTCCCGCCGGAGCGGCGCGGCGCCGCCTTCGGCATCTGGGGCGCGGTGGCGGGCGTGGCCGCCGTGATCGGTCCCACCCTTGGCGGGTACCTCACCACCCAATTCAGCTGGCGCGCCATCTTCTACGTCAACGTCCCCATCGGCATCATCGCCGTGATCCTGGCTTTTCTTCTCATGCCGGAGCTGACCGTGCATCGCGAGCACAAACTCGATCTCCAGGGCGTGATCCTCGCCTCCGGTGGCCTCTTCGCCCTGGTCTTCGGCCTCATCGAGGGCGAGCGCTACAACTGGGGACCGGTGGTGAGCCTGGGCGGCTCCTTCAAGCTGGGGCCGTTCGGGGTGAGCCTGATCAGTATCCCCACCATCCTCCTGGTCTCGATCATCCTGCTCGCCATTTTCACCGTGGATGAGGTACATGCAGAGGAGCCGCTCCTGCCCCTCCGCCTCTTCGGGGACCGCAACTTCTCGGTGTCCAACATCATCTCCGCCGCCGTCGCCTTCGGCATGATGGGACTCTTCCTGCCCATGACCATCTTCTTGCAGTCGGTCCTGGGCCTGGACGCGGAGCACGCCGGCGTGGTCTTCGTGCCCATGTCGCTGACGTCCATGTTTCTGGCGCCCATCGCCGGCCGGCTTACGGACCGCATCCCGGGCAAGTACATCCTTTTCGTCGGCCTGATCCTCTTCTCTGCCGGGATGCTGCTGGTCATCAGCGAGGCCTCCCTCTCCTCGACCGGGCTCACTTTTACCCCGGCGCTCATCGTGGCGGGCATCGGTATGGGCTGCACCTTCGCGCCCATGATCACCCTGGCCATGCGCAACGTTCCGCCGGCACTGGCGGGATCTGCCTCCGGGTTCGTCAATACCATCCGGCAGGTGGGCGGCGCCTTTGGCAGCGCGGTGGTGGGCGCCGTTCTACAGAACCAGCTGGGCAGCAACCTGCACTCGCAGGCGGTCAAATACAGCAGCCAGCTTCCGCCGCGGTTCCGGTCGAAGTTCGTCGACGGCTTTTCACACGCCTCGACGGGCGGATTCCAGGTGGGACGCGGCCAGACGGGCACGCAACTTCCCAGCGGTCTGCCCCACCAGGTAGCGGGCCAGATCCAGCATCTCGGCCGCCTCGTGTTCGACCACGCCTTTATCCTGGCGATGAAGCCGTCGCTGGCTTTCCCCATCGCCTTCATGGTACTGGGTGCTTTCACCGCGCTTCTGATGCGCTCGAACCAGGCGCCCGCGGTAGCCGAGGCGGAGGACTCAAGCGGCATCGCCGCCGCCGGCCGCTGACGTGTGGCTGCTGCGGGCGGAACGCCAGGGGTCGGCGCCCGTCGAGGAACAATACGAGCGCCAGGGCACGGCCTACCGGCGCGCCCGGCAGCTCTACGCCGCCGGATACGCCCCCACCGCGGTGCAGTACCGGGTGGACGGCGAGGTCGAGGCAGTCTTCACCTTCGACGGCATCCGCTTCGTCCGCATCACCAGAGGGAGAGGAGGCAGCGCATGACCGAGGAAAACCGCGAGACGGCAGCGGCAGAGTTCGACACGGCCGCCGATGAGCTGGAGTGCGCAGTCCAGCACCTGCACGTTGCCGCGGGTCACTTCCGGGCCGGCGAGATCGCCCGCGCCTGCGCCCACGCCTTTGCCGCCGAGGGCCACATGATTGAAGCGCGGCGACTGGTCGAGCATCGGGCTCTTGTCCATCGAACCAAATCTCAGGTCTAGCGAATTAGCTGTCTTGATCCAGGTCGAGAGACGCCGAATTGATGCAATAGCGCAGACCGGTCGGACGGGGGCCGTCGTTGAAGAGATGCCCCAGGTGGCCGCCGCACCGCTTGCAGGTGACTTCGGTGCGGGACATGAACAGGCCGCGGTCCTCGTGCAGCTCGATGTTTTCCAGGTCCTTCGGCTCGTAAAAGCTCGGCCAGCCGGTTCCCGAATCGAACTTGGTCTCCGCGTCGAATAGCTCCGCACCACATCCGGCGCAGCGGTACGTTCCATTCTCGTGAGTGTGAACGAACTTGCCGGTGAACGGCCGCTCCGTTCCCTTCTGCCGCAGGACCTTATATTGCTCGGGCGTCAGCTCCTGCCGCCACTCCTCGTCCGTCTTCTGAATCTGGGTATCCGTGGTGTCCATGGCACGCCTCCAGTCGAGCCTAGCACGGTGACTTGTGGAGTAGCCGCACCCTGTTCAGCGAAAGAGGACTTCAGCCGGGCACCTCCTGCACTGCGTGGCTCCCCCGAATCGCCAGCCACCGTTGTCGGGCCACCAACGATAGAGGGAGAAGGGAACAGCGAGAAAGACAGCGGGCTAAAGCCCTCCGCTACATGGTTCCGCCGTTATGTCGTCCTCGACGTAGCCGAGGGCTTCAGCCCGCCGTCCGGTGCATAGTTGATCCCCCCTGACGGGTGCGACCTACGTTGTTGCAGCGGGGTGTAGGGGGTGTAGGGCCGATTTGCAATCGGCCGCCGCTCCGCAGAGCGGCTTTCGGGCGTGCCTGCCCCAAAGCGATAACCCGGGACCATGGTCTGGTAGGGGGGCGGCCCGGCCATCAATCGTGAGAACAATATCCCTGGGTGGCGAGACCCAGAAGGCACGCTGCGGCGTGCCGGCCGATTGCAAATCGGCCCTACAGTTCTAGTGCAAAAACGTGAGTCACACCCCCCTGACGGCACCGCCTCGCACCCGATGATGGTGGGGGAAACAGTCGATCGGGGTGCCTCCGGGCTGAAATCCTGCCCCCACAGCCGTGGTCGATCGTGTGCCCCTTGTCAGGCAGCGTCCATGGAGGGCGCGCTATTCGTCCAGCAGACCCTCGCGCACAGCGATGACGGCGGCTTCGGCGCGGTTGCTGGCATCGAGCTTGGCCAGCACCTGGCTCACCATGTTCCGCACCGTTTTGTAGCCGATCCCCAATTCCACCCCGATCTCGCGGTTGCTCCGGCCCGCGGCCATGCGCTGGAGGACAAGCGCCTCACGCGGAGTCAGTCCATAGTGGTCGGCAAGCTGTGTCCGCCGGATGGGGGGTGGCTTCGGGCCTGGCTTCCGGCCCACCTCCTCATGCAGCGCATCAAGGACACCGACGGCCAGGCGGGTAGCACAGCGCTCGTGGACCCAGATGGGACCGTCCAGCAGAGCGATAGAGACGCGATCTCCCACCGGAGCTTCCTTCCCACAAACGGAGCAGGCACGCAACGCTCGCATCACTCGCCCCCTTCCCGCGTGACATGCATGACCCTATTATTAGTACGTTTGTTCTAATACGCAAGAGTAACCCGGCCCGTAGGCAGGGGCACAATGTCCCACTCCGCCTACAATCGTTGATGTTCTTTGACGCGATCCGCCGCCGTCTCGTGCCCGACGGCCGCGACCGGCTGCCGCGGCGGCTGGTCCAGCTCTTTGTCGGCCTGCTTCTCTACGGCTTCAGCGACGGCCTTCTGGTCCTCGCCGGGCTCGGCCTCGACCCGTGGGATGTCTTCCATCAGGGTCTGTCGCGCCATTCCTCCCTTCCCATCGGCACCTGGGTCATCATCGTCGGCGCCGGGGTGATGCTGCTCTGGATTCCGCTGCGCCAGTGGCCCGGGCTGGGGACGCTCTGCAATGTGATCGTGATCGGTCTGGTGATCAACGCCACCATCATGCTGATCCCGGCGCCTCGGGAGCTGCCGCTGCGCGTCCTGACGCTGGTTGCCGCGGTGGTTCTCAACGGCATTGCCACCGGCGCCTATATCGGAGCGGGACTGGGCCCCGGCCCGCGGGACGGCTTGATGACCGGCCTGGCCCGCCGCGGCCACTCCATTCGGGTTGTCCGCACCTCCATCGAGCTGACAGTGCTGGCGACGGGATTTCTCCTGGGAGGCACGGTCGGAATCGGAACCGTTCTCTACGCCGCCTCTATCGGCCCCCTGGCGCACATCTTCATCCCGCTGCTGGCAGTGAACCGAAGAGGTGGCCCGCACTCCCTTCCCGGCGACCCGATTCGTCCCCATCCATCCGTGTTGCCCGATTGATCATTCCCCATCTCCACATCTATCCGATTGATCATTCCCCATCCACATCTACCCGATTGATGCCTCCCCCCTCCGTAGTTGCCCGATCGATCCCTCCCCCCCCTCCGTAGTGGCCCGATTTATCGGGCATCGGGGGAGCACGCGATGACGGCGTTCAGCCGTCAGACGCGTGCGGGGCTTCCCGGGTGCCCCATTCACCCGCCACAGTTCGAGACCTCTGGCCGCATATCCCTCGAGCCGTCCCCGATCGCCCTGGGGATCGCCGCGCGCATCGCCCCGCTGTACGCGGGACTCGCGCGCTTCCCGAAAGCCCGATAAATCGGGCCACTACGAATGGGGTGCGATCGATGGGCCGAATACGAAGGGGGAAGGATCAGTCGCACCGCACCCGACGATCACACGTCCACACCGCCTGAGCCTGCTACAGGTCTCGGCGGGCGAAGCTCCAGATGGCCAGACCGAAGATCCCCGCGACCCAGAGGATTGACCAGAGGATGTAGGGCGTGGCCGGGGGGGCGTTCACAAAGAACGGGTTGGCCGATTCCGCACGTCCAGCGCCTTGCTGCACCACCATCATGGCCACCGGCTCAAGGTTATAGATGGCACCGCGCCAGAGGCCGTCGGTGGGAAGGATCAGGCTGGTGATGGTGCCGACATTTTCAATCGCCTGGTTGTGAAAGGCGGCGCCGACGGAGCCGGTAATGCCGCCCAGCCAGGCGGCGCCAAACAGCACCAGGGCGATGATGCCGCCGGTGATGGCGGAGAGGCGGGTGCTGAAGAGCACCGATAGCGTCAGCACCACCAGTCCTTCGGCCACGATGTAGACGATGGCGAGGACCGGGTGCGGAGGCATATAGCCGACCGCGATCCTGGAGATGATGAACTCCATCGCGGCAGTTGCGCCGCCATAGACAGCAATGAGCGTCGCCAGTCCCAGCCACTTGCCCAGCAGGACATCGCTGCGGCGGATGGGCCGGGTGAGCATGGAGAGGAAGATGCCGGACTCGATGTCGGCCGAGATGGACGGCGACGCGATAAAGGCCGCGCCCAGCGCCAGCACGAACGAGAACATGAACGACAGCAGCATCAGGATGGTGGCGGCGGTGATGGTGGTGCACATCTGCCTGCTGCCCTCGCCGGTGCAGGGAAGCTCCAGGATCTTGTGAAAGAGCCAGCCGGTCAGCAGCGCGACGACGATAGTGATGATGACCAGCGCAAGGAGCAGCTTCTTGCGCGCCGTCTCATGAATGGTGAGGCGCGCGATTGTCAGCACCGGCATCATTCCCTCCCAGGAGCTCTAGAAATCGGTCTTCCAGCGATTGGCCGCGCGGCTCGACCGCGTAGACCTCGCATCCCAGCCCCACCAGCTGCGCCACCAGCCCCGGGACCGCATCGCGGCCGACACCCCGCAGGGTGTAGCCGTCGGCCTCGACGTCTAGCGCCCCGGCGCGGTGCAGCGCCTCCAGTGCCGCCTCGCTCACCCGCCCCAGCCGCAGGCGCAGCAGGGTATCGGCGCCGCGAAGCTCATCCATCGTTCCCAGAGCGATGACCTGCCCCCGATCCACCACAGCCACGCGGTCGCACACCTGCTCCACCTCGGTCAGCATGTGTGAGTTCAGGAAGACGGTGGTGCCGCGGGCGCGCAGGGTCCGGATCAGCTCGCGTACGTCGTGCCGCCCCACCGGATCGAGCGCGGAGGTGGGCTCGTCCAGCAGAACCAGCTCCGGGCCGCCCAGGAGGGCCACGCCCAGTCCCAGCCGCTGCTGCATGCCCTTGGAGAAGGTGCCGACGCGATCCCCCGCCCGATCGGTCAGCCCCACCAGATCCAGGGCCTCGGCGATCTCCGCTGCCCGGCGTCGCCGGGGGATTCCGGCCAGCTCGCAATGAAGGCTCAGGACCTCGCGCGCCTCCAGCCAGTCCTGATAGCGGAAGAGCTCCGGCAGGTAGCCGATCCTCCGCCTCGCTTCGCGGTCTCCAATGGGCGCGCCCAGGACCCAGCCCTCGCCGCCGCTGGGGCGGGTCAGTCCCACCAGCAGCTTGACCGCCGTGGTCTTCCCCGCGCCGTTGGGACCGAGAAAGCCGAAGACCTCGCCGCGCGGGACCGTCATGGAGAGGCCGTCAAGCGCCACGATGCTGCCGTAGCGCTTGACGAGTCCTTGCGAATGGATGGCCGGGGAGGCCGGGAGCGCGGCGACGTCCGCCGCGGTCTCCTCAATGGAGCGAGTTTGCAATATCGATCACCTGGCTCTCGGGCAGGGTTCCGCCCACGCCGTAGATGACGCCGTCCTTCACCCAGACCACCACACTGCCCATGCCGGTCGAGTCGCCGATAGCCACGCCCTGCACGCCCTGCACCGTCACCGACTGCGACTGGGCCAGGTTCATGGGCACCGGGATGGGAAGGGTCGATGTGGGATCGCCGATGGCACGGATGGAGGCGGCCAGGTCCGGCGAGACGCCGGGCAGGCTCAGCATG
>JAICWV010000152.1 GCA_025966365.1 Chloroflexota bacterium | reverse complement strand
GTCCGGCGCGCCAGCATCCGCGCCTCGGGATCGTCGTCTACCACCAGAATCCGGGAGGTCTCCGGTTGCGGGCAGAGCTTCTCCAGGACAGCGATCAGCCGATCGCGGTCGATGGGCTTGGTCAGGTAGTCGGAGGCACCCAGGGTATAGCCCAGGTTCTGATCGTCCAGGATGGAGAGGACGATCACCGGAATCTCGGCCAGATCGGGATCGGCTTTGAGGGCAGTCAGGACGGCCCAGCCATCCATCCCCGGCATCATGACGTCCAGCGTGATTGCGTCGGGGTGAATCTGTGCTGCCAGCTCCAGTGCTTCTTCGCCGTTGGTCGCGGTGATCACCCGGAAACCCTGCTTGACGAGATAGCGCTGCAGGAGATCGCGGGTATCGGCTTCATCATCCACCACCAGCACCGTACGGGCGCCGGGTACAGGCGCCCCGGCGACGGCGGGCGGCGCCTGCTGGGTGCGCTCCACGTCTCGCGGCATTCGAATGGTGAAGGTTGACCCGCGCCCAATCTCGCTGTTCAAGGCGATGTCGCCGTGCATCATGCGGATGAGCCTGCGGCTGAGCGCCAGACCCAGCCCCGTGCCTCCGTACTTGCGGGTCACCTGATTGTCCGCCTGGGAGAACTCCTGGAAAAGTCTGGCCTGCTGCTCCGGCGTCATCCCGATGCCGGTATCGGAGACCTCGAATGTGATCCAGCCGGGGCTCGCCTCGCTCACGGTCAGGCTGACGGTTCCGTTCTCCGTGAACTTGCAGGCGTTGCTCAGGAGGTTGAAGACCGCCTGCCGCACCTTGGTGAGGTCGGAGTGCGCCACGCCGATGTCGTCCGGACAGTGAACCTCCAGCCTGTTCCGGTTGCGATCGACGAGCGGCTGGATGGTGTTGACCACGTCCGACACCACCTGGGAGAGGTCGAATACCTCGAGATACAGCTCCATCTTCCCCGCCTCGATCTTGGAGAGGTCGAGGATGTCGTTGATGAGGGCCAGGAGGTGGCGGCCAGCGCCGGCGATCCGCTGCAGATCGGGGAGATAGCCTTCGTTGCCGTCTTCCTCCGCTTCCTCGGACAGAATCTCGCTATAGCCGATGATGGCGTTGAGCGGAGTGCGCAATTCGTGACTCATGTTGGCCAGGAAGGTGCTCTTGGCCTGACTGGCTGCATCTGCCGCCTCCCGCGCCTGCTGCATCTCTTCGAAGAGCCGCGCGTTTTCGATGGCCACGGTCGCCTGACGAGACAGGCCCGTGAGAAAGTCGAGATCGGCTCCGGTAAAGAGGTCTTTGGGGCCGAAGCGCCAGACAGTCATCACTCCGGTGACCCGGTCGCCCACGAGAAGCGGTGTGACCATCAGCTGCTCAACTGACTCGTCGGCGGTGCCGGGAACATGGCGGCGCCGTGAATCGGTCTTGCTGTTGTGAATGACCTCGGAGGCGCCCCGCTGGACGATATCTCCGATGATGCCCTCACCGGGACGTACGGTATCGGCCAGGATCTGCTCGGCGTCCTGCCCGACCGTCACAATGGCGCGGTAAGTGTCGTCCGGCTGGCGTAAGAAAACGGCGCCGGTGTCGGCCGAGAGCAAGCGCCGGGCCTGATCGGCGATGCGGTCCAGGACCGTGTGAAGATCGAGGGTGGCCGATATATCGCGAGCGACATCCGCCAGAGCCGACATCTCCTGCGCGCGCCGCTCCAGCTCGGCGGTGCGCTCGGTGACGCGCCGTTCCAGCTCTCGATTCGCTTCCAGCGTTGCCTGGTAGAGGCGGGCATTCTGAATTGCACTGGCAGCCTGGCCGGCCAGAACCGTCAGGAGGTCCAGATCGGAATCGGTGAATCGGCCGAAGAGCGGTCGGATATCCACATAGAGAATGCCGAGAAGCGCGCCCTGGGTGATCAGGGGAATGCAGAGGGAAGAGCGCTCGCGGAGCAGAAGCGGCTCGTCCGGCGGCGCCGTCGTGGCTGGGTCCGCACCCTGCCAGAGCTGAGGCTGCCGCGTCCGCATGACGGTTTCGGCCAGCTCCGACGATCGCAGAATCTCTACGTCAGTCGGCGTCAGATTGCGGGAGACAGAGCGCTCCGGCTCGTCGCCGGTACCCAGCAGAGTCAGGAAGGCGCTTTCAGCGCCGGTCAACACCACCGCTTCGTCGAGAATAAAGTCGAGGACGGTGGCGTCGCGGCGCTCGTTCATGCGCACGCTGCTTTCCAGCATGCGCTTGAGTTGATCCTGCACGCTCGTCGCGTTCTGCACCGCAGTGCGCGATTCGAGGTCGAGCCAGATACCCCGTTTCTCAGCCTCGCGCAGCCACTCCTCCATGACCAGCCGGTTGATCTGGATCTTGGTCAGGTAATGGCGCCGGAGCCCGGCATCACTGAGTGTCTCGATACTGTCCAGCGTCGCCTCGGCTGCCTTCTGCAGCGCCTCCCACGCCTCCGCCTCGTGCTCGGGTCCCAGCGCGGTCAAGATCCGGTTGCGCAGCCACCAGATGTCCTGAATAGGAGCGTCGGCATCCCCGTAGGGCAAATGCGCCGCCATCACAGCTGCGCTGCCGGTTGCCTCGTCGGCGGCGGCGAGGTCACCGGCGGCGAGATAGGCTGCCCCCAGCCATGCAAGAGACGAGGCCTCGGTCGGCTCCAACCCCATATCGTGAGACGCGTCCGCGGAGCTCTCGAGTAGCTCGATCGCGCCCCCAGTGTTCCCACGGGCCAGGAGCACGCGAGCAAGCGTCCAGTTGCAGGCGGCGACGATAAACTGCTCACCCGCTTCGGTTCCTACCCGCACGCCGCGACGCAGTGTCTCCTCGGCTTCGTCCAGCAGCCCTATATCGAGATAGATATGCCCGAGGGTTTCCAGCGCGTAGCCAAGAAGGCGCAGCCCTCCCATTGCTTGCATGGTTTCGACGGCCCGCTCTGTGTACTCCTGTGCCAGGCGGAACAAGCCGAGGCCGCGATAGAGGACCCCCATGTTGTTGTAGATGCGGGAAAGCACGAGTTGATCGCCGACGATGTCGAGGATGGCGATAGCCTGCTCTTGATAGGCGCGAGAAACGGCAAGGTCTGGTGTGGTCAGGCTCATTGCACCCAGAACCTGAGCTTCGCCGTAGGGATCCGCCAGCTCTCGCATCAACCCAAGCGACCGCTCGAGAAGGGCCACGGACTCTGCCAGCCGGGCCGTGGGACGGAGTGTGTTTCCAAGTTGGAACAGTGCCGTCGCCAGACCGCGGCGATCGTCCAGATCCTCGTAGATCGCGACCGCCTCGTCCTGGAGGGTCGCCGCGTGCACCATATCTCCGGCGGCGCGATGAGTCTCTCCAACCTGCGTCAATAAGGCTGCGAGAACCTGCCGGTCGCCAAGTGCGCGTGCTCGCTCGACCTCACGATCGGCCTCGACAAGCAGCGCTGGAGCTGTTCCGAGCCAGGTGGCTACCTCCGCCCGCAGTTGCATGGTCACGGCACGATTGCGCCCATTGCCGCTGCGGTTTGCAAGCTCGGCCATGAGGTCCAGGTCCGACTGGAGCAGCCTGGTCTCTCCCAGCATCCGATAGCAGGCGGCGCGGCCGTTCAACAGTTGAAAGCGATGGTCGGGATCGGCGTCGGAGGGTAGCGCTTCCAGGGCGCGGGTGTAGAGATCCGCCGCGTCCCGATGGTGGTACGAGGCCCGCGCCGCCCTTGCGGCGGCCAACAGTTCCTCGACCGTCTGCGCCTCCTCTACCGTCATCACACCACGTCCGTGGCCAGCAGTGCCTCGATCTTGCCCAGCAGCCGGGGCAGCTCGATGGGCTTGGTGTCGTAGTCGTCGCAGCCCGCTGCCAGCGCCTTTTCGCGGTCGCCGGCCATGGCGTGGGCGGTGAGTGCGATCACCGGAATCTGACGCGTGCTCTCGTCAGCCTTGATCCGTCGCGTCGCCTCCCAGCCATCCACGACAGGAAGGCTCATGTCCATCAGGATCAGGTCGGGCGACTCGGTTTGCGCGGACTCAATTCCGGCGGCTCCGTCCACGGCAATCAGGACATCGTAGCCCTTGCGCTGCAGCCGCCGGGACAGCATGTCCCGGTTCATCTCGTTGTCTTCAACGAGCAGAATCTTCATGGCGTACCTCTCCCCGCGTGGTTGCAATGGCCGCCGAGAGAGAGAAACCACCGTCCGCTCTGAGCGGTCACATGCGTCAGTCTAGAGAGGGTTTGGCGCGTAGTCAAGCGCCAGCGCCCGCTCGACGCGCCTGGCTTCCGGCCCGGCCCCAAGCGCATTGAAGATCTCGAGGGCTCTCTGCAGCTCAGCCTGATCGCTGTGCAAATCGCCGAGTGCCTGGCGGATGCGCGCCTCCTCGGGACGGTGTTCCATCTCCACCGCCAGTGTCAGTGCCTGGCGCAGATACCTGTCGGCGTCATCGCGCTCACCGTCCTCCTCCGCCAGCGCAGCCAGTACCGGAAGCCAGCCGAGCATGGCCAGGGCATTGGTCTGCCCGCGGGCATGCTCCAAACCGGCGTGGGCAAGCCTCCACGCTGCCTCCCGATCTCCTGTCCCTATATAGGCATGCGAGGCGATCTGCAGGGCACGGTGATCGAGCGGCGTCTCGAAGCGAGGATTGGCCAGGAGCGATTCGAGTTTCCTCAGAGAGGAATCGGCGCGGCCCTCAAAGAGATCCTGAGCGGCGAGCGGAATCTGCAGATACGGGATCTGCGCCATCTGACCGCTGCGCTCGGCAATGGTAAACGGTTCTTCCAGATAGCGGGTGGCGTCGTCATAGGCGCCCTCCAGAAGATACTGCTCGCCAAGCGCAATGAGAGCCGAGGTCGCCACGTGCGAAAAGCTGATGGACCGGACCAGTTCGACGGAGCGCTCCAGGTAGCGCCGGGCTGCCGGCCACTCGCCGAGAATCGCAGACACCTGCCCCAGGTGCAGGAGGAGCGAGGCGGTCTCCGCCAGGTCACCCCGGTTCTCGTCAACCTTGATAGCGCGCTCGTAGAAGTCCTGCGCCTCACGCGGTTTTCCGCGCGCCAGCGCGATCTCACCGCTCCAGACCAGCGCCTTGGCCAGACTGGCCGGGTCGCCGGCCGTCTCTGCCGCGGGCATGACCTCACTCAGCACTGCTGCCGCCTCATTCAACCGTCCGATTCCGCGTAGCGCCAGGCCATAGCGCACTGTCGCTTCCATGAGCAGCCGGTCGTCGCTCCGTGCCCGCGCCACCTCGACCGCCCTGAAGGCGGCGGTTAGCGCATCCTCAAACCGATTGAGGCTGTACAGCGGATCGACCATGGCGACGTAGATGTTGGCCAGGGCCGGTGAGGGCGTCTCGGCGTCATCATCCCACTCCAGACGCTCGAGCACGTCCTGCACACAGGCGACCGCCTCCTGCGCGGCACCCCGCGCGTAGTGGACGCCGCTGATCTCGGCTATCACCCTGGTCTCGGCGTCGACATCTCCGCGCTCGCGGTAGAGGTCGACGGCGGTGGTGAGCTCTTCCAGGGCTTCATCGAACCACGCGATGATGCCGAAGACGCGTCCGAGCTTCTCGCTGACCCGCGCGATTGTTTCCGGCTCGGCGCCGCAGAAGTGATAGCGGCGGCGCGCCTCCTCGTAGTGCGCGATGGCTGCCTGGTTGGCAAACACGCTGGCGGAGCGATCGCCTGCTCGTTCCAGCCAGATGGCGGCGTCGGCATGCTCCTCCGTCTGCGAGAAGTGATAGGCCACGATCTCGGCTGATTCATCCGCCCCGTCACCGGTGCTGATAATCCGGGCGATGGCGGCGTGGAGCTCCTGACGCCTGCGGAGCAGGAGCGTGTTATAGGCCACGTCCCGCATGGTGATGTGCCTGAAGGCATACTCCGACGGCGCGCCCTGGCGAGGGAAGGCAATCTCGGCGTGCAAAAGCGCGGCAAGGCCTCGGTCGACCGAGGTCCCGCTTCGCCGGGCAATGCGGCCCAGGAGCTCGGCCGCGAAGATACGGCCGATGACACTGGCGACCTGGACCAGATCGCGGACGTCCACCTCCAGGCGATCCAGCCTGGCCAGCAGAATCTCGGTCAGGGTGGTGGGCAGCTTCTCGGCGGCCGCTTCCACCAGATGCACGACCGTACCCTGTCGGGCCAGACCTCCCGCATCCTCCAGGGCATGGAGCAGCTCCTCGACGAAAAATGGATTCCCCGCGGCCCGATCGGTCACATACCGCTCCAGCGCCGGATCGGGCTCGCCACCGCCCAGGACATGCCGCGCGAGGGTGATCGCATCGCGATCTGCCAGCGGGCGCACCGTGACTCGCTCCACCCAGGACCACTCGGCCCAGGGCGGCGTCCAGCCGGGGCGGAAGGCAGCCAGGATGAGGAGCGGAAGGCCGGGCACATCGGCCAGCACCTCACGAAGCACATCGGCGCTGGCCGTATCCATCCAGTGGACATCCTCCAGGACGATGACGACCGACGTACCGGCAGTGATCCCGGCAAGCAGGCTTCGGAGCGAGCGAATAAGCACCTGGCGGCGCGCCTGAGCGTCGGCAGCGGAGACCACCGAGCCACGCGGCGCCAGACCCAGAACCTCACCCAGTACGTCCACCGCCGACGCCTGGGCCGACATATCTTCTTGAGCTAGACGCGTTGTCACGGCGTGAGAGAGCCGTTCCTGTACGATCGCGGTCTCCGCCTGGTCCTCAAGGCCCAGGATCGACTGCAGTAGATCGGCCACCAGCGACAGGCTGACGTCATGGCCATAGCTGAGGCAGCGTCCCCAATAGGCCGTGCCGGAGGAGGCGAACCGCGCCACCGCTTCGGTCAGCAGCCTGCTCTTGCCCACTCCGGCATCGGCCACGATGGACAGGAGTCCTCCCTGGCCCGCCTGCGCGCGATCCCAGGCTGTATCGAGCATGGCAAGCTCGTGATCGCGGCCGACCAGCGGGGTGCGGTACTCATCAACGTCACTTCCGGCGGCCCCCTGGCGATCCCCGAGCACCTGATAGGCGGCCACCGGGGATGACTTTCCTTTCAGGGTCAGCTCCAGCCGCTCACCGAAGCGGACGGCGCGCCGCGCCAGACGCATGGTCTCCTCGCCAGCCAGGACATGGCCCGGCTCCGCGGCGGTCTGCAATCGGGCTGCTGTATTGACCACATCGCCGGTGACGGAAAAATCATGGCGTCCACCTGCCTCCACCATGCCGCTCACGCCCTCGCCGGTGTTGACCCCGATGCGAAGCGCCAGCTCGACGCCCCAGCGCCCGCGGACATCGGCGGCAAGCGTGCCGATGGCATCCTGCATGGCCAGAGCGCAGAGAACCGCTCGCTCGGCGTCATCGCCATGGGCAACAGGCACCCCGAAGAGGGCCAGAACGGCATCCCCCGCGAACTTCTCGACAGTGCCGCCGAAGTGGGCGATATTGGCGCTCATGCGCTCGAAGTAGGCCGTCTGGAGCGTGCGCACCTCTTCGGCGTCGAGCGACTCCGACAGCGACGTGAAGCCGACCAGATCACAAAAGAGCGCCGTAACCAGACGGCGCTCCTCGATGGCGCGTGCGTGGGCGGGAGGGGAATCAGCCGGGCGTGAGGCCGCAACGGGCGGAGCCGGCACCGCATCCGATATGGCAGCGCCGCAATGGCCGCAATGCGGCTTCCCGGGTATGCCCTCTCTGCCACATTGGCCGCACCACCCGGGCATGGCAGCGCCGCAGTCCACGCAAAAGGCCATGGGTGCGGGCTGCCGACATCCACACGCCGGACAGAAGACCGGCAGTCGCTCGCCGCACTCGGCGCAGAAGCGCTTGCCGGGCGGGCTGGGCTGCGCACAACGCAGGCAGGAAATATCCTCGGTAGCCATAACCCTGACATGGTACGCCCTGGACAAGACATCCGCTAGCCGGCCGCCGCTCATTCCCCAGTTGATCCTTCCCCACCTGCCCGATTGATCACAACCCGTCGTTCTTACCCGATTGATCCTTCCCCTCCGTACCGACCCGATTGATCGTTCCCCATCCGTAGTACTACAGTGCCAGATCATGGAGGAGGGACAGGCGTGCTGACCGGCGGGGAAAGGATGGCGAGGATGGCGTCCCAGAGGCCGGAACGGCGCCAGGTCCGATAGCGGGTCTGAACCGTGCGATAGGGACCGAACCGCT
>JAICWV010000116.1 GCA_025966365.1 Chloroflexota bacterium | reverse complement strand
GCGGGAGCGACAGGATGGGCTGAGCTTGGCTTTCTCGCTCTGCGCTCCGGGGACCTCGATCGGGCCGGCGAGCTCTTCGAGCGCGGGCTGACCATCCCGACCTCCTTCTGGCTCACGGAGCGCCCACGTCTCCTGATCGGCTCGGCCATGGTAAGGCTCGCGCGGGGAGAGGTGGATGGCGCCTCCGACCTGATCGAGCAGGCGAGGTCGTATGCCGAGGAGCGCTCGATGCGGCATCTGGAGCCGGCGGTCGCGTTGGCCCTGGGGCAAACCCGGTTTGCCTCCGGCGACATGATCGGCGCGCTCGAGCAATTTGAACGTGCCGCCAACCTGGCCCAGGAAATGCGCATGCGCCCGCTGGCCCTGGAGGCACTCGACGGGGCCGTTCGTGTGCTGGGACTGCCCGAGCGCGATGAAGAGGCTGCCCGATACCAGGTACGATTGCGAGAGGCGGTCGAGGATATCCGGGGACAGATCAAGGATCCGGACATGCTCCAATCATTCGACCGCGCTCACGGAGTCCCGGTCCATGGATAAACCCGTCATTCTTGCCGTCGACGACGAGCCGGCCGTCCTGAGTGCAGTGGCGCGCGATCTCAGGAGGCAGTACGGCAACGACTATCGGATTCTGCGCGCGGACTCCGGCGCGGCGGCGCTCGACGCCCTGCAGCAGCTCAAGCTCAAGGGCGATGACGTGGCGCTGCTCATCGCCGATCAGCGGATGCCTGTGATGTCCGGCGTCGACTTCCTCCACAGCGCCATGGAGCTCTACCCTGACGCCAAGCGCGTCCTCCTGACCGCCTACGCCGACACAGACGCGGCCATCAAGGCGATCAATGAGGTCCAGCTGGATCACTACCTCATGAAGCCGTGGGACCCGCCCGAAGAGCGGCTGTATCCAACCGTGGACGAGCTGCTGGATGACTGGCAGACATCGGTGACGCGGTCGTACGAGGGTATCCAGCTCATCGGTCACCGATGGTCCGCTGCCTCCTATGAAGTGAAGGACTTCCTCTCCCGGAATCTCGTGCCCTACCACTGGATCGACATCGAGGCGGATCCGGAGGCGGAAGCGCTGCTCCAGCTGGCAGAAACCGACGGAAAGGCGCTGCCGGTGGTCATCTTCGAAGACGGAACACCCCTGGTGGCGCCCGGTATCGGGGAGGTCGCCGAGCGGCTGGGCCGCCGAACTCACGCCTCCCTCCCCACCTACGATCTGGTAATCGTCGGCGGCGGGCCGGCGGGGCTGGGTGCGGCGGTGTACGGCGCCAGTGAGGGTCTCGCCACGCTCCTGGTCGAGCGCGAGGTAACCGGCGGCCAGGCCGGAACCAGCTCGTTTATCGAGAACTATCTCGGCTTCCATCGGGGCATCAGCGGGGGCGAGCTCATGCGCCGCGCCCGGGACCAGGCGGAGCGCTTTGGCACTGAGATTCTGATCTCCCAGGGAGTTACCGGGATCGAGCTGCGCGACCCCTACCGCGTGGTGAAGCTGAGCGATGGAACAGAAGTGATTTGCAAGGCGCTGGTTATCGCCAGCGGCGTGCAGTACCGCAAGCTGGAGGCGGACGGAATCGACCGGCTCGTGGGTGCCGGAGTGTACTACGGTGGCGCCACCACCGAGGGGAAGAACTTCACCGGCGAAGACGTCTTTATCGTCGGCGGGGGCAACTCCGCCGGTCAAGCGGCCATGTACCTCTCGGGCTATGCCAGGTCGGTCACTATCCTCATTCGGGGCGAGGAGCTCGGTGCCACCATGTCACAGTACCTGGTGGACCGCATCGAGGAAGCTCCCAACATCCACGTGCAACCGACCGTTCAGGTGGCAGCGGTGGACGGCAAGGACCGGCTGGAGTCGGTGACGCTGGAAAACATCAAGACCGGTGACCGGGAAACAGTTCCGGCGGGAGCGCTGTTCATCTTCATCGGGGCCATGCCGCGCACCGACTGGGTAGAGGGCGTAGTCCAGCGCGACCGCTACGGCTTTATTCTCACCGGACCGGAAGTGATGCTGAATGGACGGCGCCCACGGGACTGGTGGAGTGAGCGCGATCCCTTCTGGCTCGAGTCCAGCGTCCCCGGCATCTTCGTGGCCGGGGACGTCCGCAGCAAATCCATCAAGCGCGTGGCCTCGGCGGTCGGCGAAGGGGCCATGGCCGTGTCCCTCATTCACCAGCATCTGGCAGCACTATGACCACCACTACCGAACGCTGCATGCACCTCCAGGACATTCGAGATGTGGTCCCAGGTGCCGACGGCTGTGAGGAGTGCATGGCGCTGGGAGAGTCCTGGGTCCACCTGCGTCTCTGCATGACCTGCGGCCATGTCGGATGTTGTAACGAGTCGCCCCACCGGCACGCCGAACGCCACTTCCATGAGACCGGCCATCCGGTGATGCGCTCCTTCGAGCAGGGCGAGGACTGGCTCTGGTGTTACGTCGATGACATCCTCCTCACCGAGGGAGCCTCGGCCCGCGCCGACGACCGCTCCAGCAAAGAGTTTCTGCGCCGCCATCAACTCTTCTCCGGCATCTCCGAAGAGGACCTCGACCGGCTGTACGGCATGGCCAGACTGATTTCGGTTCCAGCAGGCGGCGCCGTCATGGAGGAGGGCGCGGTCGGCGACAGCATGTACGTCATTCTGGAGGGTGAGGCGGAGGTCACCAAGCGGTCGGGCGCCCAGGACGTCCTCCTGGGTATTCGCGTCCCCGGAGAGATCGTCGGCGAGATGGCGCTTCTCGAAAACGCGCCGCGCTCAGCCACGGTGCGAGCCACGCAGGACACGCTGCTCCTCTCCATCAGCCAGACCGCCTTTGAAACGCTCCTCGCCTGTAGTAACGATGCAGCGTTCAAAATCCTCCGAACCATGACCGAGCGTCTGCGCAGTCAGGAAGCACTGCTAACTCAACAGCAGAAGCTGGTGGCGCTCGGAACCCTGTCGGCGGGTCTGGCCCATGAGCTGAACAACCCCGCCGCTGCTATCCGACGCGCCGCCGCCCAGCTGGGAGAGACCCTGGCCGGTTGGGAAACGGCAACCGTGGAATTGGGCCGCCTGGCGCTGCCGGCGGAACAGCGCAGCCGCGTGGAGGCATTGCAGCAGGAGTCCAGGGCCGTCGCCGCTGAAACGCTGACCCTCGGGCCGCTGGAGCGGAGCGAGCGCGAGGACGCGCTCGCGGACTGGCTCGACTCGCGCGACGTGGATCGCAGCTGGGAGCTGGCGCCGATACTGGTTGCCGGGGGCTGGGGCGAGCCGACGCTGGACCGGCTGGCTGAGGAGATCAAGGGCGAAAACGTCGGCCCGGCAGTTCGTTGGATCGCCTCACGGTTGGCCGCCCAGGAGCTTCTGGAGGAGGTTCAGGCCAGCTCAGAGGCGATTTCGGCCATCGTGGGGGGCGTGAAAGAATATTCCCATCTCGATCAGGCACCCGTCCAGGAGGTAGATGTTCGCAAGGGTCTGGAGACGACCCTGGTCATCCTCAAACACAAGCTCAAAGACGTGGACGTCCGGCGCGAATACGCCAGGGATCTGCCCATCATCGACGCCTTCGGCAGTGAGCTGAATCAGGTCTGGACCAATCTGATCGACAACGCCGTCGATGCCATGGACGGGCACGGCGAGCTGGTTCTACGGGCGTTCCCCGAGGGGGAGTCGGTAGTGGTGGAGATCGAGGACCACGGGCCGGGCATCCCGCCCGAGATTCAGAATCGGGTTTTCGATGCGTTCTTCACAACCAAGGCGCCCGGCAAGGGCACCGGCCAGGGCCTTCATGTGGTGTACAGCATCATTACCCAGCGGCATCGTGGCACGCTGAACCTGCAATCAGAGCCAGGACGGACGGTTTTCCGAATCGAGCTTCCCCAGAGGCTGCGGCGGCCGTAGATCTCCCCGCCCAGTTGGCGACAATAGCGAAGCCATGGATCGTCGTGCCGCGCTGCTCCTGCTCGTCGCCTGCAACCTGCTCTGGGCCGGCACCTACGTCGCGGGGAAGGAGGCGCTCCATACACTCTCCCCGGCTCAGCTCAACGCTGCTCGTTTCACGCTGGCGGCAGCGCTCTTTCTGCCCTTTCTGGCGCGCTCGCGGCTCGATCTCTCACGTGGCCGCCTGCTGCGGCTCGCCTGGCTGTGCCTCTTCGGATTCGTGCTGAACAAGGCCGCGGAGTTCACCGGCCTCTCCCTCACCACTGCTTCCGATACGGCGCTCCTGATCGCCGCCGAGGGAATCTTCACTGCACTCTTCGGCCGGCTGCTCCTGGGCGAGCACCTCGGCCGGCGCTCGGTGCTGGGCATGGGATTGAGCGTCTGCGGCGTCTACCTCGTCATCCAGCGCGGCATCGCCCCTCCTTCCACCGAAAGCGGAACCCGCGTCCTCGGCGATCTGCTGATCGTGCTGGCGCTGGCCTCGGAGGCCGTGTACTCCGTGCTCGGCAAGGCAGAGGCGGAGCGATCCCCGGCCGTGGTCGTCACCGGCGCCTGCGTCATCGGCAGCCTCGTCGTCTGGCTTCCCGCCGCAGCAGCCAATGTGGCTGTTGACGGTTTTCCGCCCGTCAGTCTCGGGGCTTCGGCCGGCGTGCTCTACCTTGCGGTGTGCGGCACCTTTCTCGCCTATCTGGGCTGGATCGTCGCCCTGCGCCACGTGGACGCGACTGTCGCTGCGCCGACCCTCTTCCTCCAGCCGCTGGTCGGCACCCTCCTCGCCGTCCTGCTCCTCGGCGAGCGCTTCGGGCCCGCGACGGTCGCCGGCGGGGTCCTGATCATCGCCGGTATCTGGATCGTCAGCACCCAACCGGAGAAAGCGCGGGGAGTCGTGGTAGCAGCAGAGGTAAGCGCATGAGGCGGCATGCTGCTACCATGCTAGAGTTCGTCGTGGCACACCTGCAGATCAAGAATGTCCCCCCGGAGCTGCACGAGGCACTCCGACAGCGGGCAGCCGACGAAGGGCTCACGATGAGCCAATGCCTGATCCGGGTCCTGGAGCACGAAGTCTCGGTCCCATCGCAGCGGGTGTGGCTGGACCGGCAGCGCCGGGCTCCGGTGATATCAGGAGTCGACACTGCTCGTGCCGCGCGGGAAACCCGGGAGGGGCGCGAGCGGGAACTTGGCCGAAGCCTCGATCGTCGTTGACTCATCGGCCCTGTTGGAGTTGATCCTTCCAGGACCGAGATTCCCCGAGGTAGCGACCATAGTGACCGGCAAGAGGATGAGCGCTCCCGACGCCCTGGGCCTCGAGATTCTGTCCGTCCTCCGGCGGGAAGTACGGCTAGGTCACATAGGGGACGAAACGGCACCGCTAGCGGGCGAGGCGTTCCGGTCCGCCCCCATCCGTTACTGGCAAAGCTTCCCGCTCATCCCGCGTCTTTGGGATATGCGGCACAACATCTCGTCGTACGATGCCGCCTATGTGGCCCTCGCCGAGCTGCTGACCTGTCCGCTGGTTACTGTCGACGAGCGATTGCGCCGTGCTCCCGGACTGACTGTGGAGACGCTGCCGTGAGTCGAGACCCGGCTGTAGCGGTCGTCGGGCTGGGGGCAATGGGAAGCGCGACGCTGTGGCAGCTTGCCGCTCGTGGGGTTCCCGCCATCGGCTTCGAGCAATTCGAGCCGGGACACGACCGCGGCTCCTCGCACGGCGAGTCCCGCATCATCCGCACCGCTTACTTCGAGGGCGAGCAATACGTTCCGCTGGCGCGCCGCGCTTTCGAGCTCTGGGAGCGGCTGCAGCGGGAGTCGGGGGCCGGCGTCCTGATTCGGACCGGCGGACTGATGATCGGCGCGCCCGGGAGCGAGGTGGTGACCGGGACGCGACACAGCGTCGAGACTCACGGCCTGGCGCACGAGATGCTGGACGCGGAGGAGATGGTCCGGCGCTATCCGGCGCACCGGCTTGACGGTGATGAAGTCGCGATTCTGGAAGAGCCGGCAGGCGTGTTGCGGCCGGAGCGCGCGATCCGAGCCATGGCCGCGCGTGCAGCCGAGCTCGGAGCGTTGGTTCGAACCGGCGTCACGGTGGAACAGGTGGAGGAAACCGACGCTGGCGTCAGTGTGGTAGCAGGCGGAGAGCGATACCAGGTGGATCAGGCAGTCATCTCTGTCGGTCCCTGGCTGCCCGCCTTTCTGCCCGGGCTTGGCCGCAACCTCACGGTGACCCGGCAGGTCATGGCCTGGCTTCCCATCGCCGACCCGGCTGCGTTCGCGCCCGATCGGTTTCCTATCTTCATCCACGAGGCGGACAGCCACCAGGCCTACGGCTTCCCCACGCTTGACGGCGAAACGATCAAGATTGCCATCCACCGCGAAGGCGAGGCAACGGACGTCCGCACCGTCGATCGCTCGGTCCATCCTGCCGACCTGGCGCCAATCCGGGAATTCGTGGAGCGGTATCTGGACGGCGTAATACCCACGGTTGTCCGCAGCCAGGTGTGCCTCTACACCAACACGCCGGACGGCCACTTCATGATCGGCCCGGTGAGCGATCGGGGCCGGATGATGGTGCTGGGCGGCTTCTCCGGCCACGGCTTCAAATTCGCGCCGGTCATTGGCGAGATCGCGGCCGATCTGGCGACGGTGGGAAGAACGCTGCGCCTCGTCGCGCAGTTCGACCCCCAACGATTTGCAGCGCCCTAACACTACATTTCGAGTCCAGCCGCGATGTTGGCTGTTGAAGGGGGCGCGATAGAATCGTGCCCCCTTCAAGATTGCATCCGGTATGGCACCGTCACCAGGTTACACTCGTTGTAAGTGCGCCACCGGGCGGGCGTTGCGGATCGAGGCGCTGAGGGTGGCGCTGAGTGCCATCACCACCGGGGCTATCGTCATAATCAGCACCGCCCGCTGCGGCCCCACGCTCTGCATGAGTAAGCCGCCGACCGCCAGTCCCACCGGCTGCCCGCTGAAGGCGATGAGGCGGAAGGCGCTGTTGACCCGGCCCTGCAGCACATCAGGAATAATTGCCACGCGATAGCTCATCTGCGTCACGTTGTACAGGGGGAAGATGAAGGAGAGGCCGGCGCTGATCATCCCCAGGACAACCCCATTGGGCGCAACGGCGTAGAGCGGCCAGAGACCCGCCCAGGCCCAGGAGCAGGCGATGATGATGGGTCCAAACCGAAACCGATGCTGGATCGGCGCCGCGGCCACTGCTCCCAGAATGCCGCCCACGCCTCCCAGTCCGACGATGAGGCCGATGCCCCAGGACGGGACGTGTTGATCTCGCGCCAGGACGATCACCACCAGGTTGAGGGTGGCCAGCACCACCCAGGCAATGGCGCTCAAAAAGGCCATGGCGCGAACGATCGGCTCGCGCCAGAGCCAGCCCAATCCCTCCCAGATGTCACCCCAGATGCTGCGCTGGGCCGGGGGGCGTTCTCCCTGGAACTCACGCCGCACGAAGAGCAGCGAGATCACCGAGGCGGCGTAGGAGAGGGCATCGGCCGCGAAGGGGAAGACACGGCTAACGGCGAACAGGAGTCCGCCCACCGACGGTCCCAGCAGGCCGGCCATCTGGAAGGTTGCCTCGTTCTGGCTCATGGCCAGCGGTAACTGCTCTGTGCCCACCACCCGGGGGAGGGCGGCGGTGGACGAGAGGCTGTAGGGAACCATGAGCGTTCCTTCGATCAGCGAGACGGCCCCGATTTGCACCACCGAGAGGTGACCGGTCCAGTAGGCAAGGGGGATACTGGCCAGGGCGATGGCCCGACCAGTATCGCAGAGGATCATGGCGCGCTTCCGGTTCCAGCGATCCACCAGCGCTCCGGCCACCAAGCCCAGAACGACGTACGGCAGCGTGCGCAGGGCGGCGACAATGCCGGCCACGCCGGGCGATTTGGTCACCACCAGGATCAGGAGAGGAAGCGCGAAGAGGGAAACCTGGGAGCCCGCAACCGAGATCGCCTGGCCGGCCCAGAGGATGAGGTAGTCGCTGTTGCGCCAGAGCGCCTGGTATCTAGATGGAGCGATCACCGGCCATGGTATCGCTCACGAGGGTGCTCCACCGGAAGGGAGCGCAGAGCGGGCAGAATCTCGTCCGCCAGGCGCGCCGTCTGCTCGTCCTGATCGCCAATGGGCCAGAAGGACATGGAGGTGAAGCCCGCCTCGACGAAGCGGCGCAGTCGCTCGACGATCTCCTCCGGTGTTCCGGCCACCGTTCGGTCGTCACGCGCTTTGCCTCCGATCCGGATGGGCACGTTGTAGTTGAAGGTGACCGAGCCCGGCGGGCGTCCCGCCTCTGCCTCGGCGCGCCTGAGGACCTTTCCCGCCTCGATGGCCTGGTCCAGCGGCAGGTAGGGCAGCGACGGGCTCCAGCCGTCGGCCAGCCGCCCGGTGAGCTGCACCGCCCGCGAACCGTAGGACCCGATCCAGATGGGGATGTGTCGGCGGGGTTTGGGAACGATGTTGGCGCCGCCGGTGTGATAGTGCTCGCCCCGGTATTCGAAGTAGTCCTCGGCCCAGACGCCGCGAATGATCTCGATCGCCTCTCGCAGGGCCGCAATCTTGTCGCCCGGAGAACGAGCCTCGAGTCCAAATCCCTCCGCCTCGTCATTACTCCCACCCGCCCCCAGACCCAGCGTCAGCCGCCCGCGCGAGAGGCGGTCGAGCGTCTCCGCCATCTTGGCGACGACCGGCGGAGGCCGGTAGGGCAATCCCAGCACATTGGTCAGGAGGCCGATGTGCTGCGTGTGGGCAGCAGCCCAGGTAAGCAGCGTCCAGGTCTCGAAGGTTGGATGTGCGCCATGCAGATGATCGGAGACGGTGAGGAAGTCGAAGCCCAGCTCCTCACGGCGCCGCGCATCTCGAACCGGATCGGCGCCCGGAGCCGCCGAGGTGGAGAGATCAACGCCAAATTGCAGGTCCATGAAACAGTCCCTTCCGTGCCCGGCAGCACCAATGTTTAGCTCTATACTCCCTCCCCATCCTACTCCGCGGGTGGCCGAGTCGCCCAGGCCGAGGCCTGAAACGAGCGCCGTCTTCCGTTCCGTCCTTCGTAATTGCCGCAACGTCAGTGCTAACCACGTTCGTAGTTATGTCAATGCATTGATGGAACTACGACGTGTCCTTGGGCGCTCGTTCAGAGAAGGATCGAATCACCTACGCCGGGTACTGCTTCTTCGGTTACCGCGGAGGGCGTTGCGGACGCGCTGCCAGTGGGACTTGATCGGGCTGACCCGCTCTCGTTCCACCCCATGGCCGCTATAGCGCGCGTCGATGAAGGCATCGGTGAGGGCGTCCAGGTCTGGACCTGCCTCGCCAACGCGAGGCGCCAGACGGGAGGCAAACTCGGACGGCGTCTGCGACGGTGCGCGCGTCACCCCCCCTTCT
Organism: Chloroflexota bacterium; assembly: GCA_025966365.1. Lineage (GTDB taxonomy): Bacteria > Chloroflexota > UBA5177 > UBA5177 > UBA5177 > JAICWV01. Next base: position 2,026 of record JAICWV010000116.1, on the reverse strand, counting down.
TGTGCCCGGCGCAGCAGGCTGAGATAAAAATACCGCACCTGCTCCTCGGGGCTGAGGGCGTTGAGCCGCAGGAAGCGTCGAAGACCCCCGGCCGAACCGCTCCCCTGGCGCCGCGGCAGGTTGTGCGGGACCAGGTGCGCCACCATGCGTGCCGACCTGCGCGCCCGCTTCCAGAGACTTTGCCACAGACGACCAAGCCGCGCGAGGATCGAGAGACGCTTGCGCTTCGGTCGTGCGTCGGCGACCGCGGCCCACTTGACCCGGAACAGCATGTAGAGCACTCCGGCGGCGAGCACCACCCAGAAGATGGCCGTCCGGGCCGCGCCCAGCCAGGAGGGGGCAGCGCCCCCATGCGATCCTCTGGGGTGGGCAACCGGAGTCGGGATGGGGTGATGGTGGCCGTGCCCGAAAACCCGGCTCAGCGGAGGCGCGCTTCCCTGCCCGGGCAGGTGGTTCCAGAGCCCGCTTCCCAGTCCGGCGAGGACCTGCCAGATCGCGCCAAAGAAGGAGCCCAGTCCAAAAACCTGTGTGGTCGGCAAGACGACGGCGACGATGAGGGCCAGCACCAGCAGTGCCGCGGTAAGCCGAAGCCAGCTTCCCTGCAGATCGCCGACGATCCGGACTCCCTGAATCTCCCAGCGCTGCTGCATCGCTTCGTACTGCAGGTAGGAGACGATCATCATGCCCAGGAGAAAGTAGATCAGAACGTTCAGCAGCGGGCCGGATGGGGACGAAGCGGGCAGGTGCATGGCGTCGGCCACGCTCCGCTGACTGAAGCCGGCGATCAGCACCAGGAAGATGCCTCCGGCCACAAACCGCAGGGCAAGTGCGCTCACCACGCTCGTCGGCTCGAGCGATTTATGGATTTCCGGCAGCATCTCCGCCATCTCTCGGATACCAAGCCAGACAAAGAGCAGCAGGATCGCCCCGAGTAGAAGGGACGGGCCGCCGTGCGGCGTCAGCGCCGCCCGCAGCGTACCGCCGTTGGCCAGGGTGTCGGCCGCCTCCAGGACGGCATAGATGATTCCCAGCTCGACGATGCGCGGCCCCATGTACCCGCGGATGCGCGCCGAAAAGTAGGCCTCGATTGCCACCAGCGCCGATAACGGGACCAGATAGCCGGAGTTCCAGGTCGAGCCGAAGGTATAGCTGACCGCGACCAGCGAGACGGCGATGCAGGCGACCATGACCGCCGAGGCCAGCGGCAGCAGGACGTCGCGGACTACACGCATCACAGCGCCGCCAGATCGCGATCGTTCCAGACCTGATAGACCGGCACCCCGTACGCGGCGACCGACCGGGTTCCCTCGGGGAGATCCGGACGAACCACAATCGCTGCCACGGCGTGACCCTGCCGCCTCAGGTACAGCAAGGTCTCTGCCACCTCGGTCGAGATCTCACCGGTCACGGCCACCACCGTGGAGCCCCAGCGCAGTCTGCCTCCATGCTCCCGCAACAGGTCGGCGAATCCGTCCCCGGTCGTCGCCTTCACCCGGGCCAGCACTTCGAGAATGGGTATCAGATGCCGGCCCGGCGGCACCACCATTCGCTCGACTTCCCCGGTCACCGCGTCCTGCGCCACCGTGACCAGCCCGGCGGTCAGCCCGTCTCGAACGATGGAATGGCTGGTGAGTGAGGACGCCACCACCACCGCCTCCTCGATGGCATCGAACCACTGATGAAATGGATAGTCGTTGGAGAAGAGGTCCAGGCAGAGGAGTAGCTCCCGGGCGATGGACGGCTGATACTGCTTGACCAGAAGCTGCGAGGAGCGGGCGCTGGCGCCCCAGTGGATACGGCGGGGTGAGTCACCGGGACGATACTCCCGCACACCCATGATTCGGCTCGGATCTTCAAAGAGGGGCGTGCGGTCCGGCAGGGCAACCAGCGCCGAGCGCGTGGGCAGTCCCAGCCGCTCCAGCGGCAAGACGCGCGGATACACCACGAAGGGCGCCGGCTGCGGCACCACCATCTCGTATCGCTGGATACCCAGGATGTCGCCCACCTGCAGCCGCGCTGGCCCCAG
>JAICWV010000102.1 GCA_025966365.1 Chloroflexota bacterium | reverse complement strand
TCGTGTTGAAGAATATCAGCCGGTCGGGGCTTGCCGTTCGTACTCAGGCGTCCGTAGAGCGCGGGTTGCATCCATGACTGGTCGGACGTATATGGCCGGCAGCGCTGGACGAGGGTCAGGACCGAGCCGTCGGGCACGGGGCCGAGGCTCCACATGTAGGTGTGGTTGCGGCGGGACAGCAGCCGCGGCACGATCGTGCGGGTTCCGTCCGCGGTCGCGAGCGTGGCGTGGGATCTCAGGACACGGCCGGACTTCCCCGCCGAGGTGACCGCGACCAGGCGAGGAATATCGGGCCCCGTATTGAGGATTCTGGTAGTAACGATCTTGTCGGACATGGCAGTGGCCACCGTGTCTTTGAAGCCGCGCCGGACCATCGCCAGATACACCGGCCTCCCGTGCGTCCAGCAAGACGCGGTGGGGTCGCCGCAGATGCTCGATTCCCAGGGAAGCGTCACGCCGGACGCGCGCAATCCGGCGACAGCAAGCGCGCCGAGCAAGACAACCGCCGCCACGGTAATGAGGATGACGCGCATCATGAGGTCCCCCGGCAGACCTGCCCCGCATACTGCCGCACGGCCGGAAGCGTCATGGTGTTGGTCGAGATGAGAATCGTCACCCGGTGCAGCTGAAGTGCTGCCCAGTGCTGACCATCAGCGTACGTTCCTCCATAGACTGCGCACCCGCCGCGGAGCTCCGGCTTCCCCTGACGGAGGCCGGATGGAAGTCCGCCGACCTGGCGGCGTGCCTGAACCAGGACGTAGGGTCCGACGGCGGCATGCGGTCCGGCGCCGAGCACATTCCGGAACCGTCCGGTTCCGTACAGGGTGTCGGTGCGGGTGGTCGTCAGCCCGGAGAAGGCATCAGTCGGGTCAGCTCTCCTGCGAATGGGCTCAGCGTAGTTGTCCTGGATCTCCCGCGAGAGCGGTGGGGTCGCCTGGGGAACCGACACTGGGATGAGGGCGGTCGTCCCGGATCCGGGCACCGATACCGGACCGGCACCGGACTCGAGTGCCCGCACCAGAGGATCGCTGACGCGGTGGAGTGGGACGGGTGGCCGATAGTTCAGCACCGACGCCGGGGGCCCCACGCCGAACCGCAGTGAGGTCACGATGTAGTGCGTATGGCGGGGCAGGAACGTGGCCGGGACCATCCCGCTGTCGTCGTAGCGGAGGACCATGGGGTAGCGATCGGCGATGGAGACGCGGGCCTCACCGTTTCCGCGGGGATGATGGAGACAGTGGCCGGGGTGTGCAAATGAGCAGCCGGTCACAATATCAAAGCGCTCGAGCGGCCCGTACTCGACGATGTGGGCGGGCTGCCCGGCTACGCGATCGGGCCCCACGATGCGAGCGTAGCTCGCTGGGTGCAGCGACGACCCGCGTCGGCGTATCTCCGCCGTGAACCGCGCGATCGACGCGTCGGCGATAGGGGGCATTGCCGTCCCGGGGACAGCCTGCCAGCCGTAGCGAAGAAACGCCAATTGCTGCCAGGCCGGCTGAAACCTGTCGTGCGGCGCAGGGCCGACAACGGCGTAGCCCAGGCGATGGTCGTAGACCGTCAGCGTCCGTCCATTCCGCAGGTAGGTCACCGTCCCCTGCTCGAAGAGGGGCCGCTGGACGGTGACGTCAACGCGGTAGTGGAGCGCGTCGCGTACCTGCCAGTGGATCAGCATGGCCTGGTGATTGTTGTAGATGGCAGCGGCTGCCGGGAGTTCTGCATCGTTGCCTCCCAGGGCTTCATAACTGATGCGGGCGGTGCCCGTATTCGGTGGGACCTGCTCGACGGTGCGAGCGACCCGGCGCAAGAGCGGCAGCCCGGAAGCTACCACGACGGCAGGCTGGCGGTGGAGTGGCAGGAGGATGGAAGCGGCCAGCGCGACCAGCGCTGCAATCAGACCCAGGCCGGGGAGGACGGTCCGGCGGGAGCCCGGTGCCGATCGCCGGTGGCGGACGGCGAGCCTGACCGCATCCGGCATCTGTTCCGCCGGCAGCGCGCGCATGTCGGCGTCCTGGCGTCGATAGCCCTCGAGCGCCTGGCGGCAGGGGATGCACCCCGCCAGGTGAGAATCAATATCCTGCCGCTCGCGCACGGTCAGGTCGTCGTAGGAGGCAAGCAGGATCCGGGGGTGGTCTGAGTTCATCACTGGCATTCTCCATACAGGGCCCGGAGCCGCTCACGAGCGCGGAAGAGCCGCATGCGAACAGCGTCGACGCCAACGCCGATCATCGCGCCGATCTCGGCGGCGCGGAAGCGATCGACCGTGAACAGGTACAGGACTTCCCGGTCCTCGGGAGATAGACGATCAAGGGCGGCACGCAAGGCAACAATCCGATCGGGGCTCCCAGTGGGCGGCATCTCCAGCCCACGGAGGGCGTGATCGTCGCCCGCTATTCGGTGCCGTTGACGGAGCCAGTCGAGGCCGGCGTTTCTCGCCGTCGTGTACAGCCACGCTCGATTCACCGCGCGTCCCTCTCGCAGATGCTCGTAGGCACGAAGGAAGGCATGTTGCGTGCAGTCCGCGGCCACATCGGTATCGCCCGTGAGGGTGCGCGCAAAGCTATGGAGGGCGTCGCCGTAGCTGGACATCAGAAATTCCAGCTGCGTGTCGGCGGTGCCATGGCTGTCCCCGTCGGCGGTGGTGGTGGACAACGCCCTCATTCAGCAGAATGGTCCAGTCGTGGATTCCATGCGCACTCCCTCCGCCTCTATAACGATGACCGGCCGAGATCATAACGACCAACCCTGCAGGGGCGGCAAAATTTGATTTCAGGGTGACAATGTAAGGAGATGGCGCGTTGTAGTGAAGGAAGGGACAGAAGAACAGCCTGCGAATGACTTCCGACGCCGTCATCGTCCGTTGGAGCGAGAACAGCACCATGCACATGAGGTCGTCGAGGCGCCCGTTTGCCGCCGGCCTTCTCCTCGCTCTCCTGACGGTTCTGCCCGGCGGACGCCCCGCTGCGGCAGAAGCACCTCATGGCGGCCCGGCCGGCTCTTCATCGTGCTCCGGCAATCTGACACTCGTCCTCCGGCCTGGCGTCGTGTCTCCGGCCAGCGCAGACTCAAATAGTCCGCCCGCCCGTGATATTCCGCCTGGTCCGCTCATCGAGCGATTCCCTCTGTATCCGGGGGCAGCTCCTTCGAATGCCGCCATGCCCGCGCACGCGGTGGTCAGTATGCCGCCTGCCTATCGCAAGGTCGCGCGTGCCGAGTTCCAGGTACCGGCGGGGTACAGGGCCGTCTCCGCCTGGTACCAATCGTCTGTCCGCGCCTGCGGGCTCTTTCTCGAAGGCACCATGCCGTTGCAGCAGCATGGAGGGCCGCGCTTCACGACGCTCGACTTTGTGTCCCCTTGGGGATTGAGCCGGCTGACGCTTGTCTTCCGGCCGCTGTCGTCCACGGAGACCGCCATCCTGTACGTCGCGCAGACGCTGGATCTACCACCGAGACCGCAGGCCTCCTACCTGAACGGCCCGTTCACGCGTGTCCAGGTGACCTTGAAATCCTCGGGCGCCGTTCCGACGATGAATTACACGCGTCGATTCACCATCACCTGGCCGGCGACGATTGCGCGCCTGGTGGCAGCGATCAACAAGCCGGCTCAAATCTTCGTGCCCCTCGGCGGCGGTGGTGCTGTCATATCCAGCCAATCGGCAGTCCTTTCCTTCGTGCGCGAGGATGGCGGGGTGCGCAAGGTCTCAGTGGGTGGAACTCAGGATCTGCTCACCGTGCGACATACGCGTCCCCTGGACGACACCGATGGAACGGTATTGAAGCTGGTAGTGAGGATCACGCACCACCGATGCCCGAATGCTGGAAGGTGCTGACGAGAACGCCACACGGACCCGGTTCTGACGGGAAGCGAACGCGGAGAGACTGCATGAAGATCAAGCGACAGATCATTGTGTTCGACGCGGCTGATCTCGCCGCTGAAAGCGCCTTCTGGGCCGGCATGCTAAGTGGCAGGGCCGTGGCGGACGACGATGGCTGGCACAGCGTGCTGGTCGACGGAGAGTGGCGGATGGGCTTTCAACTCGCGCCCAACCATGTGCCGCCCGCGTGGCCCGACGGCGTGCAGCAGCAGCAGATCCATCTGGATCTGCATGTCGGCGCCCTGAGAGCCGCGCATGAGGAGGCTATCTCGCTGGGCGCGCGGCTCCTGAAGCCGGCCGACGACCTCGAGGCAGCCGAAGCGTTCCAGGTGTACGCGGATCCCGCCGGCCACCTATTCTGCCTTGGCCGGCACTGACTGGGACCTGGTCAATTGTCTTCGTAGTTACGTCAACTTCATTGACGTATGTGCTGCAGCACAGCTTCGATTTATGCATCAACGGTGTCGGCTATCGGCGCGCTAGTGGTCTGTCCATTTAGCTCTGAGGCGTAGGGTAGAGGCGACGGAGCTTGGTGCGAGCGTCGTACGCGGTGAAGGACCAGGTAATGGTCCGGTGCTGCTCGTTCCGCTCGGCCTCCAGTGCCGCCACCTGTCGCTCCAGTGTCGCGCGATCCCCGGACCGACGCCGCAGACACGCCCGCCCGATGATGGCGATCTCGATCTCCGCCATGTTCAACAGGCAAACACGCCGTTGCCAACGGTGCCCGGCTCATCATCAACGGCACCCGCAAATGGCGAACCTGGAACGAACTGTGGTCAGAGGATCATGACTTCATTGACGCCGCTGCCGCGTTCGCCAAGCTTATCCCAGTCGCGCGCACCGGCACCACGGGGGCGACTACCAGCCAGGTCGTAATCGACGGGCCTGTCGAACATGACGTATCCAAAGCTGCATCCCCCACACCCGTCGACCGTGAGGGGACGAAAAATGTCGTTGTGATGACCGACAGTGGCATACTCCGGGAGGCAAGACGGAGAATACCTATCTTCAACCCACCGCCGCCACCGAACTGCGACAAGCAGGTGCGATAACGATGCAAAAAATACAAGGAGGCATCCATGCCTGACATCTTCGAAGTCAATTGGCGCTCCCTCCGGATGCACACGACGCCCCAATGGTTCAAAGATGCCAAGTTTGGGATCTACACCCACTGGGGCGTCTATTCGGTCCCTGCGTGCGGCCAAAATGGCTCCTGGTATCCCCACCACATGTATCGGGAGGGGACGTCGCAGTACGAGTATCACGTCAAGACGTTCGGTCCGCCATCCGATTTCGGCTACAAAGACTTCATTCCTCTGTTCACGGGCGAGAAGTTCGATCCAGATGAGTGGGCGGAGTTGTTTAAGCAAGCAGGAGCCCGTTTTGCCGGGCCAGTAGGCGAGCACCACGATGGCTTTGCGATGTGGGACAGCCGGGTCACAGAGTGGAACGCCGCCCGGATGGGTCCGAAGCGCGACGTCGTGGGCGAACTTGAGCGGGCCATTCGCGCGCAAGGGATGCGCTTCATGGTGGCGTTGCATCACGCCGAGAACTGGTGGTTCTACCCGCGCCGGGGCAATGAATTTGATACCGCGGATCCGCGCTACGCCGGCCTCTATGGACCGCCCCGCAATCTAGACGTCCAAGCGGGACCCGGGGTGTTCAACCCAGACCAGCCGAGCAAAGAGTTCCTCGACCGGTGGAAAGCCAAGACGCTGGAAGTCATCGACACGTACCACCCCGACCTGTTGTGGTTCGACGTCGGATTGAAACTCATCCACGAACAGTACAAGCAAGAATGTCTGGCCTACTACTACAACCAGGCTCGCGCGTGGGGCAAAGAGGTGGTTGTCACCTATAAGTGGCATGATCTCGTCCCCGGCTCCGGCGTTCTGGATCTCGAGCTGGGTCGACTTAGCGGCCTGGCCTATCACGAGTGGATCACCGACAGTTCGGTCGATGACCAGGGCGCCTGGTCGTACGTGCAGGACGCGGGGTTTAAGCCCGCGAGCGCGCTAGTGCACAACCTGATTGATAATGTGAGCAAGAACGGCTACCTCCTGCTGAATGTCGGCCCACGAGCCGATGGGACGATCCCCGAAGTGGCGAAGGCCTCCTTGCTCGAGATCGGCCAGTGGCTGGAGGTCAACGGTGAGGCCATCTACGAGACGACTCCCTGGATGACCTACGGTGAAGGACCGACGCAGATGCAGAAGAGCGGTCCATTCAGCGAGGGGCAGGAGGTCCAGTACACGGCCGAGGATATCCGCTTCACCGCAAAGGGTGATGCCCTCTACGCGACCTGTCTTGGCTGGCCCGGCCATGAGGTGACGATTACGGCTGTCGTCCCGCTGCTGTACGAGTCTGAGATCGCTTCCGTCAGCATGCTCGGCGTCGAGGGGAAGCTGGATTGGCAGATGACACCTGACGGACTGACCATCACAACCCCTGTGGACAAGCCCTGCGAGCACGCCTACGTCTTCAAGATCACACGGCAGCATCCGTTCCCTTGTTGAACGTGTCGGCACCGGCATGACACGAGTTGTCCTGGAGCGACCAGGTGTCGTGGAGGTCGACGGTGACGTCAATGTTCGGCCATCGCATCCAGACGAAGCACTGGTTCGATTGCGTTTGGGTGGCCTGTGTGGATCTGATCTGGCCGCCTACCGAGGGACCTCGCCGCACGTCCGTTACCCCCGGGTGCTAGGGCACGAACTGCTGGTTGACGTGCTGACGTGCCGCAGCCGGCCCGAGCTCTGTGGAAAACGAGCCATTGTTGATCCTATGATCCGGTGCGGCCGATGTCGCGCCTGCAGACTCGGACGGTACAACGCCTGTGAATATCTCCAGGTAATGGGTGTGCATGTGGATGGAGGCTTTCAAGACCCGTGGCTCGTGCGAGCAGATTCGCTGTTTACGGTTCCAGACACGGTTCCAGATAACGCTGCTGTATTGGCCGAACCTCTCGCCGTTGCTTTCCATGCTGTCCAGCGCGGGGCCCCGAAGGCCGGCAGCACGTGTGTTGTGTTTGGCGCGGGGGCCATCGGCTTGCTGATTTCTCAGTTGCTGGTGCGGGCCAGAGGGTGTAGGGCGATTGTGGTGGATGTTAACGAGACACGACGGCGCATCGCACGTGAACTCGGATGCGCAGCTGTCTCGGGGACCGGCACTGCGCTGGTTGACGTCGTTTCAGAGATGACAAACGGCGAGATGGCTGACGTGGTGTTCGAAGCCACAGGTAACGAACTGTGTACCGCGATGACGACAGCGGTCGCGTCATATGCCGGGCGGATAGTGTTGGTGGGCTGGAACCGGGGACCGGTTGAGATAGACACCGTCACACTCATGCGTAAAGAGGTAGATGTGCTTGGCTCCCGCAATAGTCGCGACGCCTTCCCAGCGGTGATGCGCCTCCTGGAAGATGGGGTGGTGAACGCGGATGCGATGATCACCCACCGTTTTGCCGTGACTGAGGCGCCGGAGGCGCTTCGTCTGCTCGATGTCGGTGTAGAACAAGCTCTAAAAATTGTTCTCGCTCCTGACCATGAGCCTGGTCTGTGAGCACCAGAGATTTCTTGCCTCCCGGAACGCTAGGACTGGGAACAGCGCCACTTTCTGGCCTGTTTTCAGAGGTGTCGGAATCTCAGGCGCAAGATACAATCGCCGCGGCATATCGCTGCGGGGTGAGATATTTCGACACGGCTCCGCTCTACGGCCATGGGTTGGCGGAGCAACGATTGGGTCGCGGGCTTGCTCGGATAGATCGACAGTCTGTCATCGTATCGACCAAAGTTGGGCGCCTTTTGCGTCGCTCCGCTCCGGCTGATCGGGATGATAACTTTGTCGGCGCTTTGCCGACTAACCCGATCTTCGATTTCAGTGCGGACGGAGCTCTGCGATCGCTACACGAGAGCCTGGAGCGACTCGGATTGGATGCGGTCGACGTGGCGCTCATTCATGATCCGGACGACCACTATAACGAGGCTCTCAAAGGTTCGTATCCCGCGCTCGAACGGCTGCGCACCGAGAGGATTGTGCGGTCAATTGGTGTCGGCATGAACCAGACGCATATGCCCGCCCAGTTTGTGCGTGAGACCGATATCGACTGCGTCCTCCTGGCTGGCCGGTACACACTTCTCGACCAGTCGGGTCTGACGGAACTGCTTCCCCTCTGTTATGAGCGGGGCGTAACGGTCATTGCGGCCGGCGTCTTCAACAGTGGCGTGCTGGCGGAGCCACGTCCTGACAGCACGTATGACTATCTCCGCGTACCGCCCAGTGTCCTCGAAAAAGCTCAGAACCTCGATCTCATATGTCGGCGCCACTCGGTTCCACTGGCAGCAGCGGCGGTGCAGTTTCCGCTTGGCCATCCCGCCGTGCGAGCTGTGCTGGTCGGCGCTCGGTCCGCGCGACAAATGGAGCTAGATGCGGATCTCTTCCGATTCCCCATTCCGGACGCGTTATGGCACGACTTGAAGGATTCCGGGCTGCTGCCGAACGACGTGCCTGTTCCGGCAGTCCAGCCGAATAATGCGTTGGCAGACCAAATCTAAAAACTGGAGGCCAGCATGCCAACTGTCCCAGTCGTAGATGCACACGTGCACTTGTGGGATCCCGAACAGTTTCGTATGTCTTGGCTGGATTCGACGCCGCTCTTGAACCAACGATATCTCCTGCCGGAGTACGAGGAACACACGCGAGGCATCGACATTCAATCCATGGTCTATATGCAGGTCGAGGTCGAAACACCATACGCTTATTTGGAAGCGGCGTTTGTGTGCGAACTCGCCAAGCAGGACCGACGCATCCAGGCAATCGTGGCATGGGCACCGCTTGAATATGGCGATCGATCACGTGTGTTCCTGGAAGCGCTGGTGCGTCTATCCCCACTCATAAAGGGAATTCGGCGGATCATTCAATTTGAGACCGACCCAGGCTTCTGTCTGAGAACGGACTTCGTTCGCGGGGTTCACATCCTCTCGGAGTACGGTCTCACATTCGATATCTGTATCGACCACCGTCAGATGTCCAATGCCATTGCACTCGTTCGTCAGTGCCCTAACACGTCGTTCATCCTGGATCATATTGGCAAACCGGACATCCGAAACCATGCCATCGAACCCTGGAAGAGACAACTCGTTGAGATGGCGGGCTTACCTAACGTAGCGTGCAAGATCAGTGGCCTTGTGACCGAAGCCAATCACAACGCCTGGACTCCCGAAGACCTGCGACCGTTCATAGGTCATGTATTGGATTGCTTTGGAGAGGACCGTGTCCTCTTCGGCAGCGATTGGCCGGTCGTTCTTCAGGCAAGCGCGTATGACCGATGGGCCGATACTCTGAACGACTTGTCGTCTCACCTCTCTTCAGTTGCGCGCGCCAAGCTGTGGGTAGAGAACGCTCGCCGAATCTATCGACTTCCAAAGGCATCTACGTGTGATTGAGAATTGCGACTCCTCCATGCCCAGGAGGGCAGGTTGGCGCCCCAAAAGCCTGTTTGATATTCAGGGCCAGGTCGCCGTTGTTACCGGCGGCTCGGACGTTCTTGGTTCAGCGTTGGCTATCGGGCTGGCACGATCCGGCGCGCGGGTCGCAGTGCTTGGCCGCGATGAGGACCGCCTGCAACAGGTGTGTGAAACCATCACCCAGGACGGAGGAGAAGCCATTGCACTGGTGGCCGATGTACTGGAGGAGCCGTCGCTCGGCACGGCGGCGTTGCACGTGAACAAACAATGGGAGCGCGTCGACATTCTGATCAATGCCGCGGGCGGAACCGCATCCGCGTCGACAGTACCTATCGAGGGATCGTTCTTTGACGTGCCGCCGCCGGCAATTCGCGACACTGTCGACCTCAACTTGATGGGAACGGTCCTGCCATGCCAGGTCTTTCGGGCTGTCATGGCGCAACAGGGCTCGGGCTCCATCGTGACCATCTCCTCCATGTCGGCCGAACTGCCGCTCACCCGTGTGGTGGGGTATGCGGCCGCCAAGGCAGCAATCGACAATTTCACTCGCTGGCTGGCTGTGGATCTCGCCCGAAAATACGGACCGGGACTTCCGGTCGATTTCATCGCGCCAGGCTTTTTCCTCAGCGATCAAAACCGCCACCTGCTGGTAGAAGAGAACGGTAGCCTGACACCCCGAGGCCAGACGGTTATCGACCACACACCAGCGGGAAAGTTTGGCGATCCGTTAGATCTGGTGGGGACGGTTCTCTGGCTATGCAGTCCTGCATCCGCATTTGTCACCGGGGCTGTCATTCCGGTGGACGGAGGCTTTAGCGCCTGGTGGGGCGTGTAACATGCCGCCATCGGACGAATCTCTGGCGCTACAACGGCTCATTGATGAGGATGCTGCTGGCCAGCTCCGCCGAGGCTGGGGATCTATGGCGAGGCTTGGCGCTGAAGATAGCGTTCCTGTGGTCGAATGGGTTGATGGCGTGCAGCGTCGTCTGGAGATGCCTCAGCCCTTGAGGACGTGGAAGGGGACGCACGAGCACTGCTGAATCGCAACGTCCGGCACATCATCTGGTCCGGCATGGGTGGATCGATCATGGCCGAGGCGGCGGTCGCGCGAGAACTACGCCCTGGGAATCTGGACCCTGTAGCAGGCTCCGTGATTGTTATCGGTGATCACCGACGACGCGGTGACGGTTTGCACCTGGAACCAATAGGTATTCCCCGGCCCGATCGTCCCGCCTGCCGTACCAAGATCATCTCCGGTCACGCGGATGAAGTAGGTGGTTGTGCCCGCTCCCAGATCACGGGTTGCCGATGGCGTGGCCGACCTTGGCATCGTGGGGCGAAACCTCGTGTTGGAATACGGCAGCCCCGTGACTGAGCTTCTCCCGCAGAGTTTCGGGTACCGCTCGCTGGTGGTTGCCGTTCCTGACGAATCCGTCATTGAAACGCTGGAAGGACTTTCCGGCGCCCGTATCGCCACGTCATACCCGAATTCCGCACGCCGCTACTTCGGGGAGCGCAACATCAACGTGCAGATCATCCCCATCAGCGGCTCAGTGGAGCTAACTCCCACCCTCGGCGTGGCAAAGGGCATTGTGGAGCTGACTGCGACCGGCAGCACTCTGCGTGTCAATGACCTGCGCGAGATTAAGACGATCTACGTCTCCGAGGCGGTGCTCATCGCGAACCCGGAGTCACTTCAGGATGAGCTGCGCGCCCGCACCATCGATCGCCTCTGCGTCCGGCTCAAAGCCGCCATTGCGGCCCGTGCCTTCAAGTACATCATGATGAACGCGCCCAGAAAGTCGCTGGCAGAGATCGAGCACACGGCCACCGGGCTCAAGTCACCAACTGTTGTCGATCTGGCCGACCCCGATTCGGTAGCAGTTCACGCCGCGGTGGAGGTGGAGCGTTTCTGGGACATCATCGAGCGGCTGCGCGAGCTAGGAGCCAGCGAGATCCTGGTGACGCCGATTGAATCGATGATTATGTAATTGGCATTTCTGGGGGTGCCAGGAAGCCTCTGTATGGCTCACATTCACGGATTCTCGTCCCTGGAAATGCCCGCAGTTCTGCACCAATTTCTGCGTTCGGTAGAAGACGTGATGCGGAACTGGAAGACAGCCTGCGACGCATCGAGATGTAACGCTGCGTCTATCCCTGACCTCGACGCCCCGGCTGTCCACGCGTGGGATGGCGAGCGGGTTACTCTGCGCTGGATAACCGTGCACCTGATTCGGGAGTACGCACGGCACACTGGCCATGCCGACCTCCTCCGCGAGCGCATCGACGGCGCGACCGGGGAGTAGCTGCGCCGTGGCGCAGTGGCCAATACATTGGACGAACTACGAAGAATGGGGCGAGCCAGGAGGTTCGAGTAAATCCTCTCCGGCGGATGTGTATGGCTCGCTCCAGGCACGGAGGCTGAGGTTGGGGTGATTCCTCCGGTGCCAGCCGGAGGCCCAGCCGATGAGGATATCGTCCAGCATGTACACGGCGAAGCGCTCGGCGAAACCGGGACGCGGCGGGCGCAGCGTGAGATAGCGCCGAACGAAGGCGCCGGCCAGTGACGGGTTGCGGAACAGCAGGATCGAGGTAAGGCGGGAGAGGTCCGCCTCTCCATCGCCGATGTAGGCCTCCCCCAGGTCAAACAGGCCGCTGACACGCCAGCTTGGATCTTGCTGGAAGACGACGTTGTACTGCGTGTAATCGTGCATCACGAAGGCGGGAGTGAAGCTTTCCCCAAGCGCGTCCCTCCCGGATGTCAGCAACTCTTCGGCCCAGTCCGCGTCCTGGTCGGTGATCGCGCCTGGCCCGTTACGCACCCAACTCAGCTTCTCTCGCACCCGACTCGTCACCCATTCGGCCCACGGCTTCTCGAACGGCGCGATGCCGTCGATCTCTGCCTGGTATTCGCCACAGGCGGGCCAGTAAACCTCGTGCAGGACGGCGAGCGCGTTGGCCAGGGCGATCACCACTCCGAGCTGATCTTCCGGACCCAGGTCGGACCTGGGTCCCACGTCGGCGGCCTGTCCTGGCAGGCGCGGCATGAGCGCGTAAGGCCAGCCGAAGATGTCGTTCGAGGTGTCGAGAAGGTACGGCCAGGGCACTGGAAGCAGCTCGCGCTCGTGCAGAAGGCGGACAAAGAAGGCCTCTTTCTCGAACTGCCCGGGGAAGAGGGGGTTGCCACGCACAACGTACTGGCCCGACGAGGCGTCCACGAAGACCGTCTGCCAGGCAAGACCCACGCCCGTTGGGCGGGCCGACAGGAAGCGTCCCAGGCCAAAGCGATCCAGTGCCACCTGAAACTGTTCCGGTGCGATCGCGCCCAGCCGGGCTGAGTACTCCTCCACGGGGGCATTATCACCGGAGAGGATTGGTCCCCTACGGCATCACCGGGATGCAGGGCCGCTGAAGCGCTCGGCTACGTGTTGTGCCTGTAAACCCACCAATCAGAGCCGGACCCGTGGATCGATCATGGCATAGAAGACATCGGTGAGGAAGTTAATGACGACCACCGAGACCGCAACCATGATGGTGGTGGCTTCGATCACCGGGTAGTCGGAGACGACCACCGCCGAGACGGTGATGTTCCCGATCCC
>JAICWV010000248.1 GCA_025966365.1 Chloroflexota bacterium | reverse complement strand
GGACCGCCGGGGGCAGTGGAGGGGAGAACCCGGCCCGCGAAATGCTTCAGCCGCTTGGTCAGCGCCGCCACCACCTCCTCGGTCGACGCCGACCGAGCCGTCGTCCGCTGCGCCGGCCGCGGCTCGCCCGTCAGCCCGCGCTTGTGCTCGCGCAGCAGCTGCAGCGCCAGCGCGGGGTCGAAATGCTCCTCCACCACGTCGTCGGGAAGGATCCGCACCGCATAACTCTCCCCTCCGTGGCAGGGAGGGGCAGGGGTGGGTCGAACGTCCGAGCCCGCTCCGAACCTGTGCGCCTCCTGCATCTCCCGCGCCTCGAGCCGCAGATAGCCCACCCGAAGCGCCTGGATGAACGCCTCCACGAACGCCGCATCCTTGAGCAGATGCTTGTAGACCGTCTTGTCGCACACCCCGGCCTTTGCCGCCGACAGCAACACGTTGCACGTCGCCCCGAACCACTCGAGGAACACTTCCTTCCGCGCCTTGTCGAACAGCTTCCGCTTCCCCACCCGCCGCACCTGGACGAGCCGGTTCTTGTTCGCCGTCACCCGCAATTCTTCCCCCTCTCCCGCGAGCGGGAGAGGGTCGGGGTGAGGGTTTGCCTTCTTCCCATCCTCCCCACGCCCACGCGCAGCGCCACCAGAAGCGCCCCGCGCTCCTTCACCATCATCCATCGATTTTCTCCTGAAACAAAAAAAGCCGCAGCTTTCGCCACGGCCCGCTAAATTATGCAGCGCTGTCGAAAGCGGCTAAGCGGCTTTCGAGCCCTCCTGCTCGTCCTTGTCGAGAACGAGCACGATCTTGCGCCCCGTCGCTGCTGCATACACGGCGGCAAACGGCGAGAAGTAGCTCTTCACCGCCTCGCGCGCCTCGTCGCGGAGAAACCGGCCGTCCAGCGCGAACGTCTTCTCCTTGTGAGCGGTCTTCTCGTGCGCGGTCGCCATGTCAGTCTTCCCAGTCGCGGAGAATGATGTGCCTGCAAAGCTTGATCGTCTCTGTAAGTAAAAATAGTGCGAGCCCGAAAAGATCCAACCAGAAAATCGTCGCGGAGATCGTACGCGCCTCGTCGACCATCCATTGGGGAGCGCCAAGCGACGCTGTCCAGTCAACCCAGCGTTCGACGCCGACCGCCACCATGTAGACGATCAGGAACGCGAAAGAGCCGATCACGACGTGGACGGCAAATCGCCAGACCGGCCGCAATGTCAGCGGCACCTGGAACGACATCACTCCCCCTTCCCCGAGCGGAGGCGAAGCTATGGCTTCAGCCAGGATTGTCAAACCGCAGGCCAGGGCCGCCTAGGCGCATTTCTTGAGTCTGCCTTTGTTGTACCAGACGAGCGTTACAATGTCAACAGGAAATAACCAGGTTGGCTAATTCAAAACAGACTGTTCGTTGCCAACGCGGGCAAGCTACCTCATCGTCCGCCGTTGGACCCCGCCTGGAAGTGAACGGAAACAGTCTGCACCGATCGAACCGCTTTGCCCGATGCGTCGTTCGGCGGCGACAAATGCAAATTGACGGCTTGCTGGCAGGCGAGGGGAACGAGCTGCGGGAAATATCCGTGAGGATCGATCTTGATTGGCGGCTCTTCCTCGCACGCAACGATCCGGCCGCTCTCGTCTGCCGCGACTTGCAGCTCCAGACCGACCACCTTGTGAGCGCCCGTCGGCAGCTTGTTCACGGTAAGGTCGACATCCGGCCTCATCGCTTGCAACATTGCGCCCTCGGGCAGGGGAGCATCGGCGATCGCCCAACTGACGGGTACCCGGATAACGCCGTAAACGGGCGTACCGTCAGGCCATTTGGCAGCCGCGAACTTGGCTCGCCGAGCGATGATCTGGCAAGTGTAGGCGTCCAGCTTGCTGTTCCCGCTGCTGGCTTCCGCGCCGCAACTCTGAAGAGCGCCGTCGGGCCGGACTGTCGCACGGACGTAGACGACCCAGACGCCCGGCCCCTGCAGATAATCGGGCATGTCGTCTGCCGTGAAGATCGCGCGGACATCCGGCATCCGCGCGTTGATCGGTTTCGGGACGCTCATCAGAGACGCTACTGCGAGCCACAACATCCAGCGATAGTTG